>JBFYZD010000033.1:0-5290 GCA_041309685.1 Gemmatimonadales bacterium | reverse complement strand
GCCCAGGGCAACATCCTGGCCGGCCCCGCGGTGGTGGAGGGCATGGTGCAGGCCTTCGAGACCACGGAAGGGCACCTCTCCTACCGGCTCCTGGCGGCGCTGGAGGCCGGGCAGGCCGCGGGCGGGGATACCCGGGGGATGCAGTCGGCGGCCATGCTCATCGTGAGGAAAGGAGGCGGGGTGTGGCTGAACAACGACGTGGTGCTCCGCCTCCAGGTGGACGACGCCGAGAACCCCTTCGAGGAGCTGCGCCGCCTGGTGGAGCTGGCGGCTCGCCAGCGGGAGGGGACGCGGCGCCGGTGAGGGCCCTGCCGCCGGCGCCCTTGCCTTCCAACCCTACGCCCTGAGACGAGCCCCCTGACACGCTCTGCCCTGGCCCTTTCCGGCCTTCTCCTGGCGGCGGAGGGATGGCTCCTGGACTGGGGGTACCTCGGCCACCACTACGGGGATGAGTGGAACCGGGTGATCTACTACGTGTCGGCGACCCTGGCGCGCCACGTGGAGTTCTCCGGGGAGCTGAGTCGGCGCCTGGCCGAAGCCCGCCCCGGCGAGCTTTCCCCTTTCACCCGCCTCTGCTCCGAGCACAAGGACAACATCTACGACCGGCTCCGGCCCTGAGGGGGCGGCCAACTTGCCCTCCGGCCTTCCGGCCCCTCAAGTTACAGGTTTGGTACCACGCCGATCCCGCCAAAGGGATCTCACTTCCTTATGAGCCCATCCGGGGGGACACCATGCCTCGCTTTCTCGCCCTCACGATCCTGGCCCTCTCCGCCCTCTGCCCGATGACGACGCCCGTCCAGGCCCAGGGTTCCAGGGCCCCCCTGATGGACCGGGTGGATCCGGCCCTCTTCCAGGGCCTCCAGTACCGCCTGGTGGGGCCGAACCAGGGCGGCCGCAGCACCACCGTCACCGGGGTGCCTTCCCAGCCCGCCACCTTCTACATGGGCGTGGCCAGCGGGGGACTCTTCCGCACCACCGACAACGGCGCCACCTGGGTTCCCCTTACCGACGGAAAGGTCCCCCTGGGCTCCACCGGGGACGTGGCGGTGGCCCTTTCGGACGCGAGGGTCATCTACCTGGGCACCGGCTCCGACGGGGTGAGGAGCAACGTCTCCACCGGCCGGGGGGTGTACAAGAGCACCGACGGCGGGGAGAGCTGGCAGTTCGCGGGGCTCCGCGACGTGGGGCAGATCGGGGCGGTGCGCATCCATCCCACCAACCCCGACATCGTCTGGGTGGCGGCCAACGGGGACATCTTCAAGCCCACGCCGGACCGGGGGGTCTACAAGACCACCGATGGGGGGAAGACTTGGCGCAAGACGTTGTTCATGAACGACAGCACCGGGGCCATGGACGTGGAGCTCCAGCCCGGCAACCCCGACGTGGTTTACGCCTGGATGAACCGCATCGAGCGCAAGCCCTGGACCATCATCAGCGGGTCGCGTGAGGGCGGCTTCTACAAGAGCACCGACGGGGGCGAGACGTGGAAGACCGTCAGGGCCGGGCTACCCACCGAGCTCATCGGAAAGGGGAACCTGGCGGTGACGGCGGCCAAGCCCGACAGGGTGTACGCCCTGGTGGAGGCCCTTCCCGGGGGCGGGTTCTACCGCTCCGACGACTACGGGGAGAGCTGGCAGATGGTGAGCAACGTGGCGGGGATGATCCAACGTCCCTTCTACTACACGACGCTGGGGGCCGATCCCACCGACCCCAACACGGTCTACGGCGGGGCCGAGAGCTTCTACAAGAGCACCGACGGCGGGGTGACCTGGACCACGCTGCGCACCCCCCACGGCGACAACCACGACATCTGGGTGAGCCCCAACGACGGGCGCATCATGGTGCAGGCCAACGACGGAGGGGCCAACGTCTCCACCGACGGCGGGCGCACCTGGTCCACCCAGATGAACCAGCCCACGGTGGAGACCTACGGGGTCTGGACCGACGAGCGCTTCCCCTACCGGCTCTACTTCCCCCAGCAGGATGACGGCACCCACATCCTCTCCAGCCTGGCCGACGGGGGCGAGCAGGGCGTGGACTGGTGGACGGGGCCGGGATGCGAGACGGGGCCCATCATGCCCCACCCCACCAGGCCCAACATCGTCTACGGCTCCTGCAAGGGGCAGTATTCCTGGCTGAACACGGAGACCGGGCAGGAGAAGAGCTACTGGATCGGGGCCCAGTCCCTTTACGGGAACGAGATGGCCAACCTCGTGCTCCGCTTTCAGCGGGTCTCCCCCATGGAGGTGTCGCCCCACGATCCGGAGGTGCTGTACTACGGCTCCAACCACGTGCACCGCACCCGGGACCTGGGGGTCACCTGGGAGACGATCTCGCCGGACCTGACCTGGAACCCGCCCCACAGCCAGCGGGCCTCCGGATGGCCCATCACCCGGGACGCCACCGGGGAGGAGGTGTACAGCACCGTCTACAACATCCGGGAGTCCGTGCTCGAGCCGGGCGTGATCTGGGTGGGATCCAACGACGGCCTCTTCCACCTCACCCGGGACCACGGCGCCCACTGGGCGAACATCACGCCCCCGGACCTTCCCGAGGGAGGCAGGGTCCAGTTCCTGGAGCCCTCGCCCCACCGGCCGGCCTCCGCCTACTACGCGGTTCACCGCTTCTTGCTGGGGGACTACCGGCCCTACATCTACCGGACCGACGACTACGGGGCCACCTGGACGCTTCTCACCGACGGGAAGAACGGGATTCCCGAGGACTGGCCGGTGCGGGTGGTGCGTGAGGACCCGGACCGGGAAGGGCTCCTCTACGCCGGCACCGAGTTCGGGATGTTCATCTCCTTCGACAACGGCGCCCACTGGCAGTCCTTCCAGCTCAACCTCCCCAACGTGCCGGTGGCGGACCTCAAGGTGTTCCGCAAGGACCTCATCGTGGGCACCCAGGGACGGTCCATCTGGATCCTGGACAACGTCTCGGCGCTGGCCCAGATCACCCCGCAGCTCCGCACCGATCGGCCCTTCCTCTACCAGCCCCGGGACGGCTACCGGACCCGCACCGGCGCCAACATCCTGGGCCCCAACATCGAGTACTACCTCCCCTCCGCGCCCGGCGGGGCGGTGACCCTTGACATCCTCAAGCCGAACGGCGAGCGGGTGAACAGCTACAGCGGCACCCCCGGGCCGGCGGCGGCCCCCCGGGCCGGGGCCATGACCCCCGAGCAGGCCATGATGGCGGGACGGGGAGCGGGAGGCCGGGGTGGGATGGCCCGGCCCACGGTGACGGCCAACGCCGGCCACAACCGCTTCGTGTGGGACGTGCAACACGAGTCGGGACTGGGTGCGCCTCCCGGGGAGTATGTGGTCCGGCTCACGGTGGACGGCACCACCCTGACCCAGCCTTTCACCGTCCTCATCGATCCCCGCCTGGCCGAGGAGGGGCTCACGGCCGCCGACCTGGAGGAGCAGTTCCAGCACAACACGACCATGCGGGCGATGGTGGAGGAGGTGAACGCCCTGGTCGCTCGGGTACGGGACGCGATGGGGACGGCTTCCGGGTCCCGGGCCGAGGCTCTCCGGGCCATCCAGGACAAGCTCGTCACCGGGCCCGTGCGTTACGCCCAGCCGGGTCTCCAGGAGAACATCCGCTACCTGGCGGGGATGACCAGCCGAGGGGACCAGAAGGTGGGCCGCGACGCCATCGAGCGGCATGAGGTGCTGCGCCGGGAGCTGGCCGCCCTCACCGCCGAGGTGAACCGAATCCTGGGAGGAAACTGAGCGATGATGATTCACCGGCTGAAGTCTGCCGCTCCGCTTCTTCTCCCGGCGCTCCTGCTGGCCGGAGGCTGCGCCGATGCCGCCTATACCACACCCCTGGAAGAGGCGGGGGCGGACTCCCTGACCTCCCACGAGGCCATGATGGCCTTCCTGGAGGAGCTCCAGGCGGGTACGGGAGCCTTCACCATGGAGGAGGTGGGACGCTCGGGGCAGGGACGTCCCATCGTGCTCCTGCACTTCCAGGATCCCTCCGGCGCCCCCGCGGCGGAGAAGCTCAAAGTCTTCATCTTCGCCCAGCAGCACGGCAACGAGCCCTCGGGAAAGGAGGCGGCCATCACCCTGGCCCGGGACATCGCCACCGGGGCTTTCACCGGGTTCCTGCCCGCGGTGGACCTCTACCTCATCCCCCAGGTGAACCCCGACGGCTCGGAGCTACGCCAGCGGGAGAACGCAGCCGGGATGGACCTGAACCGGGACCATCTCGTCCTCTCCACCTCGGAGGTGGCGGCGGTCCGCGCCGTCTTCAACCGGCTCATGCCGCACGTGGCGCTGGACGTGCACGAGTACGGGATCACCTCCCGCGCGTGGACGGAGGAGGGATACCGGAAGGATTTCGGGCAGCAGATCGACGCCCTCTCCAATCCCAACATGGCCGAGCGGCTGCGGGAGTACGGGGGCGAGACGGTCATCGCGGCCATGCGGGAGATGCTCCTGACGCGGGACGTGGATCTCCACCGCTACCTGGTCACCGACGGTCCCCGGGAGCGGTTCCGCTACAGTACCGCCGCCCTGAACGACGGGCGTAACAGCACGGGGATCTACAACACCCTCTCTTTCCTCATCGAGGGGAAGAACGGGCTCACGGTGTCGGAGAACATCCGGGAGCGGGCCCGGCAGCAGCTGGAGACCATGAAGGCGTTCCTCACCTACTTCGCCGAGCACGCCGGCGAGGTGAAGGGGATGGTGGAGCGGGAGCGCGCCACCCTGGTGGAAGCGCCCGAGGCCGAGGTGGCCCTGGTCATGGACTACGTGAAGGACCCCGCCCGGCCCACGGTCACGGTGGGGGTCGTGGGGGTGGAGACCGGCGCCCGGGACAGCCTGGTCGTGGAGGCATTCTTCCCCCGGGTGGAGACCACCCTTTCGGTGGCTCGCCCCCTGGGGTACGCCATCCCGGCCGACCTCAAGGACGTCCTCCAGGTGCTGGAGCGCCACGGGATCCCCCTGACCACGCTGGAGGTCCCCCTGGAGGGGACGGTGGAGTCCTACCGGATCAACCGGGTGGACGAGGGGACCATGGAGGACAAGGACTTCCTGGACGTGAAGGTCACGGCCGACCGGAGTACGGGGGGGGTGCCCGCGGGGTACGTGGTGGTCTGGTGCCAGGGCCTGCGGGCGAACCTCATCCCCAGCCTCCTGGAGCCCCAGTCCATGTGGGGGCTGGCGGCGGTCCCGGAGTTCGCCTCTCTCCTGGAGGTGGGATCCACCTATCCGATCCTGCGGATCCTGGTGGCGCCGGTCTGAGAACGCGAAGGGGGCGGCCCCGGGTTTCCGGG
>JBFYZD010000032.1:0-15777 GCA_041309685.1 Gemmatimonadales bacterium | reverse complement strand
GCCGGCCGGCGGCTCTCGTGTGTCCCCGAGCCGATACGGAGCATCATGCGCACCCCGACCCTCCTCTTCCTCCTGGCCCTGGTGCCCTCCGGGGCCCCAGCCCCCGCTCGCGCCCAGACCGACCCCGCCGGGCCCTCCGATCCCCACCTGGCGGTCGCCCTCAGGGTCCTGGCCACGACCCCTCTGGTGGACGGGCACAACGACCTTCCCTGGGAGATCCGGGGCCAGGAGGGGGCTCCCATGGACGTGGCGGCGTACGATCTCCGGGAAGCCACCCCCGGGCACACCGACCTCGCTCGTCTGCGGAAGGGACGGGTGGGGGCCCAGTTCTGGTCGGTGTACGTTCCCTTCGAGGCCGTGCAGGAGGGGGCGGCCCGGGTGCAGCTGGAGGAGATCGACATCGCCCGGCAGATCATCGCCCGGTACCCGGACCACCTGGAGCTCGCCCTCACGGTCTCGGACGTGGAGCGGATCTTCGGGTCGGGGAAGATCGCGTCCATGCTGGGGATGGAGGGCGGCCATGCCATCGAGAACTCCCTGGGGGCGCTCAGGGCCTTCTACGACCTGGGGGCCCGGTACCTCACCCTCACCCATGGGGGCACCATCGATTGGGCCGACTCCGCCACCGACGAGGAGAGACACGGGGGGCTCACCCCCTTCGGCCGGGAGGTGGTGAGGGAGATGAACCGGTTGGGGATGCTGGTGGACCTCTCCCACGTTTCCCCCGCCACCATGAGCGACGTCCTGGAGATCGCCGAGGCGCCGGTCCTCTTCTCCCACTCCTCCGCCCGGGCCCTCACCGACCACCCCCGGAACGTCCCCGACGAGATCCTGCGGCGCATTCCCGGGAACGGTGGGGTGGTCATGGTGACCTTCGTGCCCTCCTTCGTGAGCGAGGCGGTCCGGACCTTCTCGGGGAGTCCCCTGGAGGCCCCCCGGGCCACGCTGGCGGACGTGGCGGACCACATCGAGCACGTCCGGCGGGTGGCCGGGGTGGACCACGTGGGGATCGGAAGCGATTTCGACGGAATCTCCTCCACCCCCACCGGGCTGGAGGACGTCTCCACCTTCCCCGCACTGCTGGCGGAGCTTTCCCGGCGGGGGTGGACGGAGAACGAGCTCAGGAAGGTGGCCGGGGAGAACGTCCTTCGGGCCTGGAGGGAAGCGGAGACCGCGGCCCGGCGCATCCAGAGGGAGCGGGGACCCTCCACCGCCACCATCGGGGAGCTCGACGGCTCCGGCCGTTGACGGCGGAAACCCCCCTCCCCCCTCCCAAGCCACTCGAAGAGAGGAACTCCCGAATGACGCCCCAGCACCTTCACCCCCGCCGGGGGGACCGTTCCAGGGACGAGGAGTGGATCCGGGCCTTCCTCGCCCGGGGGGGGGCCGCCGTCCTGGCGCTGGTCCGGGACGGCCGCCCCCTGTGCCTTCCCCGCCTCTATGTCTTCGACCCGGGGAGGAACGCCATCTACCTCCACGGCGCCCACGGCGGGGAGGTGGGGGGTGCCCTGGAGGCGGGGCCCGGGGAGGGAGTGCCGGCGGCGTTGACGGTCTTCGAGATGGGCCGGCTCCTGCCGGCCGACGAGGCGGGTGAGTTCGGGCTGGAGTACGCCAGCGTCGCCGTCTCCGGGGAGATGATGGTCGTGGAGGATCCGGTGGAGGCGGAGCATGGGCTCCGGCTCCTCATGGAGAAGTACGCCCCTCACCTCCAGGCCGGCACCGACTACCAGCCCATCACGCCGGAGGAGGTCGCCCGAACGTGCGTGCTCAGGTTGAGCATCCGGGCCTGGAGCGGGAAGGAGAGATCGGTGGAAGCGGCGGCGGTGGGGGCCTACCGCTTCGAGGAGGTGGTGGGGATCGTTGGGTGAAGCGCCCGGCAGGTCGGGACATCCTCTTCTCGTAAAGCCATTTTCTCAGAAAAATATTTTTTCCTCTTGCCTTTAGCGGCCATCCCTGACAGACTTCAGGGTCGCCGTCCACGGGCCTCGGGGATTTCCTTCCGGTCGTGGAGCCGGCCCCCGCACGCGCAGCCACCCCCCATCCACGGCATGGCACCTTCCATTCAACGGTTCCTTTCCACCCTGCTGGCCCTCGTCCTGCTGGGGTCGTGCGTCGATGGGGACGCGCCCCTGGGACTGGCCGGGGGCCGGGTCCTTCTGGACCTACCCCTCCAGGCGTCCCTCATCCTGGCTTCCCAGGAGGACGCTGCCCGTCCCGTCAACAGGATCCGGGCTCGGGCGGAGAGGGTACCGGACGGGGCCGTTCTCGGGTCCACGGTGCTGGACGTTTCCCCCACGGCGTCCTCCTGGGACATCGGTCTGGACGTGGCGGTCGAAGGGACGGACGTGCAGGTGGTGGTCTACCTGGAGCTGATCCATGTGGACGCCTCCGGAGCGGAGACCGTGGAGTTCAGCGGGCGGACCGCGCCCATCTCGGTGCAGCCGGGGGTTACCTCCCAACCGGCCTCGGTGGAGGTCGTGAAGGGACCCCTGGGCAACTTCTCGGTAACGGGCATTCGCATCACGGAGGCGCCGGCCACCCTCCTGGAGGGGGATCGGGCGAACCTCTCGGCTCAGGTCAGCACGGATGGGTCGGGAGGGTCCTTCACGGTGTTCTGGCTCGCTCTGGATCCTGCGCTCGCTTCCCTGTCCGGGACGACGGTGGAGGGGCTGCTGCCTGGGGTAGCCCAGGTGGTGGCGACGGCCGGGCTCCACGCCGACACGGCGGCCATCACGATCCTCCCCCGGGCGGCCGAGGTCGTAGTGGTTCCCGATCAGGTGGCCGTGGTGGGGCCGGGGGCGGTGGCGGCGTTCCTTGCCCGGGTGCTGGATGGCAGGGGGGAGGAGATCCCGGGGGCGGAGGTGGCCTGGCGGACGCTCACGCCGGAGATCCTCCGGTCGCTGGGGGGCGGGCGGTTCGAGTCCCTGGCGGTGGGAGACGGGGTAGTGGAGGCCGTGGCGGTGGCCGACACCACCCTCAGGGCTCAGGGGGTGGTCCGGGTGGACCCCCACCCCGCCGACCTGAGGGTGACGAAGCTCTCCTCCCGGCCTTCCGTGCTGGAGGGCGAGGAAGTGGTGTTCACCCTTGGCGTGCGGAACGTGGGCGGGGTGGCGGTGGGGGGGGTCGCGGTGGTGGACAGCCTCCCGGAGGGTCTGGAGCTGATGGGGGCCGTGCCGGATGTGGGGAGCTTCCACGGGGGGACGGGAAGGTGGGAGGTGGGGGCCATGGCTCCGGGCGCCACGGCATCGCTGGTGCTGACCGCCCGGGCGGTGGTGGGAGCCGGGGGGCAAACGCTCGTGAACGTGGCCCGGGTGACTCCGGGGGAGGGGTTCCAGGACTCCAATCCGTCCAATGACCGGGCTACAGCCTCCGTCGCGGTGCTCCGCCCCACGGCGGACCTGAGCGTGCTGAAGGAGGCGGACCGGACCCTCGCCGCGGAAGGGGACACCCTGACCTTCACCGTCGCGGTGAGGAACGCCGGCCCCTTCGACACCGATCGGGTGCAGGTGGTGGACGCCCTTCCCCCCGGGCTGCGGTTCCTCGACGGGACCTTCAGCGCCGGGAGCTTCGACCCGGGGACGCTTACCTGGGACCTCCCCCTGGTGGCAGGCGGATCCGCCACCCTGGCTCTCCAGGTGGAGGTCGAGGCCGGGTACGCGGGCCGGACGCTGGTGAACACCGCCCGGATCACCGGGACGGGGAGTGTCGAGGATCCGGCTCCCGCGAACAACGAGAGCAGTGCTTCCCTGGAGGTCCTCTCCTCCCAGGAGCAGGCGGACGTGGGGGTGGCGAAGACGGTGGACCGGCCCACGGCGGCGGTGGGGGACACGGTGGTCTTCACCATGACCATCGTGAACCACGGTCCGGCGGATGCCACCAACGTCCAGGTGTTCGACACCCTCCCCACCGGGCTGGATTCCCTGGAGCTGGTGGTACCACCCGGCGTGGTGCCTATCGCCTTCGGCCAATTCCGGGCCGACACCCTCCGGGTGGGGGACACGCTGGTGGCCACCCTGCGGGCGCTGGTGGGGCCCGAGGGGGCGGGTGGGACGGTCCTCAACCGGATCCTGCGCCTCTCCCAGGACCAGGTGGACCCCAACGACTCCAATGACCTGGCGGTGGCGGGGGTGGCCGTGGCGGCCGCACCCATCGACATCGCGGTGCTGAAGTCGGCACTCCCCGCCACGGTGGTAGAGACGGACACGGTGACCTTCACGGTGCGGGTGGTGAACACCGGATCCGTCGAGGCTACCAATGTGGTGGTCAGGGACCTGCTGGCAACCCCCTTCGACACGGTGGTGTCGGTGACCACGGAGCTGGGCGCCTACGTGCCGGCCACAGGGATATGGACGATCCCGGCGGTGGCGGCGGGCGACACCGTCGACCTGGTTCTGGCGGTCCTGGTGACCGACCGGTCCGGAGGAACCACCCCCGCGAACCAGGCCTACCTGGTCTCCCTGGACCAGGGCGACACGTACGCCGCCAACGACACGGCAACCGTTACGGTGACGGTGGACCGGCGGCCTCTGGACCTCGAGATCCAGAAGACGGTGGACAACCCCCTCCCCCTCGAGGGGAGCCAGGTGCAGTACCGTGTGACGGTGATCAACCACGGGCCGGGAACGGCCACCGCGGTGACCGTGGCGGACACCGTGCCGACGGGGATGGCTGCCGACAGCATCCGGCCGAGCGCGGGGACGGTGGGGGGCCATCAGTGGACCATCCCCTCCCTGGCCCCTGCCGACTCGGCGGTGCTGACGACCTACGCCACCGTCCAGACGGGGTTCGCCGGGACCTCCATCACCAATCGGGCCGGGCTCCTGAGCCTGGATCAGCGGGACAGCATCCCGGCCAACGACGCCGACTCCGTCACGGTCTACGTTCCCCTCAGCACGCCGCCCGTTGTGACCATCGCGGCCCCGGCGGAGGGGGCGACCTTCGATCCCGGTGACACCATCCAGTTCACGGCCGCCGCCTCCGACGCGGAGGACGGTGACCTGACGGCCACCATCGCCTGGACCTCGAACCGGAACGGAGCCATCGGCACGGGCGGGAGCTTCTCCAGCTTCACCCTCTCCCCCGGGCCCCACACTATCGCCGCCACCGTCACGGACGGCACGGGCACCGTCCGGGCCGACACGGTCCACATCGTGCTGGCAATCGTGGGGACGCCCACAGCGCTGAATGTACCCTTCGGTGGCACGGCGTCGCTGCCGATCTCGCTCTCAGCACCTGCGCCGGCGGGCGGTCTGGCGCTCACCGTGTTGAGCGGGAGCCCGGGGATTGCCAACCCCACCTCCATGAGCCTGGTGATCCCAGCGGGGGCGCTGTCAGCCAACGCCACCATCCAGGGGATCCTCCCCGGGATGACTACCGTGAGCGTGACCTCCGTGGGTTACGGGTCCGACATGACCACGGTGTCGGTGACCGCTTCCCTGAACATCCTGGAGGGGAGCGTCACCTTCCCCCGCACCTACACCGGGACCTTGAACGTCCGGCTCGAGAGCCAGGGCATCCCCATCGCGGCGCCCGCGGGCGGACTCAGCGTCTCCCTCAGCCCCGCCGACGCCACCTGCGCCACCGTCCCGTCGCCCGTGACCATCCCGGCGGGATTGGTGCAGACCAATGCCACGGTGAGCTACGGAGGGAGCGCCGCCGCCCCCTGCGCCACCACCATCACGGCTACGGCACCCTCTGTGGTTTCCGATGCCACGACGGTGTACATCAACCCGCAGCCGGGCATCACCATCTACGGTGGGACCGTGGGCAGGGGCCTGCAGACCAGCACCAGCGTGACCCTGGGCTGGGCCCAGCACGGGGGAGTGACCGTCCGGTTGGAGAGCTCCAACCCCAGTGTGCTCCTGGTGTCCCCCAACGCCACCACGCCCGGTACGGCCTTCATCGACGTGCCGTTGGCGAATGGAGTGGGCTCCTTCACCTACTACGTCCAGGGCGTGGAGGGGGTGGCCGTGCCCGACACGTTGCCGGTCACGGCCACCGCCCCCGGATTCACCGCGGGATCGGGGAACTGGGTCGTTGAGCAGGCCATGTTGGCCCTGGTGTCCCTGAATGCGACCACGACCACCTTCACCGCCGATGATCCGTTTCAGGTTTACGTAGGGATCTCGGACCTCTATTACGGCGGCGTGAGCAGCCAGAACATCCGGGCCGGGGGCGCGGCGGTGACGGCCACCATCACCTCCGCCGACCCGGCGGTGGGACAGCTCACGACCTCCCTGGGCTCCGGCGGGACGGCGACCGTGACGATTCCGGTGGGCTTCTCCTACTCGCCGTCGTCCGTGGCGGCGGGCGGGGCGGCCCTCGACCCGCTCACGGCCGGAACCACCACGGTCTCGGCGACCATCCCGGGCTTCGCCCAGCGCCCCAACGCCACGGTGCCTGTGACGGTGTCCGCGCCCGGGATCACGGTGTACGCCGGCAGGGTGGGCAGCGGGCTCCAGACCAGCTACAGCGTCTACCTGGGAGCTTCCGAGCACGGTGGCGTGACGGTGCGGGTGGAGAGCGCGGACCCCGCAAGCCTCCTGGTGTCCCCCAACGCCACCATGCCCGGTACGGCCTTCATCGACGTGCCCTTGGCGAATGGAGTGGGCTCCTTCACCTACCACGTCCAGGGCGTGGAGGGGGTGGCCGTGCCCGACACGGTGCCGGTCACGGCCACCGCCCCCGGATTCACAGCGGGATCGGGGAACTGGGTCGTTGAGCAGGCCATGTATTCCATCTCGGGCCTGGCCTCGAACCAGACTACCTTCTCGCCCGATGACCCCTTCCAGGTCTACGTGGGGGTGTCGGACGTCTATTACGGCGGGGTGACCAGCCAGAACGTCCGGGCCGGGGGTACGGCGCGAACGGTCACCCTCACCAGCAGCGTTTCCGCCGTGGGGCAGTTCACTACCTCCCTGGGCACGGGCGGGACGGCTACCGTGACGATCCCGGTGGGCCTCTCCTACTCCCCGGCGTCGGTGGCGGCGGGCGGGGTGGCCTTCGACCCCCTCACGGCGGGGAACACCACCGTCACCGCCGCCATTCCGGGCTTCGCTCCTCGCCCCAACGCCACCGTGGCCATGACGGTGTCGGCGCCCGGGATCACCATGGCCACCGGCACTGTGGGCGCCGGCCTCCAATCCGCTACGAGCCTTTCGCTGGGGGCTTCCCAGCACGGTGGAGTCACGGTCCGGATCACCAGCTCCGCCCCGTCGGTGCTCCAGGTGTCGCCGAACGCCACCACGGCGGGGACCACGTTCATAGACGTGGTCGTTCCGAACGGGACTGCCTACGTGAGCTTCCATGTGCAGGGCGTGGAGGGCACGACGGGGACCGCAACGGTGACGGCCACCGCCGCCGGGTTCACGGATGGCACCGCGAGCTGGACGGTGGTCCAACCCATGTTCGCCATCGTTGGCCTGGGTTCCACCTTCGGCGCTGCCGCTGCGGACGACCCCTTCCAGGTCCACGTGGGGATTTCGGACCTCTACTACAGTGGGGTGACGGTGCAGCCCATCCGGGCGGGAGGCACGGCGGTGACGGCCACCATCACCAGCAGTGCACCGGCGGTGGGTCAGCTCACGACCCTTGCGGGATCGGCCGCCGCCCGGACGGTCCAGATCCTGGCGGGGGGGTATTCCTCTCCCACCTCGGTGGCGTTGGGGGGGGTGGCCTTCGACCCCCTGACCGCCGGCAACACGACGGTCTCGGCGGCGATTCCCGGCTTCCTGCAGCGGCCGAATGCGGTGGTGCCCATCGTGATCAATCCCTAGGCTGATCCCACCGGTCCGGCGCTTCCCGGCGCCGGACCGGGCTTCCACCCCACCCTCCGGGCCGGCGCCTCCCCTCCTTCAGCCTCCATACCTCTCCGCGATCCCGGCCAACCTGGCGTCAATCTCCCCCCGGGAGATCCACCGCCCCCGAACCATGATCCCAGCCTGGTCCCAGAGGTGGTCCAGGCTCTCGAAGGGGTTCCCCTTCAGCAGGATCAGGTCGGCCCGGTTCCCCTCCGTCACGGTCCCGAAATCACCGGCCTCCCGCAGCTCGCCCCGGGCGTACTCCCCCACGTTGCGGGTACCCGCCACCAGGATCTCGTAGGGGGTGAGGCGAGCGGCCTCCATGCTGGCCATCTCCTCCCTCAGGGAGAATCCGGGGAGCAGGAAGGACTCGGGGGATCCCGATCCCAGGAGCGTCCCCACTCCCGCCATGGCCAGGGCGCGCCACACCTGCCCCCGGACTTCCACCAGCAGCCGCGCGGTCTCAGGCTCCGTCCCGGGCCGGGCCTCCTTCTGGCGGACCCAGTGCTCCTTCAGCTCCGGGGGAGCGTACGCCATGGAGGGGAGGGCCAGGACCGAATCCACGTTCGGGGGAAGGTGGAGATTCGCCCAGAGCTGAAGGGTCGGAACCACCCAGGTGTCGCTGGAGCGGGTGTGGGCCGCCATGGCCCTCATCTTCCTCCCCTCCGCCGATTCCAGCATCTCCTTCAGGGGAACGGCGCGTCCCCGCTCCAGACGGGCGCGGACGGGGTCGGAGACCACCTCCTCCAGGAACCCGTCCATGTGATCCACATTCGAGATCCCGCTGGAGAGGGCGCGCCGCAACCCGACCGAATCCGGAATGAGGCCTCCGAAGGCATAGCCCCGGGAATGGGCCTCCTCCGCGAGGGAATCCCAGACGGCAAGGGGAATCCCTCCCTGGACCGTCTGGAAGTCGTAGCCCGCGGAGCGATGGGCCAACATCAGCTCGATCGCCTGCCGGGGCTCCCGGGCGTTGGTCCCGTCCAGGGGTGGCGAGCCCACGTACAAGGTCGGCCCCAGGACGGCGCCCGAGGCGATGTCCCGCTTGAGCTGGAGATGGCTCGGGGTTCCCGGCAGGGTCCTGAGGGCGGTGACGTTGTTGGCCAGGTAGAGAAAGAGCACGTCCTCCACCTGTTCCCCGGTGAGCTCGGGGCCCGGGAGGCGGACGTGCATGTCCCCGAGTCCCGGCAGGAGGAAGAGCCCCTCTCCGTCGATGATGCGGGCCCCGGCCGGGACCGTGATCCGGTGGGCGGGCTCCACCTGTTGGATCATCCCGTTCTCCACCACCACCGTGTACCCTTCCAGGACCCGCTCCCGGTCCATGGGAAGGACGCTCACGTTCACGAAAGCCGTGGCCCCCGATTGGGCCCGGGCGCTCCCCAGGGGAAGGAGGAGAAGGAGGGGAAGGAGCCCGGAGATCCCCTTCCGGCGCCACCGCCTCACGACGGTGATTCCTCCGACCCGGCGAAGCGGTCCGCCAGGGCACGGGTTTCCCGGCCCAGCGTCTCCCGCATCTCCTGATAGTAGCGCCACTGGGACTGCTGCTGGTCGGTGGGGGGACCCACCCACCCCTCCACCTCACTCATCAGGCGGCTCACCCGGGAGCGGAGCTCGGTCCATTGCCGCAGGAGCTCCCCGGCCTCGTCCTTCAGGGCCTGGTTGGTGGCGGCGGCTTCCACCTCCCGGGCCAACCCCGCCATCTCCCGGGCGCCGGTGGCGACGCTCCGGGAGAGCTCCCCCAGGGCCAGGAGATCGGCCGTCCACCGTGCCCGGGTGGGTTCGTCCACCTGGATGCGGGGATCCTCCCTCACCTCCAGGGTCCGCTCCGAGACGGTGCCGCCCGCCTCCAGCCGGACGGTGTAGCGGCCCGGGACGACCAGGGGACCCGCAGGGCCGCCCCCCGGGCCGGAGTCGGGAGAGGAGTGGCGGAGATCCCACCCCACCCGGTTCACCCCCCGGCGCCCCGGAGCGGCGATGCGGGCCACCACCTGGCCGGCGGCGTCCAGGAAGGAGAGAGCGGCCGGGTCCCCGTCCCGGTCCAACCAGAAGTCCACCAGAGCGCCCGGGGCCGGATTCTTCCCCCGGAAGATCATGTCGCCGTCGTGGCCCTTTTCGGAGAGGTAGCGGATCTGCTCCGCCGGCTCCAGCGTGAAGAGGTGGGCACGGGAGGACAGGACCCGGGGGGTGAGCTCCTGGAGGGCGTTCACGTTGTCCAGGATCCAGATCCCGCGGCCGTGGGTTCCCAGGATCAGATCGTTGTCCCGGGGGTGGACCATCAGGTCGTTCACGGCCACGGTGGGGAGCCCCAGCTCCAGCGGCGCCCAGCTCGTGCCCCGGTCCCCGGAGAAGAAGGCCCCGAACTCCGTTCCCAGGTAGAGGGCCTCGGGGTTCCGGGGATCCTCCCGGAGGGTCCGCACCACCCGCTCCGCCGGCAGCCCACCATGGAGGGCCCGCCAGCTTCCCCCGAAGTCCTCCGAGACGTAGAGGTAGTTGGCGAAGTCGTCGTTGCGGTAGTTGTTCGCCGCCACGTACACCCGCCCGGGTTGGGAGCGGGACGCCTCGATCCCGTTGATCCAGGCGCCGCCGGGAAGGCCGGCCATCTTCCCCGACACTTCCGTCCAGGTGGCGCCGCCGTCCCGTGACACCTGCACGTTCCCGTCATCGGTGCCCACGTAGAGAACGCCCTCCTGGAGGGGGGACTCGGCGATGGCGGTGAGGGTGGGCCAATAGGGGATCCCGTCGTCCAGGGAAAGGGTCTGGGGAACCGGGAGCTCCCCCATGATCCGCAGGGTCCGGCGGTCCACGCCCGTGGTCGGATTCCCCAGGGCCGTCCAGCGGCGCCCCTGGTCGGTGCTCTTCCAGAGGATGTTGGTGCCGGCGTAGATGGTGTGGGGATCATGAGGGGAGAGCAGGAAGGGGCCGTCCCAGTTGGCCGGCGCCATGGCGTTCCCCAGGCGCTGGTCCGGGGCGTCCAGGTCCTGCCAGGTCTCCCAGTTCTTCCGGGCCCCGATGGCCCCCGTGGGATCACCGGGACGGATGACCTGGCGTTGCCCGCTCTCCACGTCCACCCGGTCCAGCCCCAGGTACTGGGATTCCACGTAGAGGGAGCGGTTGTCCGTGGTGTCCACCAGGTTGAAGAAACCGTCCCCGCCCCCCCACTTCATCCAATCGTGGTTCAGGATCCCCTCGGTGCGGTAGGTGGCGCTCGGGCCCGCCCAGCTCCCGTTGTCCTGGAGACCGCCATACACCCAATAGGGCTTCCTGTAGTCCACGCTCACCCGATAGAACTGGCTCACCGGGAGGTGGGTGAGGTAGAGCCAGCTCCGGCCCCGGTCGTAGGAGATCCCCAGCCCCCCGTCATCGGCCTTCAGGACGTGGCGGGAGTCCCGGGGGTCCACCCAGACGAGCCGATCGTCCCCGTGGAGGGTCTGTCTCGGCGAGGTGAATGTCCTTCCTCCGTCGTCCGACCAGGAGAAGGAGTTCACCATGTAGACGCGCTGGTCGTCGGAGGGGTCCACCAGGATCTGGCTGGCGTACATGGGCCGGGGGTTCCAGTCGCTCATGAAGGTCCAGCTCTCCCCCCGGTCCTCGGAGCGGTAGACCCCCGCCAGCCGCTCCTCGTAGGCGGTGGAGGCGTTGTAGCGGAGCCCCTGCTCCACGCTCACGTACACGATGCGAGGGTCGGCGCGGTGGATGGAGATCCCGATCCGGCCGATGATGCCCCCGGGGAGGCCGTTGTCCGCCCCGGCGTTGGTGAGCCGGGTCCAGTTTCGGCCCCCGTCGGCGGACTTCCAGAGCGCGCTCCCCGGCCCTCCGCCGTGGAATCCGAAGGGGGTCCGGCGGCGCTGGTAGGAGGCGGCATAGACGAGGTCGGGGTTCGCCGGGTCCAGGGCCACGTCCACCACCCCCGTGTCGTCGTCCACGAAGAGGACGCGCTCCCAGGAGTCCCCGCCGTCGGCGCTCTTGTAGAGCCCCCGCTCCCGGTTCGGTCCCCAGAGGTGCCCCATGGCCGCCACGTAGACGACGGAGGGATCGGTGGGGTGCAGGGCGATCCGCCCGATGTGGTGGCAGTCCCCCAGCCCGACGTTCTCCCAGCTCTCCCCTCCGTCCCGGGAGCGGTAGACCCCGTCCCCCCAGGAGGTGCTCTGCCGGCTCGCCCGCTCCCCGGTTCCCACCCAGACCAGGCTCGTGTCCACCTGGTGCACCGCCACCGCCCCGATGGAGTGGACGGCCTCGTGCTGGAAGAGGGGGGTGAGGGTGACCCCGTTGTTCGTGGTCTTCCAGAGCCCTCCAGTGGAGGAGGCCACGTAGAAGACCACCGGGTCCATCTCCACCACCGCCAGGTCCACGATGCGTCCGCTCATGACCGCGGGGCCGATCTCCCGGGCCCGAAGACCCAGGAGATCCTGGGGTGCCAGGGCTGGCTCCTGGGCCCATAGGGATTGCGCGGCCCCGAACCCGATGGGCGCCGGGAGGCCGCCGTGATCAGCCAGGAAGGGAAGGGAGGCGAGGAGGAGGAGGGTTGAAGCCAGGGATCGTCGGAGCATGGGTGGTTTCCTTGTCTGATGTGCGTCCTATTGGTTTCCGACGTCAGAACACGTCCAGGTCCTTCCCGTAGGCCACGGTACCGGCGAAGCGGCCCCGGACTTCCGCCACCAGCTCTTCCGGGGTGGCGCCCCACAGGAGTTGGTGGGTCAGGACCAGGAGACGAGGGCTGGCCCGGGCTGCCAGCTCCCCCAGCTCCGGTCCGGAGGTGTGGGAGGCAGCATGATAGGCCTGCCACAGGGGTACTCTCTTCTCCCACCCCGCCCGGGAGTAGACCTCATGAACCAGAATGTCGCAACCCGCGCATTGATCCACCACGGCCTCGGTGGGGGCGGTGTCCCCGGAGATGACGATGGTCCGGTCGGGAGTCTCGAAGCGGTATCCGAAGGCGTGGGCCCAGTCGCCGTGGGACACGCGGAACGCCGTGACCCGGACCCGCTCGTCCTCATGGACGAGGCCTTCCCCCACCTCGGTGGCCTCCACCCTGTACCCGGTGGCATTGGCCGGCTCCGATCCCTCCACCCGCACCAGGATGTCCTCCCGGTAGGCCTCGGAGAGATGACGGACCATGGCCTCCGTTCCCGGTGGGCCGAACACCCTCAAGGGGAGCTCCCGCTCCAGGACCCAGGGGGTGAAGATCAGGTCCGGAAGGCCCAGGGTGTGGTCCGTGTGAAGGTGGGTCAGGAACACCGTGGCCAGGCGGCTGACGGCCAGCCCCTCCACTCCCTGCTCATGGGCCGCGGCGGCCCTCCGCACCACCCCCGGCCCCGCGTCCACCAGGTAGGGAACCCCGTCCACCACCACCGCCAGAGCCGGCCCGGACCGGTCGGGCTCCGCATTGGGAGTCCCGGTTCCCAGTAGCACGACCTGGGTGCGGGGGGAAGGGGGAAGGCCGCCGGGCCCGGCCGTTTGGGGAGCCTCCTGGTTCCCGGAGGGCGGAGCGCACCCGGCCGCGGCCGCGAGGAGGAGGGGGAGGAGGGAGGGAACAGGTCGGGAGAAGGCGGGCATGGCCTCTTCAGCGCAAAGGGGTGGGAAGGGGGCCGTTGGACCCACCTGTTACGGCCGGAGGAGGGGAATAGAATAGGGGTCCGGACCGGCGCCGGTCCAGGAAAGGGTCCGTTCGCTTTCATTCCCGGGCCTCGCTACATTGGGTGCGATCATCGGGGAGGCCCACCCTCCCAGGACGTTCCCCGGTTCTCCCGAAACCCGATGGCGACATCCTCGGACCTTCTTCTTGCCCTCTCCAGGGCTCACGATCTCGCTGCCGTCTGCTCTCCCGGGGACCCGAGGCTCGCGGAAGCCCTGGAGGACGTCCGGGACGCCCAGAGGATCCTGGGGTGGGTGGTGGTCCGGGTGGGAAGGGACGGCCTCCGGGTGGGGAATGAGCTCCTCAGCGATCCGTCCGGTGATCTGGAGCCGCTCCGGGCCGATCTGGCATCGGCATCGATCCAGGAGATCCGTTTTCAGGACGTGATGGAGCCGGAGGTCCTGGAGGGGTTCCTCCGCCGCCTCCGCGCCACGGACGACCGGGGAGGGGCCCCGAGGGTTTCCCGCTTCAGGGGATTGGAGAGCGACCTGGGCCTGTCCTTCCTCCCGCACCGGGGACCGCTTCCCGGGATGCCCGGGGCCATCCAGGAGCTCTTCGGCCCTCGCGGTCCCGATCTTCCCCCGGAGGATCGAGCCCCTCCCCTTCCCGCTCCGCCGCCGCCTCCCCGGGCCGAAGCGCCGGTGCTCGAAGCCGTGGCGTTGGAGATGGAGGAGAAGGTGCGGGCGTTCCTGGCCTCCTCCGGCCCGAAGCGGGCCCATGCCCGCGAGGAGGTGCTTCGGGACGCCTCCGGGCTGAAGGGAGCGCGGGAGTCGGTCCTCCTGGCCGACATGGTGGAGCTCCTCGCAGGCTCCGCCGGAACCGATCCCGAAGCCCTCGAGCTGGCGCTGGATCTCACCTCTTCCGCGGTGGCGAGCCAACTGGTGGCCAGGCTCGGGACCGTGCGGGAGGAGGGGGAGCGGGCTCGTCTGGTGGGGATCGCCTCCCTCCTGGGCGAGGAGATGGCGAGGGCCCTCGCCGATGCCCTGGGGGAGGCCCGGGACCGCTCCCAGCGCCGCTCCTACATGGATGCCATGATCGCGATGGGGTCTCTGGGGCGGCGGGTGGCCGCCGACATGGTGGACGATCCCCGCTGGTTCGTGGTCCGAAACGGGGTGGCTCTCCTGGGCGAGCTGGGAGGGGAGGAGGCCGTCTCCCAGGTGACCGGTGCCCTGGCCAATACCGACCCGAGGGTCCGCCGGGAAGGGGTCCTGGCGCTGGGGAAGTTGGGGGGAGAGGATGCCGCCCTGCTCCTCCTCGGGATGGTGGACGATGGAGAGGCGGAGGTCCGGGCCATGGCCTGTCGCGCCCTGGGAGCGCTCAAGGTGGAGAAGGCCCTTCGACCCTTGCTCCGGCTCCTCGAAACCGACCTGGACGAGGACGTGCAGGTGCAATGCCTTCAAGCCCTCGGGCAGATCGGCGACCCCGGCGCCGTACCCGTGATCGAGAAACGGGCCGTCCGGGGCCTCTTCTCCCGCCCCGCCCGGGAGATCCGCATCGCCGCCTACCGCGCTCTGGCGGGGATCGGAACCCCCCACGCCATGGAGCTCCTGGAGAAGGCGGCCACGGACCCCGACACCGGGGTCCGGACGGTGGTCCACTCCCTCCTGGAGGAGCGGCGGCAATAGGCCCCCGCTAGACCATCCCCAGGACCAGGCTGAGCATCCGGAGGAACCGGACGCGCTCGGCCAATTCCGCAGCCATGTGTCCCACCCCGTCTCTCTGGGAGTGGGCGAAGAGACCGGTGAGGGAGAGGGTCACCGGGGCCGAGGGCGGAAAGCCCGCCCTCAGGCGCAGGCTCTCCGTGAAGGGATGCAGCCGGTCTTCCCTCCCATGGATGAGGTGGACCGGCACGAAGACCCGGGACAGGTGATGGCCGGGATCGAAGAAGTGAGGGGACTCCATCCCCACCCCGGCCAGGAGTGGGACGATGGTCCGGGCGAAGGTGGGAGGGGGCAAGGCGCCGGCGGGGGGCGCGAAGCCCCGGAAGATCTCCCGGCGGGAGGGGTGCACCTCCTGCTCCAGCGCTGCCTTCAACCCGTCGAAGGCGGCTTCCCAGGACCCCACCTGGGTGTCCCCCGCCTCCCGGGCCAGCCGGAGCAGGGCCGCCGCCACGTCCCCGGCCTCCTCGTACCCCCGGATCCGGGTGAGGAGGTTCCCCGCTACCACCCAGCGCCCATAGGGGTCGGGATCTCCCCGGTAGCTCCTCCCCTCCCACCCGTGCTCTCCGGTGAAGAGGAAGCGGAGGGTCCGCTCCAGGTCTCCGTACCACCCGAACCCCACCCCCGCCCTGATCTTCCCCTCCAAGGCGGGGTCGTTCGGAAGACCGTCGTGTGGGGACAGAGGGGG
>JBFYZD010000031.1:0-6664 GCA_041309685.1 Gemmatimonadales bacterium | reverse complement strand
CCCGGGACGGGAACGTGGTCTACGTGGCGGCGGAGGGACCCCTCTGGGCGCCGGGGGGGGAGCGGGGGGTCTACAAGACCACCGACGGCGGAGGGAGTTGGCGGCTGGTGCTGGGCATCGATGAGGACACGGGGGTCACGGACCTGGAATTCGATCCTTCCGACCCCGACGTCCTCTACGCCGCCGCCTACCAGCGCCGCCGCCACGTCTGGGGGTTCATGGCCGGGGGTCCGAGCTCGGGGATCTACAAGTCCACCGACGGCGGGGAGGCCTGGCGCCGGATGGAGCGCGGGCTGCCCACGGGCGATATGGGGAAGATCGGCCTGGCCGTGACCCCTGCGGACCCGGGGCGGGTGTACGCCACCATCGAGGCCGGCGAAGCGGAGCGGGGCTTCTACCGTTCCCTGGACAAGGGGGAGAGCTGGGAGCGCCGCAACCCCTACGTCTCCGGCGGCACCGGTCCGCACTACTACCAGGAGATCTACGCCTCACCCCGGGACCCCGACCTGGTCTACCAGATGGACGTCTTCGTCCAGGTGACCCGGGACGGCGGCGCCACCTTCGACAACCTGGGCACCGGCCGGGAGGCCCACAGCGACAACCACGCATGGTGGATCGACCCGGAGGACGGAGACCACCTCCTGGCGGGCACCGACGCGGGGCTCTACGAGTCCTTCGATGAGGGGCTCACCTGGCGCCACTTCCCCAACCTCCCCGTCTCCCAGTTCTACAAGGTGGCGCTGGGGAGCGAGGAGCCCTTCTACAACGTCCTGGGGGGAGCCCAGGACCTGGGAACCCTCTACGGGCCTTCCCGCACCACCAACGCCGAGGGGGTCCGCAACGAGGACTGGACCGTCCCCCTGGGGGCCGACGGGTACGGGGTGGCCATCGATCCCACCGATCCTCACATCCTCTACATGGAAACCCAGGTGGGAAACCTGTACCGGGTGGACCGGCGGAATTGGGAGACGCTTCCCATTCAGCCGCAGCCCGCCCCGGGCGAAGCGCCGGAGCGCTGGAACTGGGACTCCCCGGTCCTCATCAGCCCGCACGCCGCCCATCGCCTGTACTTCGGATCCTACCGCCTGTGGAAGAGCGAGGACCGGGGGGACTCCTGGGTCCCGGTGAGCGGCGACCTCAC
Organism: Gemmatimonadales bacterium; assembly: GCA_041309685.1. Classification (GTDB taxonomy): domain Bacteria; phylum Gemmatimonadota; class Gemmatimonadetes; order Longimicrobiales; family Gaopeijiaceae; genus JBFYZD01. The sequence continues at coordinate 5,523 of JBFYZD010000031.1, read as the reverse complement.
GCGGAACCGGAACCGGTACGAGCTCCCCTTCATGGGCCGGGTCTGGAGTGTGGACGACCTCCACGACACCGGGGCCATGTCCCAGTACGCCACCCTCACCGCCATCACCGAGTCCCCTCTGGCCGAGGGGCTCCTGTACACCGGGAGCGACGACGGTCTCATCCACGTGAGCGAGGACGGGGGAGGGAACTGGGAGCGGGCGGCGCCCCTTCCGGGGGCTCCCGAGGGGTATTTCGTCAACGACCTGGAGGCGTCCCGGCATGAGGCCGGCGCCGTGTTCGCCCTGGCCGACGCCCACAAGGCCGGCGACTTCACCCCGTACCTGTTCGAGAGCACCGACCGGGGGAGGAGTTGGCGTTCCATCGCCGGGGATCTTCCGGACGGAACCATCGTCTGGGCCATCCAGCAGGATCAGGAGAACCCGGACCTCCTCTTCCTGGCCGCCGAGTTCGGCCTCTACTTCAGCCCCAATCACGGCACCAACTGGATCCGGCTGGAGGCGGGCGTGCCCACCATCGCCTTCCGGGACGTGAAGCTCCAGCGCAGGGACGGCGACGTGGTGGGCGCCACCTTCGGCCGGGGCTTCTACGTGCTGGACGACTACACCCCGCTCCGGGAAGTGGCCGACGGCGCACTGGAGGAGGATGCCCACCTCTTCGGCGTTCGGGATGCCTGGTGGTACATCCCGTCCGTACCCGGGCAGGCCCTGGGGCGCCCCACCTGGGGGAGCGACGCTTTCGTGGCGCCCAACCCCACCTTCGGCGCCACCTTCACCTACTGGCTGAAGGAAGCCCCCGCCACGGTCCGGGAGGAGCGCGGGGAGGCGGAGAAGGAGCTGCGGCGAGCGGGCGACGACATCCCCTTCCCGGGCTGGGAGACGCTGCGGGAAGAGTCGCTGGAGAGCGGACCCAAGGTCCTTCTCCTGGTCCGGAACGCCGGCGGGGAGCCGGTACGCTGGGTGGAGGGGCCCGCCCGCCCGGGGCTGCACCGGGTGGCCTGGGACCTGCGGCGCCCCGCCCCCGACCCCATCGACCTCTCCACCCCGGGGTTCGTTCCCCCCTGGGCGACGGATCCCCAGGGTCCCCTGGCGGCGCCGGGGAGCTACTCGGTGGAGCTGATGATGGCGACGGCGGACGGGGTGGAGTCCCTGGGCGAGCCCAGGACGTTTCAGCTGAAACCCCTTCCCACGGCCTCACCCGGGACCGACTTCCAGGCGGTGGCGGCCTTCCAGTGGCAGGCCCGGGAGCTGATCCGCCGTGCGGCCGGCGCCGGGGAGGAGGTCGGGAGGGTCCAGGAGCGGCTGCGGTACATGAGGGCGGCCTTCCTGGAGACGCCCGGTGCGGAGCCCTCCCTCCTCACCCGCATGGATGCCCTGAACCGGACGCTGGACGGGATCCGGACCCGGCTCCTCGGCGACCGGGTCAGGGGGCGCATGAACGAGCCCGGCGTGCGATCCATCAACGACCGGCTGGGCGCCCTGGGGGAGCACTGGGGCACGCGCATGGAGCCCACCGCCGCCATGCGGCGCGACCTGGAGACCGGCCTGACGGATCTCGTGGCCCTGGAGCGGGAGCTGGCGGCCCTCATGGCCGGGGAGTTGGAACGGCTGGAGGCGGACCTGGCAGCGGCCGGGGCGCCCTGGACGCCGGGGCGGAGGATCGGGGGGGGGCGGGACCGCTGACCCGCAGAGGAGGTGGAGAGGGAGGTTTCCGGCGGGATGAGAAGAGCCTCCCGATTCCCGGCGCAGCCTGATTGCCCTCCATTCGACGGAGGGGTATTCTGCCCCTGGTGGGCCGTCGCGGCTCGACCGGCGCCCCGGCGAGAACCCCGGCGCCGGCTCCGGGGCCGCCTGGCGGTCCGGGACCCAGGGTAGGGACTCGAGGAAAGGAGGTCGCCCATGGAGGAAGTGGGCTGTGCCCGACCCACTGGAGGACCCGTCGGCGAGCCGGCGGCTGAGGAAGCTACGGAATCTGCGAACGCACCCAAACCCATGGAGCGGAGCATGATCAAGGTCGGCCAGAAAGCGCCGGATTTCTCCGCGCCGGCGTACCACCAGGGGAAGTTCACGTCCACCGCCTTGTCGGACCATCTGGGAAAGTGGGTCGTCCTGTGTTTCTATCCGGGCGACTTCACCTTCGTCTGAGCCACGGAAGTGTCGGCGGTCGCCGACAAGCATGGTGAGTTCCAGAAGCTGGGGGTGGAGCTCCTGTCCATGAGCGTGGACAGCGTCTTCGTGCACAAGATCTGGAACGAAACCGAGTTGTCGAAGATGGTGGAGGGGGGCGTTCCGTTCCCCATGCTCTCCGATGCCGGGGGCAAGGTGGGCACGGTGTACGGCGTGTACGACGAGGCGGCAGGAGTGGACACGCGGGGCCGTTTCATCATCGATCCCGACGGCGTCGTCCAGGGGTTCGAGGTCCTGGCCCCACCGGTAGGCAGGAACGTCGCCGAGACCATCCGCCAGATCCAGGCGTTCCAGCTGGTCCGGGAGAGCAAAGGCGCCGAGGCCACACCGTCCGGATGGCGGCCGGGCAAGAAGACCCTCAAGCCCGGCCCGGAGCTGGTGGGCCGTGTCTGGGAGGTCTGGAATCCGGCGATGGAGGACTGAGGGGAAACGGGTGGAGGGGAGGGCCTGGGGGGTTGGTCTGATCGGTCCTCTCCTTGCACTCCCCCCCCGCCTCTTACAGACTTGAACGGTCACCAGGGATCCGATGGGACCCGAATCACCGTCCCGGACGGACCCATGTCCTGCCCATGCCCGATGGGTGCAGCCCTGACCCCGTGTCGGATGCCCCCCTGGACTTCGAGGAGGTAGCAGATGAACAAGACGGAGATGGCGGAGAAGCTGGCGAACGTTTGCGATTTGCCGAAGGCGAAGGCCATGGAGGTGGTCGGTGCCCTGTTCGACACCGATCCCGGCAAGGGAATCATCGCCATCGAGCTGGACGCCGGTCGGAAAGTGGCCATCACGGGATTCGGTACCTTCGACTCCAAGAGCCGCGCCAAGCGGATGGCCCGCAATCCAGCCACCGGCGCGCAGATCGAACTGCCCGCCAAGACCTACCCCACCTTCAAGGCCGGCAAGGGGCTGAAGGACCGGGTGGCGAAGTAGGGGCTCGGGGGCTGCACCGGTTCCGGGGGCGCTCCCGTCGGCACCCGGGGCCCCACGCCCCCACCCCACCAGACTGGCCCGGTCGGCCTGCCACGCCGGCCGGGCCAGCTTGCTTGTGAGGCGGCCATGAGACTGACTCGGAAGGTGAAGTGGAGAGGACTCGCCGGCGGTTGCCTCCTGGCCGCAGCCTGTGCGGGCGGGTCCGCCCCCGCCGCCCTCACCGGGGACTGGGATTATCACCGGATGCTGGGGGCGGCTCCCAACGGCGGGTTCGAGGCCCGGCGCCGTTTCGGCTTCGCCCATTTCGAAGGGACCGACCCCGAGGCCGCCTGGGTGCACCGGAGAGCCGGGGGGGACCTGGAGGTGATCCGGGAGCTGGAGCTGGTCGGGGATTCCCTCTTCCTCACCTTCGCCAGCGGCGCGTCCATCCGGGCGGCGGTGGCCGGCGACACCATCGCCGGGCTCCTCTTCCGGGGAGGGGAGCCCCGGGACCGGGTCTGGCTGGTGCGGCGCGTCTCGCCGCCGGTCTACGAGCCCGATTTCCCTCTCTGGCCGGGCCCGGTCTCGGACTCGGCGTACGCCGTCACCATCGACCCTGCCGTGCCCATGCGGGCCCGGGACGGCACCACCCTGATGAGCTTCGTGGCCCGCCCCGTGGGGGAGGGCCCCTTCGGGGTGGTCATGGAGCGCACCCCCTACCTGCGGGTGGATTCGGCCAACGGCGTGTTCTGGGCCTCCCGGGGCTACATCTACGTGAAGCAGGACGTGCGGGGGCGGGGGGGCTCGGACGGCGTGCTGGACATGAACGCCCTGCAGGAGGAGGACGGATACGATGCCGTGGAGTGGGCCGCGGCCCTGCCCGGGAGCAACGGGAAGGTAGGGATGATCGGCCGCTCCAACCCCGGGTTGTACGCCTGGTACGCCGCCATCGCCGCCCCTCCCCACCTGGCCGCCATTGCCCCGGTGGTGGCCACGGCCGACCCCGTCCGGTTGGTGCCCTACATCGACATGGTTTTCTCCCCCACCATCGTCCCCTGGCTCTGCCTGACCGCGGTGCGCGAGACGCTCTCGGACATCAGCAACGTGGACGTGGTGAGCGCCTTCCACCACCTCCCCGTCATCGAGGCGGCGGAGCGGGCCGGGTGCCCCCGGCCCCGGTTCTGGGACGATTGGTTCGACCACCAGCAGTTGGACGACTACTGGCGGGGCCTGGCGATCGAGGCCCGCCTGGACCGGGTCTCGGTCCCGGTGCTGGGGATCGCCGGGTGGTACGACGACGCCCGGGGCACCCTCCGCAACCACGTGGGGCTGGACACCCTTCCCGGCCGCCCCTTCCAACGGGCGGTCATGGACCCCGGGGCCCACAAGGGGATCGACTACGTCAACGGCGACTTCGGGCCCCAGGGGCGCATCGATCACCGCTCGCTCCAGCTCCGCTGGTTCGACCACTACCTGAAGGGGGTGGACAACGGGGTGGACCGGGAGCCCCCCCTGGACCTCTTCATCATGGGGGACAACGAGTGGCGCCAGGAGCGGGAATGGCCCCTGGCCCGGACCGTCTTCACCGACTTCTACCTGCACTCCGGTGGGGGCGCCAACGGCTCGGGAGGTGACGGAACGCTGAGCCCGGCGCCTCCCGGCGCCGAGGAGCCGCCGGACACCTTCACCTACGATCCCGGCGACCCCACCCCTTACCTGGTGGACGCCCGGGAGCTGGAGCTGAACATCAACGAGGAATACTCCGGGGTGCACCGGGAGCGCTACGACCTGCTGGCCTTCACCACGGCCCCCCTGGAGGAGGCCACGGAGATCACCGGCCCCATGACGGCCACCCTCTGGGCGGCCACGGACGCCAGGGACACCGACTGGCACGTCATGATCCTGGACGTCCACACCGACGGCACCGCCTGGCGCATCCAGGACGGGATCGTCCGGGCCCGCTTCCGGGAGGGGTTCGACCGGCCGACCCTCCTCGCGCCCGGCGAGGTCCATCGCTACGACATCGACCTCTGGTTCACGGGGATTGTCCTGCCGGCGGGGCACCGGATCCGGGTGGCGGTGGCCTCGGCGGCCTTTCCCAAGTACGACCGGAACCTGAACACCGGAGGGGACAACGAGAGGGATACCGACTACCTGGTGGCGCACCAGGCCGTATTCCACGATGCCCAGCGCCCCTCCCACGTGACCCTCCCCCTCATCCCCCGGGGAGGGGGGTGAGGGGGAGCCTCGCGGCTGTGCCAGGAAGCCGCTCGAGGTCCACCTCACCGGGGCCGGCGTGTGGGCCGGGCGGTGGCACCCCATCACCGGGCTCTGGCTCTCCCGCCTGGCGCTGGAGGGGGGTGGGTACGGCGGGGACCAATCGGCCTTCGGGCTCTGCGTGAGTTTCCTGGCGTCCCGGCCGGGTCGATCGT
>JBFYZD010000030.1:0-24982 GCA_041309685.1 Gemmatimonadales bacterium | reverse complement strand
CATCGGAGTCATGGTCCTCATGATGCCCCTCTCCCTCTACCTCACGGGGGGCGGGAACCTCATGGAGGGCTCGGGCTCCACCAGCGTCCTCTGGGCCGTGCTCTCGGGCCTGGCGGTGGCGTGGGTCCTCCTCCTGGTCCAGAAGGGCGCCACGGTGGACGAGCTGACCCGCACCGGCCTGAAAGGGGCGGGGGGGCTGGTGCCCATGGCCCTCATCCTCCTCCTGGCCCTGGCCCTGGGAGACGTGGCGCAGGAGCTGGGCACCGGCGCGTTCGTCGCCCAGATCACCCAGGGGGTGCTCCCACCGGTGCTCTTCCTCCCCCTGGTCTTCCTGGTTGGATCCGGGATCGCTTTTTCCATCGGGTCTTCCTGGGGGACCTTCGCCATCATGCTCCCCATTGCCGTGCCTGCCGCAGAGGCCATGGGCCTCCCTCTGGCTCCCTTCGTGGCGGCCTCCCTCTCCGGGGGGGTGTTCGGGGACCATTCCTCCCCCATCAGCGACACCACCATCATCTCGTCCATGGCTTCCGCCACAGACCACATCGACCACGTCCGGACCCAGCTTCCCTACGCCCTCCTGGCGGGGGGCGCGGCGGTTCTGGCCTTCGCCATCCTGGGGGCCACCCTTTGAGGTAGCCGGGCTCATGCCCGGGGAAGTTGAAGGACCCGCCCGCCCGCCCTAGATTGCGGCCGGTTTCCTTCTTCGTCGATCCAACCCGTGAGGGGGTGGAGCCTTGAGAATCGTCGTCTGCATCAAACGGACCCCTGACTCCGAGACCAGGATCCGGCTGGCCGAGACCGGAACCTCCATCGATCCCAACGGGGTGAAGTTCATCATCAGCCCGTATGACGAGTTCGCCGTCGAGGCGGCCCTCCAACTCAAGGAAGCCCGGGGGTCCGGGGAGGTCATCCTCCTATCCCTCGGTGGCCCCGAGACCTCCGAGACCCTCCGGCAGGGTCTGGCGATGGGCGCCGACCGGGCCATTCTCCTGCGAGGGGATCCGGGAATGGACGGCCTCGCCGCCGCAAAGGCCCTGGCGGGGGAGATCAGGGGATTGGAGCCCTCCCTGGTTCTCTTCGGGATGAAGGGGGCGGACATGGACCAGCAGCAGGTGGGCCCCATGACCGCGACCCTCCTCGACCTCCCCTGCGTCACGGCGGTTTCGGCCTTCGATGCCGGGGAAGGGGCTCTCACCTGCCACCGGGAAGTGGAGGGGGGCGTTGAGCTCCTGGAGGTCGGGTTTCCAGCGGTGCTCACGATCACCAAGGGGAAGTACGAGCCCCGGTATGCTTCCCTGAAGGGGATCATGGCCGCGAAGAAGAAGCCCCTGGAGGAGAGGGAGGCCCAGGGAGTGGAGGCCCGCCTCCTGGTGAGAAAGCTCTCCTACCCCCCGGAGCGGCCTGCGGGCCGGATCGTGGGGAAGGGGCCCGACGCCGCCGCCGAGCTGGTACGGCTCCTCAGGGAAGAAGCCAAGGTCCTCTGAGGGTCCCCCGCCACGGCGCGAACGAACCGCAAGCAACCGAAGAATCAGGAGAGGGAAATGGCCGACGTCCTCGCCATTGTCGAGCAGAGGGAAGGGAAGCTCCGGGGAATCTCCAACGAGGTGGTGTCGGCCGCGGCCAGGATCGCCGCCGGCATGGGCGGTGCCTGCCACGCCCTGCTCCTGGGTCCGTCCGGGATGGCGGGTGAGGCCGCCGGGCTTGGAAGGTACGGTGCGGAGAAGATCCGGGCCGCGGAGGCGGAGGCCCTCTCGGTCTACCACCCCGAGGGTTATTCCCGGGTGGTGGCGGAGGTGGCCCGTGAGGGAGGGTATGCCGTGGTGGTCTTTCCCGCCTCGGCCCAGGGAAAGGACCTCGCCCCCAGGGTGGCCGCCCTTCTGGACGTGCCCCTGGCCTCGGACGTCACCGGGCTGGAGGTGGAGGGAGGATCCCTGGTGGCGTTCCGTCCGGTGTTCTCCGGCAAGGCCTTCGCCACCGTGGCGTTCTCGGCCTCGCCGGCGTTGGTGAGCCTTCGCCCCAACGCCTTCCAGCCCCGGGAGAGCCCTGCCGCCGGCATTGTGGAGAGTTTCGTCCCCTCCGGGCTCGATCCTGCGTCCTGGAAGGTCCGGGTAAGGGAATTCCGCGCCTCGGGGGGTGGGAGCCGGGACGTGGCGGAGGCCTCGGTCGTCGTGACGGGGGGGCGGGGAATGAAGGGGCCCGAGAACTGGGGCCTCCTGGAGGCCTTGCGGGACGCGCTGGGGGACGATGCGGCCCTGGGGGCTTCCCGGGCCGTCGTGGACGCGGGATGGCGCCCCCACGGCGAGCAGGTGGGCCAGACGGGAAAGACCGTGGCCCCCAAGCTCTACTTCGCCCTGGGAATCTCCGGTGCCATTCAGCACCTCGCCGGGATGCGCACCTCCCAGACCATCGTGGCCGTGAACAAGGACCCCGACGCCCCCATCTTTCAGGTGGCGGACTACGGGATCGTGGGAGACCTTTTCGAGGTTCTTCCCCGCCTTGCCGAGGAGGTGCGGAAGCTGAGGGCGGGGGACTGAGGCGCGCCGGCGCCCGTCACAGGGAGCGGCGCCTTCCGGGCTTCCTGGGGCGAGTCCTTCCCGGAAAGGCCGGCCTTGGCCCTATCCCCCCGGGAACCCTCCCAGGAGGGGAACGGGGTCCACTTCCCGGCCGTGGCGCCACACCTCGAAGTGAAGATGGGGTCCGGACACCTCCCCGGAGCTTCCGCTGAGCCCGATCACCTGACCTCCCCGCACGGCTTCCCCTGCCCGAACCTGGATCCGGGAGAGGTGGGCGTAGAGGGTCAGGGTCTCTCCCGGATGGTCCAGCCAGATCACCTCCCCGTATCCCCTCATGGTACCGGCGAAGCGGACCATTCCCCGGGCCATGGCCCTCACTTCCGTGCCCTCCGGTACGTCCAGATCCACCCCCCGGTGGAGCTCGGGGGAGAGCCCGCGAAAGCGCAGGCCGAAGGGGGAGGAAAGAGGGGCCTCCACGGGCCACCGAGGCGCCATGCAGGCCGAGGCGGTGATCCCTGATACCAGGAGGATGACGGGGGCCACCAGCCGGTGCCGGCCGGGGGGGTTGGGTTGGGTTGGGGCTCCCCGCCGCCGTCGGATCACGAAGGAAAGTACCCTGGACCGGCTCCCCCGCACCCGAGATCGTCCAGGAGCATGACCCGGACGGGGTCCCCGGCGGGGACCTTCGAAACCCCCTCCGGCACCACCGCCAAGCCCTCCGCCAGGCCCTGGCCCCGGACGAGGCCGGAAGTCTGGGATCCGGTGAGGAAGACCACCTGGTCCGCAGGCTGCCCCCGAAGGGTCACACGGAAGAATTGTGTGAGGTGGGGGGTGGAGCGAAGCTCCTCCCCGGCCCGGGCCCCCACCACTGGGCGATGCACCCGGTCATGCCCCGCCAGGCGGAGGAGGAAGGGACGGCAGAGTACCTGGAAGGTCACGAAGCTTGATGCGGGGTTCCCGGGGAGCCCGAAGACCGCCATGGGCCGGTCCCCGGTTCCGGGAAGGGAGCCGAGACTGAAGGGTGTCCCCGGGCGCATTCTCACCCGCCAGAAGTCCATCTCGTATCCCGCTTCGTCCAGGACACGCTTCATGAGGTCGTGCTCCCCCATGGAAGCGCCGCCCGAGGTGATGAGCACGTCGGCCCCGGCCTCCCGGGCCTCGGCGACCTTGTCCAGGATGCTCTCCCGGGTGTCCCGTGCGATCCCCAGATGGATGGGAATGCCACCCAGGAGGGTGATCCCCGCCACCAGGGTCGGGGCGTTCGTCTCGGGAATCGCCTCCCCTCCCGCCACCCGGTGGAACTCCGCGGGGCCCGCCAGCTCGTCCCCGTTGGAGAGGATGGCCACGCGGGGGCGGCGGAAGACCCGGACGGTGGCATGGCCGGTGGCGGCCAGGACCCCGAGGGCGCCCGCCCCCATGGTGGCTCCCTTCGGGAGCACCTCCTCCCCCGCCCGCATGTCCTCCCCCCCGGGGCGGACGTTGGCGCCCACGTCGGAGTCGGAGAAGATCCGGACCGTGCCCGGCACCGTTTCGGCATCGGTATGCTCGACCCGGATCACGGAGTCGGCGCCGGGTGGCATGGGGGCCCCGGTCATGATGCGGAGGGCCTCTCCGGGCCTGAGCGTCGGCGCGGTCTCCTGCCCGGCCCGGGTCTCCCCGACCACGCTCAGGAGGACGGGCACCTCCGGGGAGGCTCCCCTCACCTCCTGGCCCAGGATCGCGTACCCGTCCATCCCGGCGTTGTCCCATGGTGGGAGGGAGGCACGGGCTTTGGCCCCTTCGGCGAGGGCCCTTCCCAGGGCCTCGGGAACCCGGACGGTTTCCGCCTCCAGGGGACGGGCTCGGGCCAGGACCCGGTCCAGGGCCTCCTGGGCGGAAAGCCAATCGGGAGATCTTTGCTCGAACCGGGTCATGGTCCGGGGGAATAGGGGGGCAGCGGTCCGATCAGAACCGGTAGGCGAACCCCAGGGAGAAGGTGGGCCCGCTCACCCATTCCCTCTTGTCCACCCCCTCCAACCCTCTGGACGGGTCCCGATACCCCTTCGGGGCACGGAGCTGCCAGAGCAGGACACCGGCATCGGCTCGCAGCTGGACCCGGCCCGACGGGAGCCACAGGACCCCCCCCCCGAAAACCCCCACGATGGGCCTGCCGAACTCGAAGCGGTCGTCCAGGAGCAGGGTCTCCTCGGCCGCTTCCTCCCCGGCCAGATCGAAGGCGATGCCAGCGCCGCCGAAGGCGAAGGGGGCCAAACCCCGCCAGGTCCGGTCACCGGTCAGGTTGAACCGGAGGCGGATGTCCGAGGCCAGAACCCTGCTCTCCACCTCCCCGATCTTGCGGTCCCCTTCGTCCCTTCCGGGATCGATGAGGGACCGTTGCGTGGGGAGGTAGGTCACCGTCCCCTCCAGCCCCACGGGGCCCGCCAAGCGGATTGCGTACCGGCCTCCAAGGGCGACACCGGGTCCGGGTCCGTAATCAAACACGCCGGTCCCGGGCGCCATGTGGGTCAGGAAGATCTCGCCCTCCTGCCGGGTCTCGATGAACCTGTAGTGGGAGGGAACGCTCTGCCCCGCCGCCGGGGTCCAGGGGAGGAGAGCGAGGAGGGCCAGGCTCGGGGCGGCGACTCTTCTTGGCTGATGACTCATGGGTGCGCGTTCCGGCGGCCCCGGGGGCCGCACCAGGGCGTTGCGGGCGAAACCGGAAAGCTAGGGACTGGGGCAGGGGCGAGCAACGGCAATGCCCCGGAATTGACGCCCTTCCTCGCCTCCGGCAGATTCCATCCAGGCCCCGTGACGGGGCATGGGTTCCTGTTTAACCCTCGCCGGGGCCCTTCGTTTCAGCGATGAGGTGTTCTCTCCGGGACCGTTGCCCTTTCTGGGCCCTGATCGCCTCCCTTCTCCTTGTCCTTCCCGGTCCCGCCCGGAGGGCCTCGGGGCAGGAGACGGCCACGCTGAGGGCCGAGGAGAACCTCCGGGGTGAGCCCCAGGGGGTGATCCTGGGGCGTATCGCCGCCGGTAAGGCCTTTCCCATTCTCAGCCGTCAGGACCGCTGGGTGGAGGTCGAGGTGGGGGGGTGGGTCTGGACACGCTCCCTTCAGGCCACCGAGCGCTCGGGCTTCGACCTGGTCGTTTCCGTGGATGGGGGGGAGAATCTCAGGGCGGGACCCTCCGGGGAGATCCTGGGTCGCCTGGTCCGGGGCACCCTTCTGGAACGGACGGGGGAGGAATCCGGTTGGACCCGGGTCCGGAGGAATGCGTGGCTCTGGGCCGAGTCGGTGGATGCCGGGACGGGGTTGCCCTCTCACGAACGCTCCCCCGCCGCCTCCCGGGGGGCAGGGGAGGAGGGTTGGTGGCGGAGTGGCCCTGCCGGGTCTCCCATACTCACGGGGCCGGACGGAGACACCCTGGCCCGAGCCACCCCGGGAGCAGAGCTCCAGGTCCTTGCCCGGGAAGGGAACTGGATTCGGGTGAGGGTCGAGGGTTGGAGCTGGGCACCCCGGGGAGAGGAGGCGGATTCCACCCCTCCCGGAGCGGTTTCGCCCGCGACCCCGATGGAGGTCGCCGCCGATCCCGCGAGCTTCCGGGGAAGGGTGGTCGCCTGGGAGCTTCGCTTCGTGTCCCTGGAGCGAGCCGAGAAGGTACGAACCGATTTCTATGAGGGGGAGCCCTTCCTCCTGGCCCGGACGCCCCCGCCGGAGAGCGCCTTCGTCTACGTCGCCGTGCCCCCGGAACGTTTGGGGGAAGTGGAGGGTCTCATACCGCTGGAGCGCATCCGTGTCGTGGGGCGGGTGCGGACCGGGGCCGCGTCCCTCACAGGGAATCCTATCCTGGATCTCCTTGAGCTGATCCGCCTCGGCCGCAGGTAGGCTCCCACTTACTCCCCCGGGGACCGGCCTCCGGAAGACAGGGAGGGCCACCGGCTCTCCTTACCGCCCATACCGGCGTCATGAAACGACCCAGGCTCCCGCGATCCCTCCTCCTCCTCCTCCTCACCACCCTTGGGGCCTGTGGCGATTCGGGACCTGCGGGACCGGACCTCTCCGGGTTGGAGATCATCCTCGTCCAGGGTGGAGGGCAGATGGCCTCCCCCGGCGCCCTTCTCCCCCTTCCCCTGCAGGTCCGGGTGCAGAGCGCCTCCACGGGTCGGGGCGCCGTGGGGGTGAAGGTCCGTTGGGAGATCGCTGAAGGAGTCGGAGCCGGGGTGGACCCCCCCACCTCCCTGACCGATTCCACCGGGCTGGCGGTCACACGTCTGACCCTGGGCCCCGGCCTGGGAGGCTACCGTGTGGTGGCCCGGATCCTGGCCGCCCAGCTTCCTCCGGTGGAGATCCGGGCGGATGCCATTCTGGTTCCGGAGCTGACCCTCGTCCCCGGGGGGCCGCTTCTCGCCGGGGATACGGTCCGGCTGGAGGGGAGGAGCTTCAGCCCGAACCCCGAGCAGAACGTGGTGACGTTCTCGGGGATTCGGGGACACGTCCTTCTATCCTCCCCCACCCAGCTTCAGGTGGAGGTTCCGCCCTGCCTCCCGCCTCGAGGAGTGGACCTCAAGGTCCAGGTCGGGTTCCTTTCCACCACGACGGCTTCCCTCCAGGTGGAGGGAGGGACCACCACCCTGGAGCTCGCTCCCGGGGAGGACCTGATCCTGGACCCGAACCAGTGGCCCGTTTGCGTTCACCTCCCCTCCGAGCCCGGATCCTCCTACCTTCTGGTTCCCCACTCCACCGGCGCCGTCGGCGGCGCGGCGTACGGGACCTCCGTCGTGGGGCTCACCACGGACGGCGTCTCCCCCGCCCTCGGTCCGGGCCCGTCCGATGCCCCCCCCGTCCGGGTGGGGGGTGAGGCAGCCCTTCCCGGTCTCGGCTCCGGGTTGGACGCCCAACAGAGGTGGGAACTCCGGGTTCGCCTCCTGGAAAGGGAGATCCTGGATGGTCCAGGAGCCCGTTCCCGCCCTCCCAGGGATCTCCTCCCCACCTCTCCCTCCAAGGGCACGCCCCACGTCCCCCAGTTGGGGGAGACCCGGAAGTTCAAGGTCCTGAACCGGAAGAGGGAGTTCGACAACGTCACGGCCGTGCTTCGCTTCGTTGCACCCCACACGCTGGTCTACGTGGACGAGCGGGCTCCGGAGGGGGGCTTCTCCGACACGGATCTGGCCTCCCTGGCCGGAGAGTTCGAGAACACCATTCATCCCGTCGTCACCGGGAGCTTCGGAAAGGAATCCGACCTGGACGGGAACGACGGGGTGGTCATCCTTCTCACCCCCACCGTGAACGAGCTCACGGAAACCGGGGCCGACGGCTACGTCGGAGGCTTCTTCTTCGGGTTGGACCTGATGCCGGGGATGAATGGGAGCAACGGGGGGGAGGTCTTCTACGCCCTGGTCCCGGACCCCTCCGGGAGGTTCGGACCGGCTCTCTCCCGGTCGCTTCTGCTCGCCATCGTGCCCGCCGTCCTTGCCCATGAGTTCGCACACATGGTGCACTACAACCAGCGAATGCTGGTTGGAAGGGCGGAGCACCAGGACGCCCTCTGGCTGTCGGAAGCCATGGCCCAGATGGCCGAGGACCTTGTGGGTGAGGCGTTCGAGCAGCGCGGGGCGACCCAGAAGGCCCTCCAATACCGACAGGGGAACTGGAGCCGTGCCCGGCGGTTCCTGGAGGAGCCGAGCCAGGTGAGTGTCCTGGCCTCCCTCCCCCCGGGGACCCTCGCTGAGCGGGGCGCGGGATGGCTGCTGCTGAAGCAGCTTTCCGGTCATGACGGGTTGTTGGCCGCCCTGGCCCGGTCGACCCGGACCGGGGTGGATGGTCTCACCTACGTGGTGGGGAAGGAATGGGGGGATCTCATTCCCGACTGGGCGGGCTCTCTTTACCTGGACGGCCTCGGCGTCCCCGTGCGCTCCGGGTTGAGGGTGCCGGGGGTGAACCTGCGGGAGGCCCTCTCCCGCGACGGTGCCTTCCCTCTGGACCCGCCGGTGGCGGGGGGGGCGTCCTTCTCGAGGGGCGGGTCCCTCTGGTCTTCCGCAGCGGATTACCTCATCATTAATCCTCCGGCTTCCGGGGGGATCGCGCTGAGCGTCAGCGGGCCCGGCGGGCGTCCTCCGGACCCGGGCATGGGCCTCCAATTCCTGGTGGTTCGCCTGCGCTGAACGGCATGAATCTTCCTCGGGGGCTTCCCGTAGGGAGGAGAAGCTCTGGTTGGACCGCCACCCTTGGGCCGGAAACGATGCGTTGCTCCACCTGCGGTGAGACCCTGGAACCCGGCACCACCCACTGTCCCACCTGTGGGATGGCGGTATCGCCGGGAGGGTCCCTGCCCACGACGGTCCGGCGCTGTCCTCGCTGCGGGTACCGCGGGGACGGCATCCCCTACTTCCGGCGGCCCTCCCATATCGCCCTCCTTATCGGCGTCAGCATGTTCTCCTGGGGCCTTGCCGGGCTTGGGTACTGGCTCTTCCGGCGGAACCGCTACATCTGCCCCAACTGCGGTTTGGCCTGGCAGGACTACTACCAGTACCATGCCCTTCCCCCCTCGGTGGATGGGAAGGGGACCTCGGCCGTTTCGTCGGAAAGCGATCCTCCTCTTCCCCATGGAGGGCTTCTTCGGAGGATCCTGGGCGTGGGCTTGGCCCTTCTGGGCACCCTTCTGGTGGTGGTGGGGATCACCGAGGGAGAGCCAGCGGCCATCGGTGTCGGAAGTACCTTCGGCGCCGCCGGGACAGGATCCTTCTGGTGGGGGTTGAAGGCTCTCAATGAGCGCCGCAAGGCCCTCATGCAGCGCCTCCAGCAGAAGATTCTGCGCCTGGCCACGCAACGGGCGGGGACCCTGACGGTCACCGAGGTCGCCGCGGACCTCAATCTCTCCCTGCCCGCAGCGGAGAAGGTTCTCATCTCCATGGATGACGGGTTCAGGGTCCGATCGGACATCTCGCCCGAGGGGGTCCTCTACTACGAGTTCCCTGAGGTGAAACACCGTCCGCAGCTCGGATCGCCCAGCCGGGACTGACCTTCCCCCGGGGGCCCGGGGCACTTCACACCACCCGTTCCCTTCCCAGGCGCGCCAGCGAGAGGCCGACCAACACGATCCCAGCACCCAGGATCTGAAGTGCGGTAGGTACTTCCCCGAGCCAAGCCCACGCCACCAGCAGGGCGAGGATGGGCGTCAGGTTGGAATAGGCCGCCGTCCGGGCGTTTCCCAGCTGCTGGACTCCTCGATACCAGAGGAGGTAGGCCAATCCGATGGCCAGGACTCCTGCGTAGACCACTCCCCCCCACGCCAGAAAGGAGGTCTCTGCCAGGGGCGCACGAAGCAGGGAGGGAAGGCCCATCAGCACCAGGCCCAGGGACCCCACCCAGAGGGTCCATGCCGTCACCGGGACGGAACCGTACTTCCGGATGAGGTCCCGGCACCCCACGGAGTAGATGCTCCAGGCCATGGCTCCGCCGAGGATCATCAGGTCCCCCGGAAGGGTGCTCCCCCTGAGGGCGAGGGATGCGTTTGCCCCGAGGACGACCAGGATCAGGCCGGAGAGGGTCGCCAGGACGCCGGCCCACACCAGGGAGCCGGGGCGCTCGTGCCCCAGGAGGGTCGAGAGGAGGATGGTCCAGACCGGGGTAGTGGCCAGGAGGAGGCTGGCGTTCCCGGCCAGGGTCCGGTCGATGCCAAGGATGAAGAACCCCTGATAGACCACGTTCCCGACGATGCCCAGGAAGACCAGGCGGGGCCAGTCCCGAGGCTCGGGCCAGACAAGCCCCTCCCTCCTCCTGAGGATGAGGAACACGGTGAGGGCTGCCAGGGGGAAGCGGAGGGCATTGAAGGCAAGAGGGGGGATTTCGGCCAGGGAGGCCTTGATAAGGGGAAAGTTGATTCCCCAGATCAGGGCCATGAGAAGGAGGCCCCGGTGGGCGGAGGCTTCCTCCCTGGGGGGCGTCCCGGGTGCGAGCCTCCCGTGGTTGTCTTTCCTAGCCACGAACAGTAGCTTTCATGTACCCCCCTCTCGGTGACCGAACTGGGATCCACCGGTTTCACCCGGAATTTATGAGACCGTCCAAGATCTTCCACCTGGACTCGTACCGGGAGAGAAAGGAAACACGACTCCGGCAGACCCTGGCCCTTCATGGTCAGGACCCGGAGCGCTCGAAGCTCCTCCTCCTCCTTTGGCGGGCGGTGACTCTGGTCGGGGGTGACCGGGGAGCCGTGGTTTGGCTCGATGAGTACGGCCCGGGCCTTGCCCATTCCCATGTCCTCCTCGACCTGGCCAGTGACCGACCCCGTCGCATCTTTCCGCCGGGGCCGTTGCTGGATTCCCGGGACGGGGGTGTGCCGGCCCTCCTGGACCTGCCTGATGCCCAGGGGAGGCTGGGGCCGGAGGGCGAGGGGGTAAGGAGCCTCTGCGCCGTGGCCCTTGGGAGCGATGGACCCCGGTCATGGTTCATGGCCGTGGACTCCCTCACCCCCCGCCCCCCTCTCACCGCCCTCCTCGCCGGGGACATCATGTTCCTTTCCGGGGAGGTTGCCGCCGTCGTGCTCCACAGGGACCTGGACCGCACGGTTCCGGTATCCCCGGACGGTGGCGCGGGTGCTGCTGCAACGCCCGGGGGGATGGAGCCTTTTGCAGGTTGGCCTGTCCTCCAGGACATCGAGGGGAGGCGGGAGGACGAGGACGCGGCTCGCCGGATCGCCGCACGCTTCCTGGTGGCCCGGCTCCTTCGAGGGATGGTGGAGGACGAGTTGGTGGTCAACCCCGAATCCCTGGCCTACCAGGTGAAGGGGGTCCGGGGGGAGCTGGGAGCCCTGGAGAGGGGAGATCCGGAACGGGTCGCCTGGGAGAGAATCCTGGGGGCCGTGGAGCGCCAGGATCCGGGCGAGCTTCTTTCGGGAGTGTTGCAATGGGGCGTGCTGGTTGAGGACCAGGGACACCTGCACGGCGCCAAGGAGATCCACGGTCTGTCTTTTGACCTGGCCGTTTCCGGTGGGGAGGGAGAAGCGGCGGTGGACGCAGCCCGCTTCCAGGGCAGGGTTTGCCGGAAGCTTGCCCGATGGGATGAGGCCGCCTCCTGGTATGGAGTTGCCCGAACCGTTGCGGAGGAGACCGGGAACACCCGCAAATTGGCTGTTGTCCTGGACGGCCTGGGGAACCTGCACCGGGACAAGGGGAACCTCCCCAAAGCCAGAGAGCTGCTCCATTCCGTCCTGGCTCTGGGAGAGGAGAACGACGACCGCTATGCCCGGGCCATCGCCCATCATGACCTCATGACAGTAGAGAAGCTGTCCGGGAAGCTCGATGGCGCCATCATCCATGGTTGGGAGGCCTTCCGGGCCTACAGTACCCGAGAGGACAGCTTCAGGGCGCTCTTCGATCTGGCGGGCGTCCTCAGGGAGTGCGGAGAGCTATCCTCCGCCTGGGACGCTTACACCGTGGTGGCCAATGGGGTGGAGGGCTTCGAGTACAGACTCCTTGCCCTCGATGCCCTCAGTTTCGTCTCCGCCGTCCGCGGAGACATCGCCGGTTACCGCGGCTTCCGGGCAAGAGTGGACGCCCTTGGATGGGAGGACGCCGCGCCGATCTACCGGGCACAGATTCTCCTGTACCGCGGCCTCTCCTGCCGGGCCCTCGGCCTGGAAGGCGAAAGCAAGGAGTGGTTGAGGAAGGCCCTGGCTCTCTCCGAGCACCACTCCGTGGGCAAGATCATCTTCGACGCTGAGGAAGCCCTCAGGGACAGGGAGCCTCCAACCGCCCCGGCCCGGACCTCCGCCCTTCAGGACCCCCTGGATGGGCGTGTCCAGCTTGTTCGCACCGGTCTCCGAGAACTCAGGGAAGCGCTGGTGGGAGCCGGCGAGGTTCCTTAGTTCCCCGATCCGATGGTATGATTCCCGGATCCGATGGTGTGATCTTCATCCACGCCGGTGGGAGATGTGCAGGCAGTGAGAGATAGGGCGAACGTGGTGATGATCGCCGCGACGAGGATCCGAGCCTTCTTCATGGGAGCTCCTGGGAAGGGTATGGTTGGGGACGGCTTGCTGCCCGGGGAGAGTGGCTCCTGACCCACCTCACCCGGGGTGGATTGATCCAGTGCCATCAACGTTGCGCGGGCCCCCAGGGGTCCGCCGACTCATTTCCCGACCGGGGTATATCTTTTTCGAAGGTCTATGGCGCTTCTTGCGGTGTTGGCGGGGGATGGGGTGCTGGAGATGAGGTTGGCCGAGCTCCTCGAGCCTGGCCACACTCTGGCCTTGAGCCACTCCTGGGGGGGACTCCGGAGGGTGGTCCTGGAGCGCCCCGTCACCATTGTGATCCTGGACCTAGGGGCGATCAGTTCGGCCCTGTCCCTGGAGGGGGCCCTCCTGGCCCTCCGGTCTCAATTCCCCCACCTGGGGCTCCTGCTCCTGGTCCGGAAGCACCGGGATCCCTTCACCCTGTTTCGCCTGGGGAAGGCCGGGATCCAGGACCTCCTCCTCCTTGGCGTGGAGGGCCTGGAATCGGAGCTGGCCCGGGCCCTTGCCCGGGCCGGGGAGAACGGGGCTGCCTCCCTGGTAACCCGTTTCCTCAGCCCCTATCTTCCCCGACGCCTGTTGCGGGTGGTCCGCCTGGCCATGGACTCGGTCCACCGTCGGTGGTCGGTGGAGGAGATGGCCGAGGTGGTCGGCCTGGCTCGGCCTTACCTCAGCGAGTGCCTGAAGGAATCCGGTCTCCCGTCCCTGGGGCACCTGCACCTCTGGGCCCGCCTCTTCCACGCGGGGCATTGGCTGGAGGAGCCCGGGCGCACGGGGGAGAGCGTGGGGCGGCAACTGGAGTATTCCTCCGGCGCCGCCTTCCGCCGGGCGTTGAAGCACTATACTGGAGCGACCCCCACCCAGATCCGGGAGGGTGGAGGCTTGGTGCGGGTGCTTCGAAGCTTCCTCCTCCGGACCCGGCTGCCCGCGTCCGCACAGGGGTTTCGTGCAGGGCTGGGTTGAGGGTTGCTGGAGGGAGGGAGTCCCCGCCGACTCCGGCAGCTCCGGTCGGAGCCCATGGATCGGTCTGAAGGTCCGCCTATCATTCGGTGTTTGAGGAGGAGAGGAATGAGAGAATTCCAGGACGAGAGCGGAGGGAAGTGGGTAGCCACAATCCAGGCGCGCCCCGGAGACGACTACAAGGGACGGTATTGCCTCGTCCTGGCCCGGGAGGGCGGAGAGGAAGCTGGACCGGTCTCGCTGGAGGATGTCCGGTGGAACAGTCCCACTACCGCAGAGCGGACGCTCAGGACGATGTCGCCGGTGGAGCTTCGGCGCCGTCTTCGCTGGGCGAGGGGGCGGGTCCCGGGGGCGTCCTGAGGGTCATCGCATGATTCTCATCGGACCCGGCGTTGCCGCGTCCTCAATTCCCGGGGGACCTGGTGAGGGAGGCCAGGCGGATGCCGATCTGGTCCTCGGCTCGCTTGGACCGGTCCTCCGAAGCCACGCCGTTGGAGAGGATGCTGAAAAGGACCCTCTCCCCCGAGCGGGTCCTCACCATCCCGGACAGGGCGGAAACCCCTGTCAGAGTTCCCGTCTTCGCCCTGAGATTTCCTGCAGCGGGGCTCTGGCCCATCCGACCCAACTCCCTCCGGACTCCCGCTTCGGGAAGCGTGCCCCAGAAGTCCTCCCAGAGTGGGGAAGCGTGCATGTGGTCCAGCAGGTGAACAAGGGCTTCGGCTGAGACGCCGTTGAGGGGGGAGAGCCCCGACCCGTCCCTGACCCGGATCTGCTCCTGGGGGACGCCTACCGTCCGAACCAGAAAATCCTCCACCACCCGGCTTCCCCCCTCGAAGGACCCATCCCCCAACATCACCCGGCCCAGGGTCCGGAGCACGGTTTCGGCGAAGAGATTGTGGCTCTCCTTGTTGACCACCCTGAGGATCTCCAGGAGGGGGGGAGAGTTCTGGACGGTGAGGACGTGGAGGGAGGAAGTGGTTCCGGCCCGAACCGCTGACGAACGCGCATCCCTGACGGTCCGCACGTTCCCGCCGACCCGAATCCCCCGGGCCTCCAGGGCCTGCTTGAGCTGGAGCCCCGCGAAGAGGAGTGGGTCAGACACCGGTAGGCTTCTCCATATCTCCCGCCCGCCCAGCGGAATCTGCCCGTGGATGGTGACCGGGTCGAGGGGGCCGTCCCGGACCAGGAGGAGGCTGGAGGGAGTGCCCGCCGCGGTGGTTCTCGCCAGGTTCGCTACCGGGACGCCTGTTCCCTCGGGGACCGATTGAATCCGGGGGCGGGCGCCGGCCCAGCCCCCCGGGGCGATCCGGAGGGTGAAGATGCTCTCGTTGAAGGACACCGCCGCCACCGGAGCGGCAAAGGCATCGTTCAGGTCCTCCGGGTCCCAGTCCGGGTGCCGCTCCGGCCCTCCGAAGAAGCATCCGTCCACCACCAGATCACCTTGGATCTCCTCGATCCCCAGGAGAGAGAGGCGCAGGGCCAAGGAGTCGAGGGGAGGAAGAGGGGAAGGGAAGAAGCGCTCCGAGAGGGTTGGGTCCCCGGTCCCGAAGAGGATCAGGTTCCCCTTCAGAGCGCCTCCCGAGAGGGGTCCGTCCGCGAGGAGATAGGTTGCGGTGCGGAATTCCGGCCCCAGGAGGGCCAGGGCCGTGGCGGTGGTGAGGAGCTTCATGTTGGACGCCGGGACCATGAGCTCCCGGGTGTTCAACGCCAGCAGGGTGTCCCCCCGGTCCAGAGAGACGGCCAGAACGGCCCACCGCCCACGCCGGCCTCCGGCGGTGGTCAGAATCCCTCCCAGCGCCCTCTGCAGCTCCACGACCCCACGGTCCAGGGTCTCCGCCGGGGGGTTTGCCCTCCCTCCTGACGTGCCGGGAGCCGAAGGGACCGGTGGAATCTCACCGGAGGGGGCCTCGGGAGGGGTGGCCCCGAGGGGAAGAGGGGCGCGTGGAATGGGGCCCGAAGGAAGACTCAGAGCCAGGATGGCCACCGCGGGGAAGGCCAGGCCTCGGACTGTCTTTTTCCGCATTCCTCGGTTCGCAGGCCGGTTGGGAGACTCTGGAACTGGATCCCCTCAGGACTCCGACCCCAGGGGAGGGAAGGAGGGAGCCGGGGGTTCCCCTCCTAGCGACCCACCACAGTGCAGGAGGCGCAGGTCCCCGTCAACTCCAGGCGGTAGGACGAAACCGAGAAGTCCCCCAACCCCTCCTCCAGCCTCTCCATCTCGGCGTCCGAGAGATGGCCCGGGACGTCCATCACGCGTCCACAGACCAGGCAGCGGGCATGGTGATGGGGGTCGGTTCGGGCATCGTAACGGGCCGAGCCGTCACCATAGGTGAGCTTTCCGGCCAAACCGCACGAGACCAGGGTTTCCAGGCTCTTGTAGACCGTGGCAAGGGAGATTCCCCGAACCCGGTTCCGCACCGTCTGGAAGACCTCGTCGGCGCTGGGGTGGGTGGCCGTGCTGGACAGGAAGCGGTAGACTGCGGCACGCTGCTCCGTGAAGCGGTGTCCCGTGAGCTCCAGGGTCCGGCGCAGGCGGCCGTCGGCCGTTTCAGAGGGGAGGTCCGTGGGGCTCAAGAGCTTACCGATGCTGGAGAGGGAGGTTCTTGCCGACCATCGAAAGCTAGTGGGCGCCGTCATCCTGTCAATACTGATTCTTGATAAACATCTTGAGTTGAGGCTCCCGGAGACCGGACTCCATGGCTCTTCCTCCCCCTTCCAAAGCTCTCCTGACACTGGAACCCCTGTTGGAGGCCGTTCGGGAGGGGCTGGAGGCCGTGGGATGGGAGTTGTCTGGACTTCAGAAGACGACGAGCTACGAGTTCGAAGGCAGGTGGGCGGGGGACGCCTCCCGTAGCGCCTACCTCTTCTTCCACCATCGGGAAGTTCCGGATTGGGCCAGCATCGACGTCTTCCTGGACGAGACCACCCGGGGGTTGAAGGGGAACCTGGCCCTGGTGGTCGATGGAAGGGATCTGGCCTCCCTGGGGGACGCTGGAAGGGTCCTTTCAAGCCTGGCCGCGCTGGCGACTCCCTGCCTACCCCCCGGCCACCGGGTGCCCCTGACCCTTCGGTATCGAATGGCGGCTCTGGACGTCGATCCGGGGACCTCGGAGACGGAGGCGAGGTTCAAGCTCCAGCTCCCCAAAGACGCCATGACGGCAGGGCATTCCGCGGTGTCGGCCCTCTCCTCCGTGGTCGCCCGGGCCTTCGGGGAGGTCCTCAAGACTCCAGGCCTGAAGGCGTTTGTCCCATCGGAGGCTGTCTTCGGCCACGAAGAAGACGAAGGCCGTTGAGCACCACCAGGATCGTGCTCCCCTCGTGCCCCACGACACCAGCCGGGAGGCTGATGGAACCCATGAGGGCGAGAGCCACGAGGGTGACCAGAACGCCCGAGGCGAACACGAGATTCTGGAGGACGATGCGGCGGGCCCTCAGGCTCAGCATGCGGGCGTAGGGGATTCCTCCAAGATCGTCCCCCATCAACACCACATCGGCGGTTTCCAGGGCCACGTCCGTTCCCGCGGCTCCCAGGGCGATCCCCACGTCCGCGGTGGCCAGGGCCGGGGCGTCGTTCACCCCGTCTCCCACCATGGCTACCGGGCCGAACTCCTCCCGGAGTCTCTCCAGGGCGCGGGATTTCTCGTCCGGCAGGAGCTTGGCATAGACCCGGTCCACCCCCAGCTGATCGGCTATGGCCCGGGCCGTCCGGGGATGGTCCCCCGTGATCATGGCCACCTCCCTGATCCCCAGGGCCCGGAGAGCCTGAAGCGATTCCCGGGCGCCCACCCTGGGTTGGTCGGCGATGACCAGGATCCCGGCATGGAATCCGTCGGCGGCGACGAAAACGGGGGAGAAGGTTTCCCGTTCACCCCCCTCCGCCCAGTCCAGGAGGATGGGGGGGGTAGGGGCTCCCACGCGCTCTTCCACCCACTCCCTCCGGCCAACCAGGAGATGGATGCCCTCCACCCGCCCCTCGATGCCCCTGCCGGGGTACGACTCGAAGGAACGGGGCTCGGGAAGGGTGAGGCCCAGGGCCTCCACCGCCCGGAGGATGGCCTGGGCCACATGGTGCTCGCTC
The DNA here is from genome assembly GCA_041309685.1 of Gemmatimonadales bacterium. Lineage (GTDB taxonomy): Bacteria > Gemmatimonadota > Gemmatimonadetes > Longimicrobiales > Gaopeijiaceae > JBFYZD01. The sequence continues at coordinate 7,447 of JBFYZD010000030.1, read as the reverse complement.
CTTGATTCCAACCCCGCCACCAGACGAAGGAAGTCCTCGTCCTCGGGCAGGAGCCCGGGACAGTGGCCTCTGGCGGGGGGTGCGGAATCCATGACCGGACAGACCATGGCGGGAAGGCGAACCATGACGGCGGCCACCTCCGGACTCACCAGCACCTCCCCCGGGCCTCCTCCCCGGAGAAGGTGGAAGAAACCCGCCACCTCGGGACGTCCCTGGGTCAGCGTGCCTGTCTTGTCGAAGGCGATGACCTTCACTCCGGCGAGGGCATCCAGGTGGACCCCGCCCTTGAAGAGGATCCCGTTGCGGGCCCCGTTGGCGACGGCGGACACGATGGTGGCGGGAATGGAGATGACCAGGGCGCAGGGGGAGGCCACCACCAGAAGGGTCATGGCGCGGTAGAACGCCTGGTCAAAACCCCACCCCAGGACCGTGATGGGGAGGAGCACCGCCAGGGCGGCCCCGGCCAGGACCACGCCCGCATACGTGCTCTCGGCGGACTCGATCCAGCTCTGGGCCGGAGCCTTCGCATCCCTGGCCTCCTCCACCATGCGGATGACCCGGGCCAGCGTGGTCTCTCCAGCCCGGCGGGTCACCCTCACGTCCAGGGTTCCTGAGCCGTTCAAGGTACCGGCGAATACCTCGTCTCCGGCCCTCTTCCGCAGCGGAACCGCCTCTCCCGTGAGGGTTGACTCGTCGACGGGGGATTCTCCGCCCACCACCACTCCGTCCACGGGGAGCCGCTCCCCGGGGCGGACCCGGACCAGGTCCTCGGGCATCAGGATCTCGATGGGAACCTCCCGCTCCACACCCCCTTCCACCTTCATTGCGGAGTCCGGGCGCAGCGCCATGAGGGAACGAATGGATCGCCGCGTCCGCCCGAAGGCGAAGGTCTCCAGGGTGTTCCCCAGGGAAAAGAGGAAGAGCAGGATGGCACCCTCGGCCCAGTGCCCGAGGAAGGCCGCACCTCCCGCGGCGGTTACCATGAGGAGGTCCACCTCCAGAGTCCCCCTTCCAAGGGCCCGGAGCGCCGCCCGAGCGGCCTCCCAACCTCCCGCCAGGTAGGCCAGGGAGTAGAACACCAGAGCCAGGGCGGGCAGGTCCAGGAAGGCATGGGTTCCTGCACCCATCAGACCGAGAAGGGCGCATCCCCCGGTGGAGAGGGCCAGGGGCTGCCAGCCGTGATCCTCCCCGCCAGGCTCCGGAGCGCGGCCGAACTCGGTCCGGGGCGGATGGGATGCCCTGGCGGCCGGGGACGGAAGGGGGTTGGAAGTCACGAGGCTCCAGCCATATTTTAGAATAAGAATGATTATGGATAATTTAGACCGCCGGCCCCCTTCTCTCAAGGGCGTCCGCCTCAGGTCGATCCATGAATCCACCCCCAGGCCAGAAGCCGCAAGGGTGACGGCGGCCTGAGAATGAGACGCGGCCTCGAAGACACTCGGGATCACTCTTCCCTGGGCCCCTTCCACCCCCGGGTGCCCCCCGAGGCCCTGGAGGGGCTCCCCGGCGTCTCCGGAGGAGTGTTATCCTTACCCGTCCTCTGTATTCGCCGGTCAAGGAGTCCACGCCATGCACGACGTCCTTCGTGCCCGCCTCCTGAGGAAGATCGAAAGCCTCCCGGAGGAGCAGGTCTACCAGGTCCTTGACTACATCGAGTTCCTTGAATCGAAGTATTCCAAGGAGTCGCCCAGTGAGGCCTCCGGACTCCAGAGCTTCGCCGAGAAGGTGGAGGACCAGCTTCGGCGCAGGACGCTGAGCCCGTCCAGCCTTCGGGAGGCCTTTCAGCTCATCGCGGCAGCGGACAAAATCCTGTCCAACGTGTCCCATGCCGGGCGGGAGCTTCTAGGGGAGCTGAACGGCACTGGAAAGGGGAAGGGAGGCCCCCCACCCCAGGGGCGGCCGGGTACCCCCCCCCAGCCCGAGGCCGGGAAGGGGTCCCAGGCCGGGAAGGATGGGCTCGCCCCGCCGGGGAAGCCTTCCGTGGAGGGGAGCAAGCCCTCCCCCGGATGAGGCCCCACCCGGGTTGACACCCCTTCCTGGCTCCGGATAGCTTGGCCCATGGTTCGGCCCGGAGGGGGGGTCGGTGTGGTCGCGCCCGCTTGCCGGGGCACGAGGAAGGCCGTGTCCGGAAATGGCGGGCGCGCTTCGTAGGCGTGGATCTCGCATGAGCCCGGCCTTCCCGGGGGGGAGGCCGCACCCGGTGGAACGGACCTTGTTTCCTTTGGAGAACCACCATGGCGGAGGTTGTGGAATCGTCGGAGAGGATCCTGGGTGTAGGACTGACCTTCGATGATGTGTTGCTGGTTCCGGGGCACTCCACGGTGCATCCCCGGGAGACCTCCGTCGCCTCCCTCCTCACCCCTCGCATTGCCCTGCCCATCCCCCTGGTGGCCGCAGCGATGGACACGGTCACCGAGTGGCGCATGGCCATCGCCATGGCCAGGGAAGGGGGGATGGGGATCATCCACAAGAACATGACCATCGAGCGCCAGGCCTCCGAGGTGGACAGGGTGAAGCGCTCCGAGAGCGGGATGATCCTCAACCCCATCACCCTGGCGTCCGACCGGACCCTGCGTGAGGCCCACGCCCTGATGAGCCAGTTTTCCATCAGCGGCGTCCCCATCGTGGAGGCGGGCGGGAGGCTGGTGGGAATCGTCACCAACCGGGACCTCCAGTTCGAGACCGACCTGGACCAACCCATCCGGCAGGTCATGACCTCGGAGGGGCTGGTGACCGTTCCCGTCGGGACCACCCTCGATGAGGCGGAGATTCTCCTGCACCGCCACCGGATCGAGAAACTCCCTGTGGTGGACGGGGATGGGAACCTGAAGGGACTGATCACCGTCAAGGACATCTTCAAGCGCCGTCAGTTCCCCGGTGCCTGCAAGGACGAGCACGGCCGTCTGCGGGTGGGTGCGGCGGTCGGGGCATCGCTCACCAAAGAGCTGGAGCGGGCCCGGGCGCTGGTGGCGGCGGGGGTCGACGTCCTGGTGGTGGACACCGCCCACGGCCATGCCGAGGGAGTGCTCCAGGCGGTGGCCCGGGTCCGGGATGCGCTTCCCGAGGTCCAGTTGGTGGCCGGGAACGTCGCAACCGCCGAAGGGGCCCGAGCCCTCATGGAGAGGGGGGCCGACGCCGTGAAGGTCGGTGTGGGGCCCGGCTCCATCTGCACGACCCGTGTGGTGACGGGGGTGGGGGTGCCGCAACTCTCCGCCGTCATGGAGGCGGTCAGGGGGGTGGAGGGGCAGATCCCGGTGATCGCGGACGGGGGGATCCGCTACTCCGGGGACATCGTGAAAGCTCTCGCCGCCGGGGCCTCGTCGGTCATGATGGGATCCATGTTCGCGGGCACCGAGGAATCCCCCGGGGAGGCCTTCCTCCTGGAGGGACGGCGGTTCAAGATGGTCAGGGGAATGGGTTCGCTGTCGGCCATGGAGGAAGGCTCGGCGGATCGCTACTTCCAGGATCCGGAGGCCGGCGCCCAGAAGCTGGTGCCCGAGGGGATCGAGGCCCGAGTCCCCTACAAGGGTCCCATCGCCGACACGCTCTTCCAGCTCGTGGGAGGACTCCGGAGCGGGATGGGCTACTGCGGTGCCAAGGACCTGCTTGAGCTCAGGACCAAGGCGCGCTTCGTCCAGATCACCCCCGGGGGCCTCCGGGAGTCCCATCCCCACGACGTGACCATCACCCGGGAGGCGCCGAACTACTACCTCTGAAGCAGGGCCCGGGGCGGGAGGCAACCTTCCGGCTCCACCCTTCGTCCAAGGTGGAACACCCGACTTCATCTTCTTCTTGAGCCGAATCCTTGGAACCGTACTCCTGCCGAGGTGTGATTGAGATCCCGGAGGCTGCCCGCTCCCCAGGGGAGGGGGTGGCTGGGTGGGGCTCTCTCGGAGGAGTGGGATGGGTCTGCGCCGCCCTCTCCCTCCTCCTCTCCGGGTGTGGCACCCTGGTGGGGGTCCATCCACCACCGGAGCCCGTTCCCGTTCCCGGCCCCGTCCCTCCTCCCTTCGAAACCCCCACTCCTCCCCCACCGCTTCCTGTTGCATTCCAGCCCCAGTTGCTCCCGCCTCCGAAGGAGGTGCCGGCCGTCGACCCCATCCTGGACTCCCCCTGGGCAACAACCCCGGAGATGGAGGCCAGGGTGCAGGAGTGGGTGGTGTCTCTCCGGACCCGGGAGGCGCCCCATCTCGCCGCGGCCCTGGCCCGGATGGGGCTCTACCGGGAGGCGGTGGACGAGGAGATCCGGCGCCAGGGCCTGCCGGCCAGCCTGGCCTACCTCCCCATCGTGGAAAGCTGGTATTCCCCCACGGCGGTGAGCTGGGTCGGGGCGGCCGGACTCTGGCAGTTCATGGCGCCGACGGCCCGGGGGATGGGCCTCAAGGTCAACAGGCTCGTTGACGAACGCAGGGATCCCTTCCTGGCCACGCCGCAGGCCCTGTCCTTCCTGGGCCAGCTCAGGGAACAGTTCGGGTCCTGGTTCCTGGCCCTGGCGGCCTACAACGGCGGGCCTGGGCGCGTGGAGCGCCTCCTTCGGAACCGGGCTCCGGAAGGGGAGGGGCACGATGGGCTCTTTCTGGAGATTCTCAGGGAGTTACCCCGGGAGACCAGGGATTTCGTGCCCCGTTTTCTGGCCGCGGGGCGAATTGCCAGAGAGGTGGAAGCCTTCGGGTTCGGCGAGGTGAAGCCCATGTCCGCCCTCGCCTTCGAGGAGGTGGATGTCCCCGATGCCACCTCCCTTGACGTGGTGGCGCGGGCGGCCGGGGTAGAACTGGAGGCGATCCAGGCCCTCAACCCTCAATTCCTGAGGGGGTTGACTCCGGCCGGAGTCTCCACCCGGGTCCGCGTGCCCCTGGGAGCAGGGGAGGGGTTCTCCCGGGGCTACGCCGCGATTCCCCCTCAGGAGAGGGTGACCTTTGTGGAGCATGCGGTGGCCCAGGGGGAGACCCTTACCCACATCGGTCTCCTCTATGGGGTCCCGGTGGAGGATATCCAGGCCGCCAACCCCGCCATCGAGCCCCGGCGAATGCAGATTGGCCAGCGGGTGATCGTGCCCAAGGCACCCTCCGCGAGAGAAGGCCTCCGGGCCGCCGGTGGGGTGACGACCCATGGGAGTGGGGGGGCGTGGGTCTACCGGGTGCAGTCGGGGGACACCCTGGGAGGGATCGCGGCCCGCCACCGGGTTTCCATCGCGGACCTGCTCCGCTGGAACGGGCTGTCCATCAACGCCATCATCCGGCCTGGGGACGAAGTGAAGGTCCGTCCGGTCGCACGGTAGACGGATCCGGGGCTCCCCTCCTCCACCCATGGGAGACGCGGGCCCGGCGGTCCGGCTTCGTCACTCCTCCCCGAACCGGCTTCCCAGCGCCCCTCCCTTCTTCGAGACCAGCCGAACCCCCTCCGGCGCCACCCCCCGGTCCATGGACTCCGCCATCTCCCGCACCGGGAGGAGGGCGAGGGAGGCGTCGGGATGAGCGAGGAGGCCGGCTTGGATCCTCTGTCCTACATTCCGGGAGGGAAACGGTCCCTGGGGCCCAGGAGGTCGTGTCGAAGGCCCCGGAGGAGCGCGAAGATCAGGAGCTGGGGGTTCACGTTTCCTGCTGCCAGGATCCGGGCTTCCTCCACCCTCCTCACCGCATCCGCCACGGCCGGGGGGTGGATGGGCCTCGGGCCCAGGGCATTCCTCAGGAGGGCTCCTTCCTCCGTATTCCATGGATCTCCGGGAGCACCGGAGGCCACCAGCGCGAGATCCCGCAACCCCTCCTCCATGAAGTCGAGGAGCTCCATGAGTTTCCGTGCGCCATGGCCCGGGAAGTCGAGGGGTTTCTGGAAAATGGGGGCGGGCGTCGGGCCCAGGGCGGCGCAGAGGAGATCGAACGCCTGCTTTCGGACCTGGGTGGGGGACCCTCGTTCCCCCCCGTTCGTCCGGAACCCCAGGGCCCTTCCGATGGAGCCCTGGGAAAGGGACCCGAGGCGCCGGGCCTCCTCCTCGGGAACCCCCGCCACCTGCACCAGGAACCCGGTGACCTCCTCCAACGGGATCTGGGGGAGGTGAAGTTGCGTGGTTCGGGACCGGATGGTGGGGAGCAAGCGCCCCGGTTCGCTGGAGGTGAGGATCAGGATGGTTCCGGAAGGGGGCTCCTCCAGGAGCTTCAGGAGGGCGTTGGCGGCCTCTGAGCTGGATTCCTGGGGGGCGAGCTTTTCGGCGTCGGCAATGATGAAGACCTGCCTTGCGCCCATGGAAGGTGGTTTCTGGGCCTGGCGCCGGAGAGACCGGGCCGCGGCCAGGTAGAGGGCCCTGGCTTCATCCCAGGGGAAGACGTGAAGGGGGTCCTCCCGGATCGTCTTCAGCCTTTCCCCGCGGGCCTCCTCCAGGGCTTCCGCCAGCTTCTCCGGCGTTGCTGCCTTCTCGGGCCGGGATAGGGGAAAGTACCAGTGGAGATCCGGGTGCTCGAGCTTGCTTGCCAGGCGACAGTCCTGGCATGCCTCGCAGGGACCCTCGGATCCCGGTGACCGGCAGAGGAGGAGCCGGCCCAACCAGAGGGCCAGGTGCTGCTTTCCCACCCCCTTGGGACCGTGGATGAGAAGGGCCGACGGGATGGACCCGGTGGTGCGGGCCCGGGCCAGGGCCCCCAGGAGGGGGGAATGTCCCCAGTGCCGGTGGAGGCTCACGGGGCCCGGGACCGCAGCCATTGAAGGGGGTCCATGGCCTGGGGAGCCCCCCCCCCGATGGGAGCTCGGATCTGGAACTCGAGATGGGGGCCCTCCGGTGTCTGGGATCCACCCACGGTTCCCACTACCTGGCCGGCTTCGACGGTGCGCCCCTCCACCACGCCGATCTCCTCCAGGTAAAGGTAGAGGGTGTAGAAGCCCCCGCCGTGGCTCAAGACCACGGTGGGCCCGTACCCTTCGAAGGGCCCGGCCAGCACGACCGTACCTGCCTTCACGGCCTGCACCGGTGCACCCGCAGCGGTCCGGATGCCGATCCCGTTCCATCGGAGCACGGTTCCGTTGGGTCGCCGCTCCCGGCCGAAGCGGTAGATGAGCTCCCCCTCTACCGGCCAGCTCAAGGAGCCCGCATCCGCGCCGGAGAGGGTGCCGGGGCCGGCCCTTCCGGCTCCGGACAATGCCATCCGAGCCTCCGCCTCGCGCCGGCGGCGCTCCAGGTCGTCGATGAGGTCCGTCAGGCGGCCTTCGTCGGCATCCAGCTGCTCCAACCGGTTTTCGGTCTGTGCCTGCCGGCTTCGGAATTGTTCCAGAGCGCTCTGGCGCTCAGCCTCGACGGACCTCAGCTCCGCCACCTCCCCCAGCTTCGACTGCCGGAGCCGTCCCAGCTCCGCAAGGCTCTGCTCCAGCTGCTCGTTGTGGAGGGTGAGGGCTCCCTCCAGGCTCGTGACCCGATCCACCAGCCCCCGGTCGTAGGCGGCGATGAGCGAGAGGTACCGGT
>JBFYZD010000029.1:0-5423 GCA_041309685.1 Gemmatimonadales bacterium | reverse complement strand
CTTTCACCTCAGGCCGGCGAGGGCGCTGCCGGATGACCCCCCAGTTACGCCGCCGCCGCGTGGGTGAGACCCCGGGCCAGGGCGATGATTCCCTCCGGATCGAGGATGAGCCCCACGTCTCCGTTCCCCATGATGGCTCCCCCGGCTACACCCTGGGTCTTGGCCACCACACCCGCCAGGGGCTTCACCACAAACTGCTGTTGGGTGACCAGGTCGTCCACCAGGAGGGCGGAGCGCTGGCCTCCCTCACCCACCACCACCAGGATTCCCTGCGTGGGATCCAACACGGCGTCGGGGATGTTCCAGAGCCGGTGGAGACGGATGACCGGGAGGAGGGCTCCCTGGAGAAGCACCATCTCCCCCTTTCCCGTCACGGTGGAGAGAGCCGAGGCCTCGGGGCGAAGGCTCATGTGGATCTTCACCGAAGGGATGATGAACCTCTGGCTCCCCACCCGGATGATCATCCCGTCGGTAATGGCCAGGGTCAGGGGAAGATGGATGGAGAAGGTGGAGCCCTCTCCGGGACGGGAGTCGATGCTCACCCGGCCCCTCAGGGACTCCACGTTGCGGCGCACCACGTCCATGCCCACGCCTCGGCCGGAAACCTCTGTGACCTTGTCGGCGGTGGAGAATCCCGGGGCGAAGATGAGGGCGTACACCTCCTGGTCCGTCAGCCCCCGGTCCGAGTCCACCACCCCCCGCTCCTTCGCCTTGGCCAGGATCTTCTCCCTGTCCAATCCCCGACCGTCGTCCGCGACGTCGATCACCACGCTACCGCCGGCCTGGTAGGCGGAGATCCGGATCCTCCCTTCCCGGGGCTTGCCGGCGGCGATCCGCTCCTCCGGGTTTTCCAGACCGTGATCCAGGGAGTTCCGCACCATGTGCACCAGGGGGTCGGCCAGGACATCCACCATGGTCCGGTCGATCTCCGTGTCCTCCCCCTCGGCGATGAGGTGGACGGGTTTGCCGATCTTCTTGCTCAGGTCACGAACCGTACGGGTGACCTTCCGGAAGGCGGGCTTCAGGGGGACCATCCGGAGCGAGGTGCTCAGGTCCTGGAGCTCCCGGAGGATCTTCGCGGAGTGATCCACCGTACGGCTCAAGGTGCCCCGGTCGCGGAGGATCATCTGATCCTGGGCCAGCATGGAGTGGGCGATCACCAGCTCCCCCACCATGTCCACCAGGCGGTCCAGGCGGTCGGTCCTGACCCGAATCGAGTTTCCCGTGACGCTCGTCTGCTTGCTTCCCTCGCCCTCCCCTTCGTCGGCCGGTGCATCCGCCTCGGCCTCCTCTTCTTCCTGGACAGGACGGGGGCCGCCCCCTCCAGGGATCCCCGTCACCCGCCCCTCCTCGATCTGCCGATGGAGCTCGGGGTTGGCCAGGATGTTGAAGAGGGGGCCGTAGGTGGGGGGGAGGCGGAGGAACCCGTCCTCCATGGCATCCTGCACGCTGCGCAGAAGGGCCTTCAGGACGTCGATGCCTCGCAGGGAAAGGTCGGCGACGGTGCCGGAGTAGCGGAGTTCGTCATCCCGGACCTTGCTGAGAAGGGTCTCGGCGTGGTGCGCCAGATCGGAGATGCGGCGGAGATCCAGGAAGCCCGACACGCCCTTGATGGTGTGGAAGGCCCGGAAGACGACGTTCACGGCCTCCTTGTCCCTCGGGTCGGCTTCCAGGGAGAGAAGGGCGTCTTCGGCCTGCTCCAGGTATTCCGATCCCTCCGCGAGGAAGTCCCGGACCAGATCGGGGTCCATGCCGCCGGGAAGGGGGTCCGTTTCGGGAAAATCCTCCCCGGAGAAGGCTTTGCCAGGGAGGTCTTCCGCCCCAGGCGACGTGGCTCCGGATGGGCCGGATTTGGTAGCCGCCGGAAGAGGAGCTTCGACGGGCTCAGCCTCCAGGAGCGCTTCCAGGCTCTCCTCGTCCTCCGCAGCCTCCGAGAACCACGGCGAGGTAGAGGTCGCCTCCCGGGGGGTCGTGGCCTCCAGGGGGATTCTCTCACCTTCCTCGTGGCGGAGGATCGCCTCTTCCAGAAGCTCTCCCACGCGCTCCACCGCTTCCTGCCGGACCGCTTTCCTGGTTCGTTGCGGGACCGTCACCGACGCGAGGAGGGAGCTCATCTCCGCCAGGAGTTCCTGGATGTCCGCCTCGGGGGGAAGGCTATCCGCCACCTCGGCGAGCATCTCCCGCAGGCGAAGGGTCTCGCCCCGGTCCTCCGGGTTCATCCGGATCAGGAGCGCGGCGAGATCGTCCAGCGTCGGAAGGGTCCCGCCCATGCTCCCGGGGGGGGTATCCCGGCGGCTCTCCTGGGGAAGGGGGAGGGGAGCGGAAGGGTTGGATGCGCCCTCGATCCCGGAAGGTGGGGTCCAGCAGGCCCAGTCCTCGGGCCCTCGGTCCAGTGCCAGGAAGAAGGTGCTGCCCGCCTGGTCCAGAAGGGCCGCGGCGGCGGGTCCATCGGTGAAGACGGCCTGTTCGGCCGCGGCGGCAGCGGCCAGAATCCCGGTTGCGAGCCGCGAGGTTGCCGTGCGTTCCTCCGGGGTGGCGGCCCGGACCCCCCAGGCCAGGGCGTCCAGGAGCCTGTTCATGGCGGGATTCCCCGCCCCGCTCCGGTCTCGCGCCTGCTTGATGGTCCGCTCGAAGCCCGCCAGTGCCTGGGGGTCATCGCCGTTCAACTGCTCCACCGCCCGCCGGATCTCACCGATCCGCCGAAGGAGCTCCATGTCGATGTCGAAAGAATCCAAGGGATCCTCTCCCCGTCTCGAGTCGGCAGGTGGGGTGCCCACCCCGAAGAAGGAGCCCGGGCCCGGAAGGACCGGCTCCGGGTCCTAGGATCGGCCGGAAAGGTGAGGTTCTTTAGCTGCGGGGAGGTACCGGCGGGGGCATCAGGCGACTACGCTGGTCCGGACCCGCTCCTGGAGGGCCATCAGGATGCCGGAGGGGATCCCTTCGATGGGGAGGACCTCCTCTATCCCGCCGAGGTCGATGGCTGCCTTGGGCATGCCGAATACCACGGAGGTGTCCTCATCCTGGGCGATCGTATGGGCCCCCGCGGCCCGGAGCTCCGCGATCCCCTTGGCGCCGTCCGCTCCCATGCCGGTGAGGATGACCCCTACCGCGTTGGGGCCTGCGCTCTCCGCCAGGGATTGGAAGAGGACGTCCACCGAGGGCTTGTGCCGGTTCACGGGGGGGCCGCTGCGGACCACCGCGTGGTAACGGGCGCCGCTGCGGCGGACCAGGAGGTGATGACCTCCCGGGGCCACCAGGGCCAGGCCGGGGGCCAGGATGTCTCCGTCCTTGGCCTCCCGGACCGCCATGGGGCAGATCTTGTCCAGCCGCTCGGCGAAGGAGGCGGTGAACCCGGGGGGCATGTGCTGCACGATGGCCGTGCCGGGGGCGTTGGGCGGGAGGGCCCTCAGAAGCCGCTCGATGGCCTGGGTGCCACCGGTGGACGCACCGATTCCCAGCACCTTGTGGGTGGTCTCCAGGCTCCGGGGAAGAGGGGCGGGTGCATCGGTGTCGCCCGAGTCCTCCTCCACCTTCCGGACACGGGCCACGGCGGCGGCCCGGATGGCCCGGACCAGTCGGCGGCCCACGTCCGGGACCGTGAACTGGGATCCGGGCTTGGGGATGACCTCCACCGCTCCGAGCCGGAGGGCGCGAAGGGCGTTCTCGCTGTGCTCCGGGGTGAGGGAGCTCACCACCACCACCGGAAGAGGGTGGTGCTTCATCAGCTTCGCCAGGAAGGAGAGACCATCCATCCGGGGCATTTCCACGTCCAGGGTCAGGACGTCGGGCCTCAGCTCCTGGATCCTGTCCCGGGCCATGTAGGGATCCACGGCGGTGCCCACCACCTGGATGTCGGGGAAGCGGGAGAGCTCCTCGCTCAACACCCGCCGTACCAGGGCGGAGTCGTCCACCACCAGAACCCGTATCATTCCTCTCGCCCTCCCCGCTCAGCCGTACAGACGGAGGGTGATCTCCGCCCTGCCATCGTTCAATCCGATGACCACCCGGGCGATCCGGCCCTCCGGGGTCGCGCAAGGGGGGAGGGGCCGGCTCGACGTCTCCGGCGCCGACAGGTCATAGACGGAGTTCGGGCTCGTGAGGGAGGGGAGGACGTTCCCGCAGATGACGTTGGAGATCTCCCCCAACGCATCGAGCATCACGTCCCCTCCTGCCGCTCCGTCGGTCCCGAGCATGTTCATGGCCATCTCCGGCAGGAAGCTGCCGGCCACCTCGATCTCCATGGCGCCGGACGCGGGACCCCGGAAACGGACCCGGGACGATGCCGTTACCGGAGCCGCGGCCTGTGCCTCGGTGACCTCGGATTCGGGCAAGAGGAACCCGATCTGCTCAAAAGTCGAAGCTGCTGCCTGCTGCAGCGCCCACGTCAAGTCCGGTCTCATAGGACACTCCTGTAGCCGCTACCACCTGTTCCCGGATCTTCTCGGGAGTGAAGGGCTTGTGGACGAATCGGGCTCCCTGCTTCCGCACCTTGTTGATGCGGGTCTGACTGCTCTCGGTGGAGACCACGATGATGGCCAGGTCCCGGAGCTCCGGGGTGTCACGGATCCGATCGATGAGCTCCTCGCCGTTCATGATGGGCATGTTGATGTCCACCAGGGCTAGGTCCACCCAGTTGGCATTCAGGACCCCCAGGGCCTGGACCCCATCCCCTGCCTGGTGGATCTCACCCAAGGGGAGACCGCTCATCTTCAGGGTCCGGATGACCATGGCCCGCATCACGGCGCTGTCATCCACGACCAGGACATTGAATGCCATTTTCCCAGGTCCTTCCGGTTTTTCCGGCCTCTTCCGGGAGGCTCAGAGGATGGTGTCCGCACCGTTGACTCGGACCTTGACCTCGCCCGAGGCCACGTCCAGGGACACGGTACGGGAAACGTTGCCTGCCAGGTCCTCACCTCGGATCATCACACCGTTCTTCCAGAAGAGCTTCTTCAGGGCGATGATGTTGCGTTTCCCGATCTGGAAGCTGTCATGCTCTCCGGCGTTCGCCACGCTGGCACCGCCAGCCACCTTCACCACGATTCGCTCTTTCCTGGCCCCCATCCGGTACGCTTCCCGGAAGAGGGCGGTGACCCCCGAATCCACGAACTTGGCCGGCTGGACCCTGGCTTTCTCCTCGTCCGCTCCTGCCGAGGGGAGCATGGCGTGGAGAAGCCCCGCCACCTTGGCTTCGGGATCGTGGATGCACACGCCGAGGCAGCTGCCCAGAGCGTACGTCACCAGAGTGTCTCCCACACGGTTCGAGAGCTTCAGGTCGGCAATCCCCACGACCTGGCGGCTTGTCTGGTTCGCGGCAAGAAAGGTCACTTCCGGTACACCGCGGGTTGAACGTACTGGAGGTCATGGGCCAATCCGTTCAGGCTCTCGGAGTGGCCCACCATCAGATGGCCTCCCGGAGGGAG
>JBFYZD010000028.1:0-5360 GCA_041309685.1 Gemmatimonadales bacterium | reverse complement strand
AGGAGCCCCCAGTAACGGCTGTCCAGGCTGGTGTCCCGGTTGTCCCCCAGCATGAAGTAGCGGTCCTGCGGAATCACGAGGGGACCCCAATTGTCCCGCGTGGGCCGGTAGGCGCCGTTGTCCTGGGCGGGAAGACGGAAGGGCTCCTGCCAGGACATCCAGGGGTGGGTATCGTCGGCGTACTCGTCGATGTGCCTGACGTAGGGTTCGTCCAGGGCAAGGCCATTTACGAAGAGGACCTTGTTCCTCATCTCCAGGGTGTCGCCGGGGAGCCCCATGAGACGCTTCACCAGCTTCATGTCCGGCTCGTGGGGGGGGTCGAAGACCAGAACGTCTCCCCTCTTCGGGGTGGAGTAGCCCGGGATCCTGATGGAGGTCCCGGGGACGGGGCTTCCCACCGCCGCCCGGTTCACCAGGAGGAGGTCTCCCACCAGCAGGGTCTCTTCCATGGATCCGGAGATGATGACGAAGGTGTGGACCAGGAAGGACCGGATGAAGAGGAACAGGATCAGCGCCACGCCGAGGGACTTGATCCATTCCAGGAGGGCGTTCTCCTTTCCTCCCTCCTTTCCAGACCCCCCTCCTGAGGGGGGCGTCCCTGCCGGCTGCTCCCCACCCTGGGAGTCTTCCCCGTTCCCCCCGCGCGTCCGACGACTTTTTCTTGCCATGGTCTAAGGGTTGCTTTCTTGGGGGGACCCCTGGGAGCCGGAGCGCCGGAAGAAGCGTCGAAGGTCCCACCAGGGCCTTCCCGGCTCCTCCTTCGGCAGCGCCGGCGCCGGGAGGGCCCATTCGGGCCCCAGCCGCACGGTGACGTCCACGTAGAGGTTGGAATCCGGTTGTGTCCGGACATCGCGGATTCCCAGGACGTCCGCCACGATCCGGGCCGCGTCAAGAGGTCCCGCTCGGTCCAACACTACGGAGGAGTCCTCCGAAAAGGTTCCCGCGTTGCCGAAATATACCACGTCGAAGCCTCGGTCCCGGAGAGCCCCGGTGGCCTCCCTGGCCACACCGGAAAGCCCTCCCGCGTTCAGGACCTCCACTCTCACCCGACCCTCCACCCTGGGCAGGGGGGGTAAGGGGAGGGTCGGGACCACCGGCCCCCACCACTGGGACATGGAGGAGCCGACCAGGACCCCCCCTCCCACCAGGACCATCAGAAGCACTAGACCTCGGAGGCGCTTGCCCACCCCTGTCCCTCCGCCATTCGGTTCCAGAAGGCGGCGGTGCGGGGATGGATGGGCCGCCCCCGTTCCGCCAGGTATTGGATGCGGGCCTGGAGGATCTCCCTGACCACGGACTCCAGATCCCGCGGTGCCCGGGCCCTGAGCCTCCGCCGCCACGCTTCCCGCAGGTCCCGGCCGGGCTCCAGGAAGTCCGCGGAGTAGAGGGCCCACCCCAGGCACCCGAACTCCTGGGAGCCCAGGGTGTGATAGGCCAGGGCGTGGAGCAGTTCCTCGTCTTCCACCCCTTCGTCACGGAGCCTTTGCGCCACACCGGGGCCGTGGAGGACCTTGCCCGGGAGATCCCGGAAGGCGGGATCCACCTGGAGCCTCATCTCCTCGGGATCGGCGTCCCGGAGGGCGTCGTGGAGGTAGCCGGCAGCCACCCAGCGGGGCCTCTCCCACCCATCCTCTCCCCGGGCGAGGGCCCATTCCTCCAGGAGAGCCGCCACCCGCGCCATGTGCTCCCGGCGCTTCGGCCTGGCCACGGTCCAGGGAGGAAGAATGCCCCTGGACGCCGCCTCCACCAGGGGGTGGAGGGGAGGGAGGGGAGAGGGGGCGGGCATCGTCACGCCCCCAGGATGTGGTTGTCCAGGAGCCGGGTCCCGCCGCAGCGCGCCGCCAGGGCCACCACCGTTCCGGGGGTCACGGGGTCCACCGGGTCCAGCGTCTCGGGGTGGACCGCCTCCCCGTATTCGAGCCCCAGCAGGGGGCTCCGGCCGACCTCCGCGGCCAGGAGGCCCAGGAGGGCTTTTCGCGACCGTTGCCCCCCATCGAAAGCCCCCTGGACGGCCAGAAGGGCCCTGTAGAGCCCGGGGGCGGCCTTCCGCTCCTCCGGCCCCAGATAGAGGTTCCGGGAGCTCAGCGCCAGCCCGTCCCCTTCCCTCACGATGGGCCCCAGGAGGACCTCCACCTCCATCTCCAGATCGCGGGCCATCCTCCGGATCAGGACCGCCTGCTGGTAGTCCTTCTGCCCGAACACCGCCGCCTCGGGCCGGAACAACCCGAAGAGGCGGGCCACCACGGTGAGGACCCCCCGGAAGTGGGCCGGCCGGGAAGCGCCGCAGAGCCCCAGGGCCATGGGCCCGGGGTCCACCGTCACGAGGGGCTCGCCACCCGGGTACATCTCCTCCCCATCGGGGTGGAAGACCAGGTCGGTCCCCCTGCCCTCCAGGAGGGCCAGGTCCCTCTCCAGGTCCCTGGGGTAGCGCGCCAGGTCCTCCCCCGGGGCGAACTGGAGGGGGTTGACGAAGATGGACACCGCCACCCGCCCGGCCTTCTTCCGGGCCAGGTCGACCAGGGAAAGGTGGCCCTCATGGAGGTAGCCCATGGTGGGGACCAGGCCCAGGGTTCCCCCCTCTCTGCGGAGGCGGGCGAGGGCTTCCCGGAGGGCGGTCCGGGTGTGGACCAGGATCACGTCTCCCTCGAGAAGGAGTGCTCCGGGCCGGGGTAGCTCCCCTCCCTGACCTCCCGGACGTAGGACCCCAGCGCCTTGCGGACGTCCTCGTCCAGGTTCCCGAAGCGCTTCAGGAACTTCGGACGGAATCCGGCGTTCAGCCCCAGGGCGTCGTGGAGGACCAGAACCTGCCCGTCGCAGTGGGGCCCGGCGCCGATGCCGATGGTGGGGATCACCAGGCTCTCGGTGATCTCCCGGGCCAACTCCGCCGGAACCAGCTCCAGCACCAGGGCGAAACACCCCGCCTCCTCCAGGGCCCTGGCCTGGTGGCGCAAGCGTTCGGCGGCGGCGTCCTCCCTCCCCTGCACGCGGTACCCCCCCAGGGCGTGCACCGATTGGGGGGTGAGGCCGATGTGGCCCATGACGGGGATCCCGGCCCGGACCAGGACCTCCACCGTCTGGCAGATGGCCCCCCCGCCCCCCTCCAGCTTCACCGCCTCCACCCCCGTCTCCTTGAGGACCCGGCCGGCATTCCGCATGGCGTCCTCGGTGGAGACCTGGTAGGTGAGGAAGGGCATGTCCAGCACCAGGAAGGTGCCGGGGGCCCCCCTCCGGACCGCCTTCCCGTGGTGGATCATCTCCTCCAGGGTCACGGGAATCGTGGAGGAGTAGCCCAGAACCACCTGCCCCAGGGAGTCGCCGATGAGAATGAGGTCGACCCCCGACTCCTCCACCAGGCGGGCCAGAAGGACGTCGTAGGCCGTGAGGGCCACGAGCTTCTCCCCCTTTTCCTTCATTTCGAGGAAGCGGGGGAGGGATCCGCGGGGTCTGGGACTGCCCGTCTGGGTGGACACCTGACGTTCCTTCCGAAGGGGCCAAGATGTTGCAAGAAGACCCTTTGCAGGGGCCAAGCCCCATAGCTTAGGGGAGCCGGGGAGGAGTGTCAAACCTTTCCCATCGTACCCCGCAAGCCTCGCTCGGCTCCGCGGGCGGCTCTACCTTTCCCCCATGCCGATCCTCTGGGATGCCCCCCTGGTGGCCGCCGTGGCCCGGGAGTTGAACCAGCTCCTCAGGGGAGCCCGCCTCCGGGCCCACCGGTTCCTCTGGGAGGAGCGGGCGCTTTTCCTCTACTTCCGCTCGGGGATTCTCCGGTGGTCCCTCCACCCCACGGCGGGGTGGGTGGTCCTCCTTCCCCCCGCCGACCCCCCGGCCGACGCCCGTCCCCTGGCAGCCCGGGTCCAGGGGGTGGAGGCGCCTCCCGACGAGCGCGTGCTTCGTTTCCGGCTCGAGAAGCTCCGGGGGCTCTCCCGGGACATGGAGCTGGTCGTGGAGCTCATGACCAACCAATGGAACGCCCTCCTCCTGGAAGGGGAGGCGGGGCGCATCCGCCACCTCCTCTGGACCCGGCGCCAGGAGGAGAGGGTGCTGGCGGTGGGCCACCTCTACCAGCCCCCGCCTCCCTCCGCCCGCATGGGAAGGGACGGACCCCTGGGCGGGTCGGCCTGGGGGGAGATCCTGGCCTGGAGCCGGAGCGAGGAGGGCCGGCGGCAGCTCCTGGACCAGGTGGCCTACACCTCCCCCCTGAACCTGCCTGCCCTCCTGGCGGAGGAGGCGGCGGATGGATCCCTCCCGGCCGGGCCTCTGGCCGGCATGACCCTCTGGAACCGCCTCCGCACCCTGGAGGATCCTCAACCCTGCCTGCTCGAAACAAGTAGAGACAAACAACCTTATCCATATATATTGCAAGGCTTTAAATGCGATCATTTCTCAACTCTCCTGGACGCAATTTCGGCGGTGGCGGGGGTGGCAGCCCCGGTGGGGAGAAGCGCTGTGGAGGGGGTTCTGGGAAGGGTGGAGCGAGCGCTCCACCGGGCCCGGGGCCGCCTGTTGGGGCTGGAGCGGGAGCTGGCGGGAGCCCGGGACCCGGGCCGGATCCGGGACCAGGCCAACCTTCTCCTGACCCGGTTGGGGGAGGTCCCCCGGGGAAGCTCCCGTGTGACCCTCCCTGGCTTCGACGGATCCCCGGTGGAGCTCACCCTGGACCCTGGCCTCTCCCCCCGGGAGAATGCCGAGGCACTCTTCGGGGAGGCCTCCCGCCTGGAGAAGGTCCTGCGCCGGCTCCCCCCCCTCCTGGCCGAAACCGAGGCCCGGGTGGAGGAGCTGGAGGAGCTGCGCAGCGGGGTGGAAGCCGGAACGATCTCTCCCGAGGAGGCGGCCCGCAGCGTCGGGGAGGGGGCCGGACCCGCAAGGAACCCTTCCCAGGAAGGGGAGCGCCTCCCGTACCGCCGCTATCGGAGCTCCGGGGGGCTGGAGATCAGGGTCGGGCGGGGGTCGGCGCACAACGACCGCCTCACCTTTCGCCACGCCCGGCCCGAGGACGTGTGGCTCCACGCCCGGGACGCGGCCGGGGCCCATGTGGTCCTTCGCTGGTCGGAGGAGGGGAACCCACCCGCCCGGGACCTGGAGGAGGCCGCCATTCTGGCAGCCCTGGGCTCACGGGCCCGGAGCTCGGGAGTGGTGCCGGTGGACTGGACCCGGCGGAAGCACGTCCGGAAACCCCGAAAGGCCCCCCCCGGCGTCGTGATCCCCGCCAGGGTGCAGACCCTCTTCGTGGAGCCGGACCCGGAGCTGCCGAAACGGCTACGGTACCCCGGGGAAGAGTAGCCCGTCCCTCAGGGCTTTCGGTCCATCCCCATCCGGAGCCCTCGGAGGAAGCGCCCCGGCCCCCCCCCCCCCCCCCCGGC
>JBFYZD010000027.1:0-3690 GCA_041309685.1 Gemmatimonadales bacterium | reverse complement strand
GGCTGGCTTCCCCCTTCTCCGAGGCAGTTGAGATGCGAACCTCGAGGACCGCCCTGACTGTCCTTCCCATCCAGGCGCTCCTTCCGCGGGGCTGTGGACCGGATCCCGACGGGATCCTGGTGGGGGAGGATTTCCTCCAGATCCGGCTCCAGGTCACCGGTGGCCTGGCCGCCGCCGACTACCGGGTCCTCCTGGACGGGCAGACGGGGCTTCTCCTGGGAGAGTCCTGCCGGAGCCTCTGCGAGTTCGGGGTCGGAGATACTCTCCAGAACCTCACGCAGGACCAGGTCGCCTACCTGGCGACGCTCTTTCGGGACGCGGGGATCCGGGCCCTGGACGACGAGGATTTCGGCGTCGAGTGCTGTGACCAGTTCCACTATTCGGTCCACTACGCCGAGGCGGGGGGAGAGCACCGCTTTCGCGGAAGCTCCGAAGCCCTGCCCGAAGCCCTCCGGGAAGCTGTCGCTACCCTGCAGGGGATGGCCTCCGGGGTGCTTCCCATCGTGGTGGACCCCCAGACCACCCCCGCTGACTGGCCCCATGACCCCTTCCAGCTTCAATCCGCCGAGATCCGGGGCGACCTCCTCGAGCTTTCGGTCACCTACGGGGGCGGATGTCGGGTCCACGACCTGAAGGTTGTGGCATGGGGAGGCTGGATGGAATCCTACCCCGTCCAGCTCAGGGCGTTCATCTCCCACGAGGACCACGGGGATGCCTGCGAGGCTCTGGTCACGAGGGGGCTGCGCGTGGACCTCGGACCCCTGAAGAGAGCCTATCAGTCGGCCTATGGGATCGGGGATCCGGGGACCACCGTGTTGGTCTTGCTTCTGGAAGACCCCAGGCTGGCGAACCCCCTGGGGGCACGCCGCCTGAGCTACACGTTCTGAGGGAAGGGCTCTCCTGACACCCCATCACACCACGTTTTCTTCCCTGATCAGCTCCCCAGTCTCAAACCGCTCGAACCCGAAGCGCCCCAGCTCCAGCGTGCGGTACTCCCCGAAGAGGATGAGCTCCGAGATGGCCCTCCCCACACCCGGGGAATGCTGGAGTCCGTGCCCCGAGAACCCGTTGGCGAAGCAGAAGTTCGGCAGGGCCGGATAGGGGCCCAGGATGGCGTTCCGGTCCCGGGTATTCACGGCGTAGTGACCGGCCCAGGATGGCCCGAGCTTCACCCGTTCGAACGCCCCGACCCTTCGGGCCAGGACCGGCCAGACCACTTCCTCGAAGAGGCGGAAGTCCATGTCCAGGTCGAGGGTGTCGGGATCCTGGTCCGGCGGAGGGGATACCCCGCACAGGAAATCCCGGCCCTCGGGGCGGAAATAGACCCCGGACGGGTCGACCACCAGGGGGCACCCCGGGAGCGGCTCGGGGCAGTGGACGCGGTAGACGATCCGCTTCCGGGGGCGAACCGGGAGGTCGGGAATTCCTGCCATCAAGGCGACCTCATGGGCCCGGGGGCCGGCGGCGTTCACCACCAGCCCCACCGGGTGGCGCCCTCCCGAAGCCAGGGTCACGGCTTCCACCCGGTGGTTCATCGTCCTCATCCCCACCACCTCGTCCCTCAGGTACTCCACGCCCTGAGCCCGGGCCTTGGCCTTGAGGGCTTGCAGGAGGGAGTGGGGGTCGATCCACCCCTCTCCTGCCAGGCCCAGGGATCCCGCCGCCAGATCGTCCACTTCCATCCAGGGAAACCGAGCGCTGAGGGCTTGCGGGGAAAGGACGGCCACCTCGGCGCCCAACCCGGTCTGGAGGGCGAGGTTCCGCCGGAGGACCGGCATTCCGGCCTCCGTGGCCAGGAAGAGGTAGCCGGCTTCCACGAAGCCCAGGTGGGGCTCTTCCCCGTTCAGGGCCAGGAGCCGGGGCGCCCGGCGAAGGAAATCGACGGTGAATCGGGAGAGGAGGATGTTCTCCCGGGTGGAGAACTGCTGGCGGATCCCTCCCACGGAGAGGGCCGTGGAGGACCGGCCGTAGGTGGGGTCCCGCTCCACCACGGCGATGCGGAGGGCCCTTCCTCCGGCCGCGCCGGAGCGGGCCGGATCCATCGCCGAAAGGAAGTAGGCGATCGAGCTTCCGATGACCCCCCCACCGATGATGAGGACGTCCCAGGAAGGGGTGCGCACGGAGTCGGGGCGCGGGCTCGTCATGCCCGGAAGAATAGGCCACTCCCGCGGGTTCGCCACCCCCTCGCACTTCCACCCTCCGGGCCCACCCCGGGAAGAGGGAAACCCCGGTCTCCCCGAGGGGGCTGGGCCCGGGGTGGGCCCGGAGGGTCAGGGCTCGATGATCCTCACCTCGTCCGTTCCCGTGTACACGGTGCCGTCCCTGGTGATGGCGGTGAGGGTGAGGGTGGCGGACCCCACCTCGAGGAGCTGAGCCACCTGGTCGAAGGGGAACTTGGCCACCAGGTCGCCCCGGGCATCCGGCTTGATGTAGGTCGCCTGGATGTCACCCAACCACACGTCGATGTCGGCGCCATCGAAGAGGCCGAAGCTGACCTCGGCATGCACCGTGACCTTCACGTCGCCTCGCGCCTTCCAATTCAGGAGAAGGGTCTGGGGCGACACCTGGATCGTCACGACCTCATCCCTTCCCCCCGGGGCCTGCCCGGGTAGGGGCCGCGCCCCCAGAGAGGCCAGAAGGAGGATCGAGAGCATGTACAGGGTGGCTTTCCTCATGGCAATGCCTTTCGCAGGACCTGGACTGGACCGCCCTCCGCCGGCCCCGGCGGTTTGCGGCGGAGGCCCGGGAGTCGGGCTCCTGGGCCATGACGGTGTATGTAGGGGAAAGGTAACGCGGGGCGGGGGCCCCCGGCTCCCCCCCGGGAGGCGGAGGCGGACTTCCCCGGGAGCCGGCGGTCACGGCCCCATCCGCCGCACGCTGGACCGCCCGAGCGGGACCGTGTACCCTTCCGGTCAGCGGGTCAGGGCATCGGGTTCACCACTCATAACGTGCGGGGGCCTCTCCATGGCGGACAATGACATCCGGTGCAGCGCCTGCCTGAGACCCTCCGGGACGCGGGGGACCGCAGGCTGGCGCTGATCCGCCGGTGCTCCGAGCCATGGAACGAACGGTGCAGGCGCGATGCCGTCGTGAGGATTTCGGCGGTTGGCTGGACTGAAGGAACGCCCTCCTCCCCTCTCCCCACAGGTGCCCGATGGCGGTCGAGATCCACCAGGTACGCGGTCGCAGGGACCTCAGGACCTTCGTCGAGTTCCCCTTCTCCCTGTACGAGAAGAGCCCGTACTGGATCCCCCCCCTCATCAAGGCGGAGATCGACAGCCTGCGGCCTGAGGTGAATCCCGCGTTCGAGCACTGCGAGCTCCGATGCTGGCTCGCGAAGCGGGACGGACGGGTGGTGGGGCGTATCGCCGCCATCCACCACCGGGCCTTCGTGCAGCGGTGGGCCCTCCGCCACGCCCGCTTCGGGTGGGTGGATTTCATCGATGACGAGGAGGTGTCGGGGGCGCTCTTCGAGGCCGCGGAGTCCTGGGCCCGGGACAAGGGGATGACCGCTATCCACGGGCCGCTGGGATTCACGGACATGGATCCGGAGGGGATGCTGGTGGAGGGGTTCGAGGAATTGGGGACCATGGCCACCATCTACAACTTCCCGTACTACCCGGTCCACCTGGAGAGAAGGGGATACGAAAAGGAAACGGATTGGGTGGAGTACGAGATCAGGACCCCGGA
>JBFYZD010000026.1:0-3398 GCA_041309685.1 Gemmatimonadales bacterium | reverse complement strand
TCCGGGTTCAGGGTGGGGCAGCGGCCGCTCGGGAGATCAGGACCAAGACCCACGAGGGCAAAGTGGAATCAGCGACGATCAGGGTGCTCCTGGTGGACGACGACCTGGGGGATTACGAGATGACCCGGGCCATGCTCTCCCAGGCCGAGCACGGGAGCTTCAAGCTCGACTGGGTTTCCACCTTCGAGGAGGCATTGGATGGCTTCCGAAAGGGAGAGCACGATGTCTACCTCGTGGACTACTTTCTGGAGGACCGCACCGGCATGGACCTCCTCAGGGAGGCGGGTCGGCGGGGGGTGGACGCTCCCGTCATCATGCTCACCGGCCGGGGAAGCCGGAAGGTGGACATGGAAGCCATGGAGGCCGGTGCCGCCGACTACCTGGTGAAGGGCCGCATCGACCCCGAGATCCTGGAGCGGGCCATCCGTTATGCCCTGGAGCGTACCCGGGCGGCGCGGGCCCTGAGAGAGAGCGAGCAACGCCACCGGAGCATGTTCGACCACCTCCCGGTGGGTCTCTACCGCAGCCACCCCGACGGGAGCTTCATCGACGCCAATCCGGCCCTCATACGCATTCTCGCCTATCCCGACAGGGACTCCCTCCAGCGCCTGTACTCCAGCGAGCTCTACGTCCACCCGGAGGACCGCCATCGCTTCTGGGCATCGCTGGAGCGTTACGGCGTCGTCCGTGGGTTTGAGACCACCATCCGGCGCCAGGATGGACGAAACCTCCGGGTCAGAAACACCGCCCGCCTCCACCGTGACCCCGACGGGCAGGTTCTCTACCTGGAGGGCACGCTGGAGGACATCTCCGATGAGAAGGCCGCCGATGAGCTGCGAGGGAGCGAGGCCCGGTTCAGGGCCGTCTTCCAGAACTCCGGAACGGGGATCGCCCTCGTGGACCTGGACGGGATCATCGTGGAGGCCAACCCGGCCTTCGCCGGGATCTTCCTCTCCCGGGTGGAAGAGATGGAGGGGATGCCCCTCGCGGACCTGCTGGTGAAGGACGACCAGGCCGGCGTCCTCCGGGAGCTGGGGTCCCTGGCCCGGGGCGAGCGGAGCCAGATGGAGGCGGAACGCCGCTTCCGTTGCCGGAACGGGACACAGATATGGTCCCGGGCCACAACCTGCCTGATACGGAACCCGGCCGGGGATCCGGACCACCTGGTGGTGCTCCTGGACGACGTAGCCGAGACCGCGGGAGGGAAAGGGGCCTGACCCGGCCGTCCCATTCCTTCACCCACCCGAGAATCCCTGGAATCGGAAGAGAATGAACAAGGCGCTGACGGGCGTCCTCGCCCTTGTGGGCCTGGTGTTGGCGGCGGGCCAGATCCTCCCCTTCCCCAGGGCGGAGAACCCTCCGGTGGAGAGGGAGGTCCCTGCCTCGCCGGAGGTCCGTTCCATCCTGAGAAGGTCCTGCTACGACTGCCACTCCAACCAGACGGTCTGGCCGTGGTACAGCCATGTGGTCCCCGCCAAGTGGCTGGTGAGGAATCACGTTCTGGAGGGCCGGACCCATCTGAACTTCTCTACCTGGAACCAGTACGATTCAGCCCGGGCCGCCCGGAAGCTGGAGGAGGTCACGGAGGAGGTGGAGGAGGGCGCGATGCCCCTCAAGGGGTACCTGCTCCTGCACGGCGAAGCGGAGCTCACCGGGGCGGACGCGGCACTCCTGACCCGATGGGCCCGGGAGGGCGCAAGCCCTGGGGGCACGGGAGGGTCCTGATCCCCGCCCAACCCGACCTCACGGCCAAGAAGGGGAAAACAGAAGCCCTCCGCACCGTTGGGTGCGGGGGGCCTCTGCCGCCAGTGGGCCCACCAGGACTTGAACCTGGGACCGTCGGATTATGAGAGCGTCGAAGGCAGTTTTTCCTTGTGTGGCCTAGTTGAGAAAATGGCTCTGCTGTTGGCTATTAGGCCAGGTGAGTCGGGCCCAAGACTACCCCTGTTACGTCCTGTTTTTGGGCCTCTGTACCAAAAGTGTACAAACGATCCGGGTCCGTGTCGGGTAGGGTGAAGATGGCCTCGGCCCTCTCCATTGCCCTGGTCTCCATGGTGGGAAGAACGTGCTGATAGGTGGTCAGGGTGAGTATCTCGCTCTCATGCCCAAGGCGTTGGCTCACCGTCTTCAAATCCACGCCAGCCTCCAGAAGAAGCGAGGCATAGGTGTGCCGCAAACAGTAGGTCCAGAACGTGGGCTTAAACACCTTCTCCTCGCCCTTCTCCACCCATGTCCCCATGCCCAGGTCGGGATACTCCTGATGGGCCGCGGCGCAGATACGCCGGAAGTTTCGGGAATTCAAATTGCCCTGGTCTAGAGGGCGACCAAACTCATTCGAGAAGACCAGCCCCGTGTCCTCCCATTCGGAGCCCAAGAGATTCCGCTCCGCCGCCTGCTGCTCCCTCCACTGTAGCAGGGCCCTCACGATGGACGGGCCGAGGGTGAGGCACCGGGCGCTCCGTTTGGTCTTTGGTGGCATGAGCCGCCACGTCTTCACTCCCCGCCGGGTGAGGATCTGGCGTACATGAAGCTCTCGGGTCTCAAGGTTGACGTCCTTCCACCTCAACCCCAGGGCCTCCGATGGACGCATACCTGTATGGAGCAGGAGAACCCATAGGGCGTGGTATCGGTCCTCCCTGGACGCCTCCTGAAAGGCGTGTGCTTGGCTCCGGTTCATGGCGGTGGGCTTCTTCTCCTCCCAGGTGGAAGCGTCCTGCACCTCGTCGCCGTCCACCCGCTTCCTCTTCCTCGCCCTCGCCTTCGCCGTCGGGTTGGTCGCCCGTAAGCCCAAGGTGACGGCATGATCAAGGGCACCATGGAGGATCGTTCGGAGATACCGAATCGTCCTTGGGCTGAGGCCCATCGTATTCCGCATGTAGGAGTACAGGGTTTGGAACTGCACGGGATGGAGCTTGTTGAGGCGGGTACGTCCCAGCGCTGGAGTGCCCTTCGGTGGGCTGTAGATATACCGGGAAAGGACGTTCTGGTAATCGTAGAGCGTCCTGGGCCGGATGTCGCCCTCCTTCTCGTCCCGGAGCCACTGCTTGAGGAAGGCGGTGAGGGTTTGCTTTGACGGCTTGATGGAGTCACCACCAGCGCGAGCTACCCGGAGAGAGGCCGCCTTGTCCTTGGCCTCCCGCTCCGTGTCAAACGTCTCATTGTGAAACTCCCGCTTCCCGTCGTCGTCCAGCCCCACATAGAACTTGAGGCGATACCTCACGGTCCCGTCGGCCAGGACCACCTGCTTGATGTTCCCACCAGCCTTGCGCTCGCCCATGGTGCCTCCCTCGCTCCGGGTTCGGGTACTCCCCCAAACACAAAGTAACGCCAGAAAACGCGGGTGACAAGCGGATCATTAATCCGACAAGCAAGCAAAACCGATTGTCAGAGTAGGGCTC
>JBFYZD010000025.1:0-2562 GCA_041309685.1 Gemmatimonadales bacterium | reverse complement strand
GCCGGGTTCGTGGTGCCGGTGGCCGGCGACATCAAGCTCATGCCCGGCACGGCGTCCGATCCGTCGTACCGCAGGGTGGACGTGGATCCCAAGACGGGGAAGGTGGTGGGGTTGTTCTAGGGCGACGGGCGGCGGGGGCGTCGCATCCCAGCATCCAGCCCGCCGCGCATCTACTGCCGTAGAAGCAACCGCCCGGGTGGCCGAGATGGCTGCCCGGGCGGTTGGTCGATGGTGCCCGGCCCCAGCCCACCCCAGGACGCCCTCCCGTCCCACCATTCCACCGCCCCTTCGCTGGTCCTTCCGTGAGATCGAGAAGCCGCAGGCCACCCCTCTCGACCTCCCGGGCCCTTCGTGTCCGTCCAGAGTCCGAGCACCGCGCGAAGTACCCGCTGGGCCGTCCCGGCTCCCTGTCCCCGGCCCGGCGGCCCTCACGCCCAGCCCTACCGGCGCCGGCGCCCCGAGACCACCTCCCTCTACCGCATCGTCCAGGAACACCTCGAGACCTACCTCGCCCTGGCCTACGAAGCCGATCCCCTGGGCGACGGCGTTCCGGATTTCGTGGAGGACGAGCTCCGGAGCTACCTCAGGTGTGGGATCTTGGCCCACGGGTTCGCACGGGCCCCCTGCTCTCGTTGTGGGTACGAGTTCCTCGTTGCGTTCTCATGCCGCGGTCGGGGGTGCTGTCCCTCTTGCGGAGCCCGCCGCATGGCTGAGACCGCAGCCCACCTGGTGGACCACGTCTTCCCCCACGTCCCGGTGCGCCAGTTCGTCCTCTCCCTCCCCAAACGCCTGAGGGGCCCTTCCTCCACCACCGGCCCCGGACCGCGGGCGCCGTCCTCCACATCCTTCTCCGCGC
The DNA here is from genome assembly GCA_041309685.1 of Gemmatimonadales bacterium. Taxonomy (GTDB): domain Bacteria; phylum Gemmatimonadota; class Gemmatimonadetes; order Longimicrobiales; family Gaopeijiaceae; genus JBFYZD01. Next base: position 1,706 of record JBFYZD010000025.1, on the reverse strand, counting down.
CCTCCAGGCCACCCTGAGGGAGGCCTGCCCCACAGCTCCGGCTTCGGCCTCCTTTGGCGCGGTGAGCTTCCTGCATCGGTTCGGCTCTTCGCTCAATCCTCACTACCACTATCACCTTTGCGTCACCGACGGGCTCTTCGAGAAGGTCGAGCCCGCCACGCAGGACGCGGACACCACCCCCACCAGCCCGAACCCCCACCTCCGCTTCCACGAAGCCACCGCCCTCTACCCCCGTCTCCTCGAGCGCCTCCAACACACGATTCGAAGGAGGGTTCTCCGCCACTGTGCCCGCCATGGCCTGCTGGAGCCCCACGAGGCCGAGGACATGCTCAGCTGGGACCACGGCGGCTCACTTCAGCCTCGACGGGAGCGTCCGCATCGAGGCCACCGACCGGGCTGGACTGGAACGCTTCCTCCGCTACGGCGCCCGACCGCCCTTCGCCCTCGAGAGACTCCACCTCGTCGCCGGCCGCTCCGACCAGGTCCTCTACCTCCTCCCCGACCCCGATCCCGCCGGCCGCACCGCGCTCCGCCTCTCCGCCCTCGAGTTCCTCGAGCGCCTGGCCAAGATCCTCCCCCCTCCCCGCCTCCACCGTCACCGCTACCACGGCGTCTTCGCCCCCAACGCTCCCCTGAGGCCCCTGGTCACCGAACGGGCCCACCAGGACAACGCCCTAGCCACCCAGAGTCTCCCAGCCCAGCTCCCCCTTCCCTCCCCCACCGGTCCCACGCCGAGACCGAAGAGCCCGCCGGATCTGACTTCCCACCTCCCTCTCCCCGACCCTCCCGCTGGGCCGCGCTCCTCGCCCGGATCTATCAAGTCCTCCCCCTGATCTGTCCCACCTGTCAGACGCCCCTCACCTTCATCGCGGTCCTCACCGATCCCCTGCCCATCGCCCAGTTCCTCACCCACATCGGCGAGCCCATCTCTCCTCCCAGACTCCACCCCGCACGGGGGCCCCCCCAGGCCGAGCTCGCCTTCGAGCTCGGTGCCCCCGACGCCGACGAGGTCGTCCAGGAGTCCCCCCCGGACGACCTCGATCAAACGCCGGACCATGACCCCGCCGAGCCCGACCCCATCCCCGGCGACGACTTCGACCAGAGCTGGGGCGACTAACCTGCCCAGCCCCCGGTCCCGCCCCGGGCGCGCCCGCCCGGACCCACCAGCCCCTTCGCTTCAGCCCCCCCCCTCCGCCTCGGCCACCTGCATCCTTGCTCAATCCCACCGCCGACGGGCAGATTCCAGCAGGGCTTCTTCGGTGGAAGGGCCGGAAGGGCCCTTGAAATCCCTATCCTTAGACCTGCTCTGGGTATTTCAGCACACCTCGCGACCCCTCGGCACACTCAGCGGTTCCAGAGTGGAACTGGGGACCTGGTTATGTCTGGTCGTCCCTGGGTGCCGAACATGACGGAGATCTCGACGATAGCGGAGCTCCAGGGCGTACCAGGCGCCCTGGAGGCCGCCGGCTGCTCCACTCCCCCAGTACCCCTGATCGCATCGGGCCTCCTGGCCCGGGGCTTCACGGCGCTGAGAGGTGTGGACCTGGGCCTATGAGAAAGTGCACCTCTTCAGCTTCCATTTCCCGCCCGATCAGGAGGGGATCTCAGCTGCCGAAGTGGATCGGAAGACCATGGGGCCGGCCTCGGGGGAACGCCGAGGCGGGAGGCATGCACGGAGTCTGCCTCCCGCCCGAGGCGCGGCTTGG
>JBFYZD010000024.1:0-5250 GCA_041309685.1 Gemmatimonadales bacterium | reverse complement strand
CTGACGCCCCCCTGCTGGAGGGTGAGGAGGCCGTCGGGCCTCCGGTAGGGTTCCCGGTAGAAGACGTGGGTCACGTTGGCCTGGATGAGCAGCTTGGCGCACATGACGCAGGGGCTCGCCGTCACGAAGGCCACCTTCTCCCGGACGTGGCCGTCGGCCTTCACCACGGCGTTCTGCTCGGAGTGGATGCAGCCGCAGGCACCGGGAGTCTCGGAGTCGCAACGGTTGGGGAAGCCCCGGGCGTTCCCGTTGTAGCCTATGGCCAGCACGTGCTCGAGAGCGCCGTCGGTGAGGACGGTTCCCACCTGGAGCCGGGCGCACGTGCTCCGCTTGGCAAGCTCCTCCGCCATCCGCATGTAGACCTCGTAGAGGGGGATGCGCTCCACCTCATGGCGGGCGACCTCCAGGTCGGTGGCGTCCTTCACCACGTTCAGGGGATGGTCGTTCTCGGGGACACCGTCCTTGTAGAGGATTGCCATGGGAGCGCTCCGGGCGAGGGGATCGGCCCGATCCGGGCCGGCGGAGGGTAGTCTGGGAGGAAGAGGGGCCGGGGGAAAGGGGCTCCGGATCTCCCGGGGGCCGGCCGCCTGGACGGGTCAGGACCGGCGGGCCCCCGGGACCGGATGTCGGCGTCCGCAGCCCATCAGACCAACATGGTGGGGAGGGCCAGGCATAGGCAGGCTCTCCTGAAACAGCAGAGCAACCTGAACATACTCTCCTCCTTTCCGTCGGGTCTCCCTCCGGCGGCCCATAGGGTCCGGGCCACCGGAGCGGAAGAGTGGGTTCACGCCAGGTACCCGGCCGCGTCCAGGACCGGGTACATCAGCACGCCGAAGGCCCCGAAGTAGGCCAGGACGATCGCCATGGCCTCCACCGCCCAGAGGGCCTTCTTTCCGTTTCCAGCTTCGCTCCCGTTCTTCATGACTTCCTCCTCTCGCTGACAGCCCGCGGGCCGTCGTGGACGTGGACCTTCAGAGCCGTTCAGGACACCACCCCCAGTAAGCCTGCCACGACCAGAAGAAGAAGGGCCAGGGCCCCGAGGGCGCAGGGTAGAGCCACGGCATCCTGCAGCCCCTTTCTGGTGCGGTCGCACAAGCGCTTCATGGTTTCCTCCCCTGGCGTCGTGGCGGTGTGTCCCGCGATCTCGACCCCACGATACGAAGAGGCTCTCAGAGCCTCCTCAGAGGCGGGTCATGCTCCGGAGGCCGAATCAGAAGCCCATCAGAGGACAGGGTAACCCTCATGCAGGCATGAGGTTACAAAGACGAGGAGAATGGGGTTGGGGGGAGTGATCCGCCGGAGAGGAGCCCGGAAAGGGTACTCCCGGCCGGGGGGGAAGGGGAATCAGACCGTTCGGGGGATCCGGTCCAGGACTTCCCCGAGGGTGCTCCGCCCCCGGTCTCTGGCGTACCAGGCCCGGAGGCGGGGGAAGCGCTCCGGCTGGGGGAGGGTCTTGATCTCCCGGAGGAACAGCTCCTGCAAGGGAGTGGGCCTGGGTCCCCACCATCCCACTTCCCGGTACGCCTCGTCCAGGATCATGACCACCGGAATGGACCTGGTTCCACGGGTAAGGTGGGCATCCATGAGGTCGGGGCTCGCCTCCCGGGAGAGGACCCTGAGGTCCAGGGTCGGGAGGGACTCCGCCAGACGGGCGAGGTAGGGGATGGAATGAACCCCGTCCCCGCACCAGTCCTCCGTCAGGACCAGGAAGCGCCAGCTCCCCTCCAGGCCCCGAGCCCTCTCCAGGAGATCCTCCGGGACGCGGGCCCGGGAATGGACCTGTTGCCAGAGATCCCGATTGTCCCGGACGGTCTCCAGGAACTGCCGGAAGGTGGGGGCTCCCTCATATCGCTGTCGCATGCCCTGGTCCCGATTTCGTTGAGGACTTCCCGGAGCGGCGGTCGCGGTCAGAAGACCCCCGGGGCCCCAGTGGGGTTCCCCCCCTGTCCCCCGGGGAACTCCGTGACCTCCAGGATCAGCTCCTGGGAAGAGGCCTGGCCGAAATCCCCCAGGTAGGGGTCGAAGTACCCGAAGAGGACCGGGCCGATGTGGAGGGGCCCCGGTTGGGTGGGAACCACCAACCAGGTGAAGGTCCGTACCCCCCCCACCACCCCGTCGCGCACTTCCATCACCGCCCCGTCCCCGGCGGCCTGGACCTCGGCCCCGTACACCGGGCCCAGCTCGGGAGGGGGCACGGTGGGAATGTTCCCCACCCCCAGGATCCTCACCACCAGGATCGCCGTCTCTCCCACCGCCAGCCGTGTGGGGGTGACCCCGGCCTCCATCCGATACCGCCCCACGGCTCCGGCGTAGCCCGGGAGCCCGTTGGTCCGGGGAACCGGGAGCACCGTCACGGGAAGGGGGTCGGCCGCCAGGGTATCCCACCCGGTCGCGCGGGGGTCCGTTCCGGAGCGGGGGAGGAGGAGGCGCACCGGGGGAATCAGGTGCTCGCCAGGGCGCATGGGAAAGAGGGCCCGGCGGAAGGTGAAGGCCTGATCCACTCCCCCTCCCGACGCCACCGCGTCCGCCACCATCGCCTCCGGAAGGTCCACGGCCCAGAAATCCGGTGGAGAGGGGGGTAGGTACTCCGGCGCCAAACCCGAACCCAGGAAGGCCCCGGGGCGGAAGGCGGCGGTGGCCACCAGGGTGAGCTGCTGTCCTTCGAACACCCGGGGGGGCGTCACCCCGGCGGAGAGGGTCGCCTCCCCCCCGGCTCCCTGGGCGGTGGCACCATACCCGAAGAGCTCCGGCACGATCTCGGGCCACCAGGGATCCCCGGCGGCCGTCTCCGCCCAGCCACCTCCCATGCCCCCGGGCCACTGCCCCCCCGGAGGAGGCCGCAGGGTGGGTGGATTCGTCCATCCGCTCCCGGTGCCCATGGGAGCGGTGCCCGGGAAGGACCCTCCCGGCGGCGGGGTGCCGGGCAAGGTCCCCGGGGGATAGGACGGCCAGCCTCCGGCGATTCCAGCCCCGCCCACCCCCGGCATGGCACCGGGAGGACCGACGGGCCATCCCCCGTTGGGGCCGTAGGGGGAAGGGGGATAGCCGTACCACCCTCCGGGATAACCCCAGGGAGGGTATCCCCCGTAGCCCCAGGGAGCGTACCCCGCCCCTCCGGCGGGATGAGCCTCGTGCATCTCTCCGGTGGGCGGCGGCGCACCCTGGGACCGGGGGGTCTGGGCGGGTGGGAGATCCGTCTCCCGGGTGTCCCGGTTCGGGTCCGCGGGGGGAGGAGCCCACCGGAGGGGCACGGCGGCCACGGTGATCCGGGGGCACGCCACCTGGAACACCGCCCCCTCCACCACTACCTGGGCCGGGGGGAGCTCGTACTCCCCGGCCTCCCGGGCCAGGAGGTGGATCTCCCGGTCCAGTGCCCACCGGGTCCCTCCCCCCGTCCCGACCCCCCTGGAGCTCCGGTCCCTTATGTCGGCCACCTCCAACCCCACCGGGGGGATGAACTCCACCCAGTCCGGGAGCGCCCCGGAAGAGAGGACCCGCACCGACAGGACGGCCCGCCCTCCTACCCGCAGGGCCTGGGGTCGAACGCCCACGGTGATCTCCGGAACCTGTTGGAGGATAAGAGCCGCAGCCAGGACGTGATGAGCTACCATGGTGGTCCATTTTCAAGGGCGGGAATCGTCTCCTGCCCGCCGGCCGGGAAGGGAGGGCGGCGGGGATCCCCCTGCCTCCCCCCCTCCAGCAACCCGAAGGAGGCCAGGAGGCGCTGGGCCTCCCGGGTCCCCTTCCGGACTTCCTCTTCCTGCAGCTCCCGCACCCTTCGCAGGGCCAACTCCAGATTCCAGGCACCGGGCGGGAGCCCCGGCTGCAGGCGGAGGGCTTCTTCCAGATGAACCAGAGCCTCCCGGGCATGGGAAAGGGCCTCCGCCCCCTCTGCCTCCAGGGAGGAGCTCAGGAGGGCCAGCCCCAGATTGTGGTGACCCGCCCCCCCCACGGCCGGGTCGGAGCTGGAAAGCGTCCCCCGCAGCTCCGCGGCGGCGTCCGCCCAGTCACCCCGGGAAAGCGCTTCCTCCCCCGCCCGGAGGTGCCGGAGAGCGCCCTCCTCCCGAAGGGTGGCCAGGAAGGCCCAACCCCCGACCGAAAGGCCCAGTCCCAGGAAGAGAACGCAGCCGACCGCCAGGAAACCCGTCCTCACGCCCCCACCTTTCCTTCCGCAACCGTTCGGGGAAGGGTACCCAGGACCAGCTCCAGGGACAGGGCGAGCACCGCCAGCGCCAGGAGCCAGGGCCATCCCTCCAGGGGCAGCTCCACCACCTCCGCTCCTTCCAGGGTCCTTCCCTCCCCGGCCAGACCCTCCAGGAGCGCGGTCACCGCCGAGGGATCCGCCCCGGAGGCGAAGCTCCCTCCGCCGGCCTCGGCCAAACGGACCAGGAGGTCGAGGCGGGCCCGGGACCAGGGCTCCCCCCTTCCAGTCTCGGCCTGGGCGCCCGCCGGCATGAGCCCTGGACGGGGGGCCGGAGGAGGGGGAACCACCCCACCGGCCTCCGTTCCCACCCCTACCGCGGAAACGATCCCTCCCAGCTCCCGCACTTCCCGGGCGGCCCTGAGGATCTCCTCCTCGGGGTGGTGGGCCTCGCCGTCGGACAGGACCAGGAGGGTGGACCCCGCCGGAAGAGCCACCTCCCTCAGCAACTCCGTCCCTTCCCTCAGGGCCGCCGCCAGGTCGGTGCCCTGGCTGGAGAGGAGCCCCGAGTCGGCCCCGTCCAGGAACCCGAGCAGGAGCTCCCGGTCGGCGGAGAGGGGGAGGAGGAGGTAGGCCTCACCGGCGAAGGCGATCAGCGCCAGCTCCTCCCGGGAGGCCCGGGCCGCAACCCTGCGGGCCACGATCCGGGCGGCGTCCAGCCGCCCCCGGGGCACGTCCTGCACGTCCATGGACCGGGAGACGTCCAGGAGGAGGACCACCGGCGCGGGGGCCCGGGGAACGAGGACCGTCCGGGTGCCCAGGGTGGGCCCCGCCAGGGCCACTCCGAGAGCCAGGCCACCCATCCCCAGGAGGAGGGCCCGGAGCCGCCAGCGCCCGGGCACCGGGGCGGCCACACCATGAGAGGGCCAAAGCTCGGCCCCCCGCCCGCCGGAGAGGTATTCCTCCAGCTTGCGGTTCCTGCCTGCCCGAACGCGGAGGGTGACGAGGAGGACGAAGGGGAGAAGGAGGGTCCAGGGGAGCCCGGGAGGGACGTGCATCACCGGACCCTCCCCCCGGGAAGGGTCCAGAGCAGACCCTCGAGGACAAGG
>JBFYZD010000023.1:0-2673 GCA_041309685.1 Gemmatimonadales bacterium | reverse complement strand
ATCGCGAGGGACGCTTCCTCTTCGCCAACCGCAAGGCCCTGGCCATCCACGGCTATGAGGACGCGAAGGAGTTCATGGCGGTCAACCTCCATGAGCTGGACGTGCCCGAGAGTGAGGCCCTCGTGGAGGAGCGGGTCCGGAAGATCGAACGGGACGGGGAGGCGTCTTTCGAGGTGGCCCATTTCCGCAAGGACGGGACCCGCTTTCCAATGGAGGTGTTGGCCAAGTCCATTGAATGGCACGGAGAGCCCGGCATTCTCAGCGTGGCCACCGAGATCACCGAGCGGAAGAGGCTGGAGGACCAGTTCCGCCAGGCCCAGAAGATGGAAGCGGTGGGACGCCTGGCTGGAGGGGTCGCCCACGACTTCAACAACATGCTCAACGTGATCCTCGGGCACGCCGAGCTGGTCCTGGGGGATCTGCCCCCCGGCCATCCCATTCAGGAGGACCTCCAGGAGATCCGCAAGGCCGCTCAGCGATCCGCCGAGCTCACACGCCAGCTGCTCGCCTTCGCCCGCCGCCAGACGGTCGAGCTCAAGGTGGTGGACCTGAACGCCACCATTGAATCCCTGCTCAGGATGCTGGGACGGCTCATCGGCGAGGATATCGACCTGCTCTGGGAGCCGGGGAAGGCTCTGAGCCCGATCCGTATCGATCCGACGCAGCTGGACCAGATCCTGGCCAACCTGGTGGTCAACGCCCGGGACGCCATCGGCCACGCCCCGGGCAAGATCACCATCGAAACGGACCAGGTGGAGGTGGACGAGGACTACTGCGCCACCCACGCGGGGCTCACCCCGGGGCGGTACGTGGTGCTGGCCGTCAGCGACGACGGGTGCGGCATGGACGAGGAGACCCGGGCGCTGGTCTTCGAACCTTTCTACACCACGAAGGGGAGGGGGGAAGGCACCGGCCTCGGTCTCGCCACGGTCTACGGGATCGTGCAGCAGAACCAGGGCTTGATCCAGGTCTACAGCGAGCCCGGAGAGGGCTCCACCTTCCGCATCTACCTGCCGGCCTGCGTGACGGAACCGGAGGGGCGGAAGCGGGAGACGGCCGGGGCCGCACCCCCGGCCCGGGGACACGAGACCATCCTGCTGGTGGAGGACGAGCCGGCCATTCTGGCGCTGGGCGCGAGGATGCTGGAGAAGCTCGGGTATGGTGCCCTCACCGCCTCGACTCCCGGCGAGGCCATCGCCCTGGCGCGGGAGTTCTCCGGCGAGATCCACCTGCTCATCACGGACGTGGTCATGCCGGAGATGAACGGGCGCGAGCTTGCGAAGCGGCTCCTTTCCCTCAATCCCAGCATCAAGCGCCTCTTCATGTCGGGCTACACCGCCAACGTCATCGCCCACCACGGCGTCCTGGAGGAAGGTGTGAACTTCCTCCAGAAACCGTTCTCGCTCCAGGGACTCGGGCGGAAGGTGCGGGAGGCGCTGGACACCTGAAGCGCCTCAGGGGAAGGGCCGGCCGGAACGAACGCCGGGCGGTTGTGGGCCGATGGGGTCGTCCACGAGCGCGGGGCTCGGGGAGCCCTTCCATCAGGGCTCGAAGAGCTTGTAGCAGTGGCGGCAGGGAGGCGGAAGCCCTCCAGGCCCCGTGCCCCGACCCTGGATCCGGTCCCGGAAGGCCCTCCGGAACTCCCGGGCGGCCCGGGATCGCCAGATCTGGGGAAGCGGGCGCTCCTTCACGTTCCCGAAGGAGCAGGTCGGGAGGGGATGCTCCTCTCCCCGGAAGCGATGGGTTGCGGTGGCATTCCGCCTCAGCCCCACGTTCGCCATGACGCAAGGAGACACCTCCCCCTCCGCCGAGACGAAACAGCTGTTCAGCACGTTTTCCCGGCAGACCGGCTCGGTCTCCACCTGCTGGACGCGGTAGGCATGGAAGGCGATTCCGCGTTCCCCGGCCTTGAGGCTTGCCTCCCGCAGCAGATCCACGACGCCGGTCCATTCCCGGGGTCGGTCGTGAAGGGATTCGTCCTCCAACTCCCGGCTCAGGACGAGGCTCAACGGGCTCACCACGATCTGCGCGGCCCCCCATCGCTCGGCCAGCTCCACCACCCGCTCGACCTCCGACCGGTTCCCGGCCAGGAGTTGATAGGCGATGTGGAGATCCGGGCCTCCGGCATCCTCCCCTGCCTTCTCTTCCCGAAGGCTCCGGAGGTTGCGGTCCAGGAGTTCCAGGGGAATGGACCTCCGGAAGTGGTCGTGGGTCCCTGGGGTGGCTCCGGCCAGCGTCACCCCCAGGACCTGCACCCCACTGTCCAGCAAGGCCCGCCGGTTCTCCCGGTCGAGGAGGCGGCCGTTGGTGGTGAATCCCACCCGGGTCCCGGAGGACACGGCCTGCCGGGCCATCTCCCAGAACCGTGGGTGGAGGAGGGGTTCCCCCCACCCCTGGAGGAAGACCAGATCGGCCGAGGGGAAGAAGGGGAGGAGTGCCTCGAAAACCTCGGGGGCCATCAGCGCGTTTTCCCTGAGGGGCCGGAGCCGGCTCACGGGGCAGTAGAGGCAGTCGCCATCGCAGCGTGCCGAGACCTCCACCTGGATCCAGTCCAGGCGAAAGAGGAGGAGGCGGCTCCAGATCACCCCGGGGTCCAGTCTCGGCATTCGGCTCCCCCCTGCAGGGGAAGGGAGGATCGGGGCCCCCCGGGACCCTGGCACCCGTCCAGGTAGG
>JBFYZD010000022.1:0-25936 GCA_041309685.1 Gemmatimonadales bacterium | reverse complement strand
CTCGCGAGGGGGGGGATGACAGACGGTCCTCCTGCCTGTTGACAACATGCAGAATTGGTGCATATTTATTCGAGACGACGGGGTTCGGCGGCCTTCGGGGTCGTTTCGGACCCGAGGGACGTGGGGTGGGGAAGGAATGCGGCGGGCGAGAGCGGGTTGCTTTCGATGACACACCTTGGCGGGAGGTGTCCCCAACGCTGACTTCCCCACCCTTTTCCTTTTTCCAGGGATCGCGGGCCGTGATGATCGAGCGTGGATCCGGTGGACTGTGGGGCGGTCGCTTCGAGGAGGGGATGGCCCCCGAGATGGCACTCCTCAACCGGAGCCTGCCCACGGACATCCGGCTCTGGAGGCAGGACATCCTGGGAAGCCAGGCTTGGGCCCAGGCCCTGGCCCGGGTAGGGGTCCTGAGCCTCGAGGAGGGTGAGGCTCTGGTGGTGGGCCTGAAGCGAGTGGGGGAACGGATCGCCGGGGAGGATCTCTCGGGGTCCGAGGACGAAGACATCCACTCCTTGGTGGAGAGGCTTCTCTACGGGGAGGTAGGGGCACTGGCGGGGAAGCTGCACACCGGCCGGTCCCGGAACGATCAGGTCGCCACCGACTTCCGGCTCTGGGGAATGGAGGCCGGGACCCATCTCCAGGAGGAGCTGGGGCGGGTGCTGGAGGCGCTCCTCTCCCTTGCCGAAGGAAGCTTGGACAGGATCATCCCCGGGTACACCCACCTCCAGCAGGCTCAGCCGATCCGGGCGGCCCATTGGGCCCTCTCCCACACCTGGCCCCTCCTGCGGGACCGGCAGCGGTTAGCCCGCTCCGTACAGGGCGCCTCCGTGCTTCCTCTCGGATCGGGCGCCCTGGCGGGTTGCCCCTTTCCCGTGGACCGCGAATGGCTGAGAGACACCCTGGGGTTCCGGGAGATCTCCCCGAACTCACTGGATGCGGTCGCCGACAGGGATTGGGCCGTGGAGATGGCCTTCGCCGGAGCGCTCCTGGGAGTGCATCTCTCCCGGCTCGGGGAGGACCTGGTGCTCTTCTCCACCCGGGAGTTCTCCCTTCTGAGGCTCTCCGACGGGTACAGCACCGGATCCAGCCTCCTCCCCCAGAAGCGAAACCCTGATGTGGCGGAGCTCGTGAGGGGGAAATCGGGCCGCCTGGTGGGGAACCTCACGGCGTTCCTGGCTCTCCTGAAGGGTCTCCCCTCCGGGTACAACCGGGACCTGCAGGAGGACAAGGCAATCCTTTTCGACACGGTGGACACCCTTCTCCTCGTGCTCCCCGCGCTGGCGGGGGCGCTCGCCACGGCCAGGTTCGGAGATGGAGGCGCTGGACGGCCTCTGCTCGCCCCTGAGCTTCTGGCCACCGACCTGGCGGACTACCTCGTGAGGAAGGGCGTCCCATTCCGTGAGGCGCACGAGACCGTGGGGCGGGCCGTGAGGGCGGCCGAGAAGGGGGGCACCCCCCTGGGAAGCGTCCCTCTGGAGAGCCTCCGCGCCCTCCACCCGGCGTTTTCCGAGGACGTGAGCGCAGTGTTCTCCTGGGAGGCTTCGGTCCAGGCCCGGGCTGTTCCGGGGGGAACGGCCCGGGAAGCCGTGCTCGAGCAACTTGCCCAGGCGCGGCTCGCCGTTCGGGGGTGAAGGTCCCGGTTTCCTGCGCGAGCCCGGATTCCGCTGGATTCCTCGGGATTCCCGCCGTCTACTCGCCTTCGGCCAGGGTGCGTCCCGCGGCGGCGGCGAAGGGTCTCAGGCCCTCCATCAGGGTGGAAAACTCCCCGAAATCCAGGGTCTGATCCCCGTCGGACCATGCCTCCTCGGGGGTGGGGTGGACCTCCACCAGGAGCCCGTCAGCGCCCGCGGCCACGGCTGCATAGGACAGGGCATGGACCAGGTCTCTGCGGCCGGCGCCGTGGCTGGGATCGGCCAGGACGGGGAGGTGGGTTTCCATCTTGAGCACCGGGATGGCAGCCAGGTCGAAGGTGTTCCGGGTTGCGGTCTCGAAGGTCCGGATGCCCCGCTCGCACAGCATCACGTTCATGTTCCCCTGGGCCATGACGTACTCCGCCGCCAGGAGGAGATCATGGATCGTGGCGGACATCCCCCGCTTCAGCAGGACCGGGCGATGGGTCCTCCCCACCTCCGAAAGGAGGCTGAAGTTCTGCATGTTCCGGGCACCCACCTGGAGGGCATCGGCGTACTCGGCCACCAGCTCCACCTGCCGGGTGTCCATGACCTCGGTCACCACGGGGAGGCCTGACTCCTTCCGGACCGCCGAGAGGATCTCCAGCCCTTCCTTTCCCAGGCCCCTGAAGGAGTAGGGCGAGGTCCGGGGCTTGAAGGCCCCACCCCTCAGCCCCCGTGCCCCACGGGACGCGACGAAGCGGGCGGTCTGGAGGGTCAGCTCCTGGTTCTCCACGGAACAGGGCCCAGCCAGGACCACCACTTCCTTCCCTCCGATCTCTGCCTTTCCGAACGAGATCCTGGAGGGACCCGCCGAAAACTCACGTGCCGCCAGCTTGTAGGGCTTCGTGACGGGGTGGACGGCCTCCACCCCGGGGACGGAGAGGAGAGGAACGTGCCGAAGGCGGTCCTCGTCACCGATGCACCCGATGACGACCCGGGTCTCTCCTCTGGAGATGTGGGTCCGGAGACCCATGGCTTCGATACGCTCCCGGATGTGGTCGATCTCCCCGTCGGTCACGCCCGGGCGGGTTACGATGATCATGATTCTCCCTCTCCTCCTGTGGGGCCGCGGCCATCGGACCGGGAACGAAGAAGGCTCCCGGGGTCCGGGAGCCTGGAAGGGCGGCAAGTCAGCGTTCGATGCTTCGGAAGCGTCAGACGAGCGTCCCCCCCCAGGCTCGCCGCCAGGGGTAATGGCCGCAGTAGCGACCATGGATCGGGACCATCGTCTCAAATGTGTTCATGCCGTGGAGAAGCTCGCCCGAGATGGCTTCGACGTCAAGGGAAATCTGCCAGAAATCTGGCAGGGCCCCGAGGGCTCCCCTACATTTCGCGGGGAGTGCGCGGGCTTTCCACCCCACAATCGACCAGGAGAAGAGGATTGGCCCCCACCCAGCGGTCCGAGGAGGGTAAGGAGCTCGCGGGAATCGCCGCCGCAGATTCCGTCGAGTCGGGAATGGCACTGGGTTTGGGGAGCGGAAGCACCGTTGCCTGCTTCCTGCGGGCGTTGGCTCGACGGATCCAGGCCGGGGAGCTCGAGGGCATCCTCGGCGTCCCCACCTCCCTCCAGACCGAGAAGAGCTGCCGGGAGCTGGGGATTCCCCTCACAACCCTGGAAGAGACCCCGGTTCTGGACCTCGCGGTGGACGGGGCCGACGAGGTGGACCCGGAGCTCAACCTCATCAAGGGGCTCGGCGGAGCCCTCCTTCGTGAGAAGATGATCGCCCAGGCCTCCCGACGCCTGGTGATCATCGTGGACGAAGGAAAGATGGTGGATCGCCTGGGGACTCGATCCCCCCTTCCGGTGGAGGTCGTGCGGTTCGGATGGGGGTCTCATTTCCCCTTTCTTGAGGGCCTGGGTGGCCGGCCCGTTCTCCGAAAGGGCGACCGGGGTGAGCCCTTCCTCACCGACAACGGGAACCACCTTATCCATTGCTGCTTTCCCGAGGGCATCCCCGATCCCTATGCCCTGGACCGGACCCTGGTGGGGAGGGCGGGAGTGGTGGACCATGGGTTGTTCCTGGACCTGGCCCAGGAGGTCCTGGTGGGTGGATCCCCCGACGTGCGGCGCGTTTTCCGGGAAGGATAGGTCCCCCCTTTTCGGTTCCCCGGGAGACGGCGGAACCGGAGCTTCAACTCCACGCGGGAGAAAACCCTTGACCCTGATTGCTCCGTCCATCCTCGCGGCTGATTTCGGGCGCCTGGCCGCGGAAGTCCAGGCGGTGACGGCGGCCGGGGCGGACTGGATCCACGTGGACGTGATGGACGGCCATTTCGTGCCCAACATCACCGTGGGCCCCTTGATAGTGGAGGCGGTGAGGAGGGCCACGGCCCTCCCCGTGGACGTGCATCTGATGATCGAGCACCCGGACCGGTACCTGGCGGACTTCGTGCGGGCCGGGGCCCACCGCGTCACCGTGCACCAGGAGGCTTGCCCCCATCTGCACCGGACCCTGCAGGAGATCAGGGAGCTCGGGGCCCTGCCGGGGGTGGCCCTGAATCCCTCCACCCCCGTGGAGTCCATCCGGGAGGTGATCCCATACCTGGACCTGGTGCTGGTCATGACGGTCAATCCCGGTTTCGGTGGGCAGCGCTACATCCCCACCTCCACCGGGAAGATCCGAAGGACCCGGGCGCTCCTGGAGGAGGAGGGAATGGGGGGCATCCTGATCCAGGTGGATGGCGGAGTGGACGCCCTCACCGCCGGGGAGATGGCCGGCGCGGGCGCCGACGTGCTGGTAGCGGGCTCGGCGGTGTTCCGCAATGCTCAGGGGGCGGGGGCCGGGTTGGCCACCCTTCGGGAGGCCCTCCATGGGGAGTGAGAGAGGGGGGAGAAGATGACAGAGCGCCCGGTGATCGACCCCGCGGCCATCCAGCGTCTGCGGGACTGGGGAGGCCCCACCCTCCCAAGGAAGCTGATCGACATCTTCCTTTCCCACACCCCTGAACGGTTGAATCAGGTCCGGGAGGGGCTGGAGACCGGTGTGGCCCAGATGGCCGAGGCCGGGGCCCATTCCATGAAGTCGAGCGCCGGAAACGTGGGAGCGGTCGTGCTCCAACATCTTTCGGAGCGGGCGGAGGACCTGGCGCGGGACGGTAAGCTGGAGGACCTGACCAGGCTCTTCTCCGAGCTGGAGAGGTCGTTTCACGCCGCATGCGAGGAGCTCAAGGCGATGATGGAGAGGATGGACGAATGAAACCGAAGATCGCCGTGGTGGAGGACAACCCGGACAACCGACTCCTGGTCAGGGCCCTCCTGGAGGAGACGTTCGAGATCTCCGAGTTCGAGACGGGAATGGACGCGGTCCGGGGCCTCCTTCAGGACGCCCCCGACCTGATCCTCCTGGACATCTCCCTGCCGGAGATGGACGGGCCCGAGGTTCTCCGCTGGATCCGGGGCCAGGAGGGCCTGGGAGATACCCCGGTCGTGGCACTCACCGCCCACGCCATGGCGGGAGACCGGGAGAAGTTCATGGGTATGGGATTCAACGATTACCTGTCCAAGCCCATCGTGGATGAAGCCCTTCTCATGGAGACCATCTCCCGGTGGCTGGGCCCGAGGGGGTGAGGGACCCTCCAGGCACGGAGGAGACACCCCAGGGGTTCCTCCCTCCGACACGGGATTCCCGGGCACCCCGGATCCTGAGGGGGGACCGCGTCCTCACCGGGGCCGCGTCCTACTTCATTCTCTTCTCCCTCCTCTTCGTGGGTGCCGGGGCTCCCCTGCCCTCGGACTGGATGTCCGGCACGACCCTTCACGGGAACTTCGAGACCCTATCCATACTGCTGGCCTTCGTTGTAGGTGCCCTGGCCCTGGTGCGGTTCTATTCCAAGCGGCGGGGGACCTACCTCTTCATCGGGACGGGGTTCCTGGGCACTGCCTTTCTGGACACGATCCACGGCGTCCTGACCTCCGGGGTTGGCGGGGACTGGACCGCGGTGGAGATCCTGGATCTCTCCTCCTGGACGTTCACGGCGTCAGGGTTCTACCTGTCACTCTTCCTGTTCGTGAGCGTTCTGGCCTGGCGGCGGGAGAACCGGGGGCCCGCTGGAGAGGAGATGAGGGAGGTGCCGGTCTACCTCACGGCCGCCTTCCTCGCCGTCCTGATCTTCGGGGTCTTCTTCACGGTCTTTGACCTCATTCCCGTCACGCAGGCCGTGTATCCCGGCGCCTTCCTCTCGCAACCCGCCGAGCTCTTCCCGGCGCTGTTCTTTCTTCTCGCCCTGGGCGGGTATCTGGGGAAGGGGCACTGGCGCTTCGATCCCTTCGAGCATTGGCTGGTCATCTCCCTGCTCCTCGGCATGATGGCGCATGGGGCGTATATGCCCTTCTCCAATGCGCCCCATGATGCCGACTTCGACGCCGCCCACCTCCTGAAGGTCCTGAGCTATGGAGCGGTCCTCATCGGACTGATGGCCAGCGTCTATGTCACCTTCCGGCGGGAGGAGGAAGCGGCCGAGGCCAACCGGGAAGCCAACCTGGCCCTGGCCAGGGAGATCGAGGTGCGACGCAGGGCGGAGCGGGTTCTCCAGGAGAGTGAGGAGAGGCTGCAGGACTTCCTGGACAATGCCTTCGACCTGATCCAGAGCGTGGATCCCGAAGGACGGCTCCTCTACGTGAACCAGGCCTGGCTCAGGGTCCTGGGGTATTCCTCTGAAGAGACCCGGGACCTGAGCTTCTTCGATCTTCTCCACCCCTCTTGCAAGAACCGCTGCATTCGGGATTTCCAGGCCGTGCTGGAGGGGAGATCCTCCCCGAGCTTCGAGGTGGAGTTCGTGGCCAGGGACGGAAGGGTGGTGCGGTGTCTGGGGAGCGCCAACTCCCGGTTTCAGGATGGGGCGCCCGTGGCCATCCGGAGCATATTTCGGGACGTGTCCGGGGAGGTGGACGCCCGCAAGAAGCTGGAGGCTTTCCAGGCGAACCTCCGGGCCCTGGTGGAAAACACCGGGGACGCCATCTGGTCCGTGGACCGGTCCCTGCGCCTGATCACCTTCAACACGGCGTTCTCCATGGCCCTGGAGGCCCGAACGGGGCGTGAGCCCCGGACCGGAGACCCGCCGGAGGTGACCTTTCCCGCGGCCGACGCGCCCTGGTACCGGGAGATGTTCGCGAGGGCCCTGAAGGGGGAAGCCTTTTCCGAGCTCCGGGACGAGGAGATCGGAGGCCAGATCCGGAGCTACGAGCATTTCTTCAACCCCATCCGGGAGGCCGATGGCATCACGGGCGCCGCGGTGTTCGGCAAGGACGTGACGGCCCGCCGGAGGACCCAGTTGGCGCTTCGCATGGCCAAGGAGGAGGCGGAGCGTGCCAACAAGGCCAAGAGCCAGTTCCTGGCGAACATGAGCCACGAGCTCAGGACCCCGCTGAACTCCGTCATCGGCTTCACGAACATCGTGTCGAAGAACCGCGGCGGGCGGCTCACCCCTCAGGAGTTGGGGTATCTGGAGCGGATCTCAGCCAACGGGAAGCACCTCCTCGATCTCATCAACGAGGTTCTCGACCTGGCCAAGATCGAGGCGGGGCGCATGGAGCTGGACCTTCGGAACGTGGCCCTGGGACCCTTGATCCAGGAGACCCTCGGCCAGATCGAAGGGCAGGTGCGGGAAAAACACCTGGTCCTCCGTGGGGTGGTGCCCAGCGGGACCCTGGAGGTGAGGACCGATCCGGGAAAGCTGAAACAGGTCCTCATCAACCTGCTGGGGAACGCCCTCAAGTTCACCGAGAAGGGGGAGGTGGTGGTGGAGGTCGTGCTGCGCCCCGACGGGGCGACTCCCGGGTCCATTCGGGTCAGGGACACGGGGATCGGAATCCCCCCCGACCGGCTTTCCGCTATCTTCGAGGCCTTTCAGCAGGCCGACGGCACCACCAGCAGGAAGTATGGTGGGACTGGGCTGGGCCTCACGATTTCCCGCTCTCTCTGCCAGCTCCTGGGGTACGACCTGAAGGTGGAGAGCGAGGTGGGAAGGGGCTCGGTCTTCTCGATCCTCCTCGCCGACGACTTCAAGCCGGTACGTTCCCCCGGGGAGGAGCTCATGGAGGAGGCGCTCCGGCCCCTGGAGTCGACGAAGCCCCGGAGGCACACCCCCGGGCGCTCGAAGCCGGAATCCCCAACGGTCTCTTCCCGCAGGGTCCTGGTCATCGACGACGACTCCGATTCCCGGGTCCTCCTGACCCACTTCCTCGAGGAGCTCGGGTGCTCGGTGGTGGAGG
Source organism: Gemmatimonadales bacterium (assembly GCA_041309685.1). Lineage (GTDB taxonomy): Bacteria > Gemmatimonadota > Gemmatimonadetes > Longimicrobiales > Gaopeijiaceae > JBFYZD01. Next base: position 18,052 of record JBFYZD010000022.1, on the reverse strand, counting down.
CCTGCTCGGGGGCCGAGGGACTGCAGAAGGCACGGAAGGAGAGGCCCGCCCTCATCTCCATGGATCTCATGATGCCCGGGATGACGGGGTGGGAGGCCCTCAGAGCCCTGAAGGAGGACCCGGAGCTCCGGGACATCCCCGTGATCATCGTGAGCATCCTGGCAGGGGAAGGGGACCGGAGCAGCCTCCTCGGGGCGGTGGATCTCCTTCCCAAGCCTGTGGACCGGGCCGAGCTCATGAGGGTGGTGGCGCGGAACCTGGACCCGACCCGGGGTCGGATGATCCTGGTGGTGGATGACGATCCCGATACCCGGACCGTCCTGAGGAACCACCTCGAAGAGGCCGGCCTGGTGGTCCGGACGGCAGCAAACGGCCGGGAAGCGGAGGCCAGTCTCGCCGAGGGGACCCCGGACGCCATACTCCTGGATCTCCTCATGCCGGTGATGGACGGCATGACGTTCCTGAAGCGTCTCCGGGACGACCCCGGTCGCATGGGAATCCCGGTGATCATCTGTACCGGGAAGGAGCTGAGCCTGGACGAGCTCACCCGGATTCAAACGGAGGCGGCGGGGATCGTGAGGAAGGGGGAGGGCTTCGAGGAGGAGCTCCGCGAGATCCTGGGGAAGCTCTTCCCCCTGAAAGGGGGAGGTTGAAGACCGGTGTGGGTAGACTCCCCCCTTGCCTTCCTGGGCGGCGGTCCCGGCTCCCTCCTGGCGGCCGCCCTGGGCTCCCTTCTCTTTGGCCTGTGCCTGGCCTGGGCGGCGGTGTGGGTGGCCAGGCGAGAGGACCCTTCCCGGGTCCTCAGCCGGAAGTGCTTCCATGTGGGAGTCTTCACCGGCGCGGTCCCGGCCCAGCTCTTCCTCGGGTTCTGGGGCGTCGTGGTGTACGGCACGGCCATCGCCTTCCTCGTGCTGGTTGCGGTGGCCCTGGGGGAACGGATGCCCCTTCAACGGGCCCTCGCCCGCCCTCAGGACGGGAGAGACGGAGCCCGCGATCTCCTCCTTCCCCTGGCTTCCACCGCCCTGGGGGGGCTGGTCGGGGCTCTCCTGGTGGGATCCTTCGCCGTGGTGGGGTACCTCGTCTGCGGGTGGGGAGACGGAGCGGGGGAACCGGTGGGGCGCCGGTTCGGACGACACAGGTACTCCTCCCCCTTCTCCTTCGGCCGGCCTGCCACCCGTTCCCTGGAGGGCTCTGCGGCGGTGTTTCTGATGGGGGCTCTCGGGGGGTGGGCCGCCCTCTCCCTCCTGGACTTCGGGATTGTGGCGGGGGTGGGAGTCGGGGCCTTGTGCGGGTTTTCCGGGGCCCTGGCGGAAGGGCTCAGCACGCACGGCACCGATAACTGCTGGACACAGATCGCTCCCTCCCTCCTGGCCTGGTGGATCCTGGGGTGAAGAAGCGGGTGGCAAGGCCCCGAACGAGCGAGCTCTGGAGGGATAGGCAGAACCCATGACCAGCGTGCCCGAACTCCGTATTCGCCCCGGCAACCAAAGGGCCCTGAATCCCGAAGGGCGGTTCGTCCTGTACTGGATGACGGCCTTTCGCCGCCTGGGGTGGAACTTCGCCCTCCAGCATGCGGCGGATCTCGCCCGGGAGATGGGGAAGCCCCTGGTGATCCTGGAGGCTCTTCGGGTGGACTACCCTTATGCCAGCCACCGCCTCCACCGCTTCATGCTGGAGGGGATGGCGGAGCGGAGCCGGGAGCTTGAAGGGGGGGTGGTCCTCCACTACCCTTTCGTGGAAAGGGCACCCGGGGAAGGGGAAGGGCTCGTGGCGGCCGTGGGGGCGGAGGCGGTGGGGGTGGTGGGTGATGATTTCCCCTCCTTCTTCCTTCCCGGAATGGTCGATGAGGTAGGGCGGGCCTTGACGGTTCGATTGGACCTGGTGGATTCCAACGGCCTCCTTCCCCTCCGGGCCCCGGACCGCACCTTCACGGCCGCCTTCCACCTGCGCCGGTACCTCCAGAGGCACCTTCCGGCTCACCTCCCCGAGGTGCCCGATCCCCGGCCCCTGGACCCCCCCCTTCCGGACGCCCGGGGAATCCTGCCCTCCGGGATCCTGCAGCGCTGGCCGGCCGCTACCGGTGCCCTCCTGGAGGGAGGGGAGGAGGCCCTCCGGGAAATGCCCCTGGATTCCTCGGTTCTGGCGGTGCCTTTGCGGGGGGGAACGGGCCCGGCCCGCCAGGCGCTGGAGGGGTTCCTCCGGGGGGCTCTGGAGCGCTATGCACGGGACAGGAACCACCCCGATCTGGAGGCCACCAGCGGGCTCTCCCCCTTCCTCCACTTCGGGAACATCTCCACGCACGAGGTCTTCGCCCGGGTGGCGGAGTGGGAGGGGTGGAGTCCCCTTCGCCTCCCGGAGCGGGCCGATGGGGCCCGGGCCGGGTGGTGGGGAATGGGGGAGGGGGCCGAGGCGTTTCTGGATCAGCTCGTGACCTGGAGGGAGCTGGGCTTCAACCTGTCCTCCCGGGACCCGAGCCACACCAGCTACGGGTCTCTCCCCTCCTGGGCCCGGGCCACCCTGGAGGAACACGAGGGGGATCCCAGACCGCATCTGTACTCCCTGGAAGAGCTGAGGGAAGCCCGAACCGCGGACGACGTCTGGAACGCGGCCCAACGGCAGCTCCTACGGGAGGGGATCATCCACAACTACCTCCGGATGCTCTGGGGCAAGAAGATCCTGGAGTGGACCCCCTCCCCCGGGGAGGCCCTGGAGGTGATGATCGGGCTGAATGATCGGTTTGCGATGGACGGCCGGGACCCGAACTCCTACAGCGGGATCTTCTGGTGCCTCGGGCGCTACGACCGGGGGTGGCCGGAGCGGCCCGTGTTCGGAAAGATCCGATCCATGAGCTCAGTGGCGACGCGGCGTAAGGTGTCAATGGAAAAATACATGGAGCGGTTCGGCTCCCAGAACGGGTGAGGTATCTCATGCCCATCTACCGTCACCGTACCCAATTCCCCTTCACGGCCGGGACCCTCTTCGACTGGCACATGCGGCCGGGCGCTTTCCAGCGCCTGACCCCTCCCTGGATTCAAGTCCGGATCCTGGAGCGGGAAGGGGAGATCCACGATGGTGGCCGGGTTCTCCTGGGAGTACGGCAGGGTCCCGGGGAGGTGAAGTGGGAGCTCCGGCACACGGCCTTCGAAGAGGGCCGGCTCTTTCAGGACGAGCAGCTCTCGGGGCCGTTCCAGAAATGGATCCACGCCCACCGCTTCATCCCCCTCACCGACGGGGGATGCGTGTTGGAGGACGAAGTGGAATGGGAGGCTCCGCTGGGCACGGCGGGGAAGCTCTTCGGGGAGCCGATCCTGGAGAAGACGTTGGTGCGTCTGTTCAACTTCCGCCACGCCCGCCTGAGGAGCGATCTGGAGCTTCACGCTCGCTACGGGCAGGGCGAGCCCCTGACGGTGGCGGTGAGTGGAGCCTCGGGCCTGATCGGTACAGCCCTCTGCTCCCTCCTGGAGACCGGGGGCCACCGGGTGCTTCGCCTGACCCGGGGGGGGAAGGGGGGCGGGGTTCCCTGGGACGTGCAGGGAGGGCAGGTGGACGCCAGGGCGCTGGAAGGGGTCGATGGGGTGGTCAACCTGGCGGGGGAGCCCCTCTTCGGCCTCCGCTGGTCCGGGGAGAAGAAGGCCCGGATCCTGGAAAGCCGGAAGGGAGGAACAGAGTTCCTCTCGCGGGCTCTGGCAGGGCTGGGCCGGAGGCCCGCCGTCCTGGTCTCGGCCTCCGCCATCGGGTACTACGGGAACAGAGGGGCGGAGATCCTCGCGGAGGACGGCGCCCCGGGAAACGGATTCCTGCCCAAGGTTTGCCAGAGCTGGGAGGGGGCCACGGCTCCTGCGGAACGGGCTGGAATCCGGGTGGTGAAGCTCCGGACCGGGATGGTACTATCGGCGGGTGGGGGAGCCCTGGGCACCCTGGTTCTCCCCTTCAAAGTGGGGGTGGGGGGACGTCTGGGCTCCGGCCGGCAGTACGTGAGCTGGATCGACCTGGACGACGAGGTGGGGTTGATCTACCACGCCCTCCAGACCCCCGGGCTCCGGGGACCCATGAATGCCACGGCCCCCCACCCGGTGACCAACGCCACCTTCACCGACACGCTGGGACGGGTGCTGGGGCGCCCCACCCTGATTCCCGTTCCGGCGTTGGCTGTGAAGGCCCTCTTCGGGGAGATGGGGGAGGCCCTCCTCCTGGACGGTGTCCGGGCGTTTCCCCGGAAGGCCCAGGAAACCGGATTCGAGTTCCGCTACCCGGGGCTGGAGGAGTCCCTCAGGTATCAGTTGGGGCGAGCGGAACAGCAGGAGTAGGCGCCGGGGAGGCCCCCCCCCCCGGCCCTGCCCCTCAATCGCTGGTCGCAACCAGGTCGCGGCTGGTACGGGGGGCAGGGTCTTCCATGCGCTCCTCCCCTCTGTCCCGAATCTCTGCCAGTTCCTCCTGGGTCAGGTGCACCCGCCCCTTCTCCTTCCAATCCCACTGGTCCGGCAGCCCCAGGTCCCTGGCGATGACCCCGTAGGTGGCCTCCGCCGAAAGGAAGACCCCCGGCACTCCCGCTCCGGGATGGGTGCCGGCACCCACCAGGTAGAGGCCTTCCACGTCCTCGCTCCGGTTCTGGGGGCGGAACCAGGCCGTCTGCGTGAACTTCGGCTCAATGGCGAAGGCGTTCCCGTGGAAAGCGTTGAGTTGGGTGGCGAAGTCGTTCGGCGTGAAGAGGTGCAGCACCTCCAGGTTCTCCCTAAGCCCCTCCATTCCCCACTCCTCCAGGAAGGTAATGACCTTGTCGGCGAACGCTTCCTTGCCGGCCTCCCAGTCGATCCCGCTCTGGTTGTTGGCCACCGGGATGAGGACGTACATGCTCTCCCCACCCTCCGGAGCCATCCCCGGGTCCGTGCGGGTGGGCACGTGGAGGTACATGCTGAAATCCTCCGGGAGGATCTTCCGGTCGAAGATGTCCTTGAGGAGCTCTTTGTAGCGCTCGGCGAGAATCAGCGTGTGGTGCTGGAGCTGGGGGTACCGCCTCTTCGTCCCCATGTAGAGGAGGAAGCAGCTCATGGAGTAGTCGGTCCTGTCGACCTTCCGGTCGGTCCAGCGCCGCCGGTGTTCGGGGTGGACGAGGTGCTTGTAGGTGTGGCCCACGTCGGCGTTGCTCACAACCAGATCGGCAGGATGGTGGTCCCTTCCCACCTCGACCCCCACGGCCCTTCCTCCCTCCACGCGGATCCGGGACACCTCCGCCCCGGTGCGGATGACGCCCCCCATCTCCGTGAAGAGACGGCCCATGGCCTCCACCACGGAATACATCCCCCCACGTGAGAACCACACTCCCCCTTCCCGCTCCAGAAAGGGGATCATGAGGTAGATGGCCGGGGTGAAGAAGGGATTCCCGCCGACGAACAGGGGGTGGAAGGAGTAGAGGAAACGATGACGGAAGTCCCGGAAGAAGCGGTTGACGAAGGTGGTCACGGGAAGGTAGGCGTTCAACCTGGCCATGCGGGGGAGGAAGCCCACCATGGTCCGCAGGGTATCGAAGGGCTTGGAGCCCAGGCGGTCTCCGATCACGGTGTCGAAGATGGGACGAACCGCCTCCATGAAGGCGTCGAAACGGTCGGCATCCCGGGCGTCGAAGGCGCGCATCTGCTCCTTCATCCGCTCCGGGTCCCCCAGGTAGTCCAGGTGCGTGCCGTCGTGGAAGTAGACCCTGTAGTATGGGTCCAGCGGAACCAGCTCGACGTAATCCTGGAGACGTCTTCCCGCTGCCTGGAATACCGAATCCAGGATGTGGGGAGCGGTGATCAGGCTGGGGCCCATATCGAAGACGTACCCCTACACCTTCAGCTGATAGGCCCACCCGCCGATCTTCTCCCGCTTCTCCAGGATCGTGACCTGGAGTCCGGCCGCCTGCAGGCGGATGGCCAGGGCCAAACCCCCGAATCCACTTCCGATGACGACGGCTTCTGGCCGTTCCTTCCTGGGCAGAATCATGCACTGGTTTCCATGGGTAGGGGAATCGAGGGCAACGCTTCGAAAGGCTCCGGCCACAGGGTCTCGGCATCCTCCCCATGGGTGGCCAGGAAGGCGCGGGTCCGGTCCAACTGGGCCTGCACCTGAGCCTCCAGGAGCCCGGGGTCGGGGCCGGCGGCGCCCACCGGCGAGGGCTCCCCAACGGAGAGGTAGGCTGTGGGAGCCGGGTGGCGCCCTGGCTCCAGGTGCAGACCCACCGGGAGGATGGTGGCGGGGGCGAGCGCCCGGCCCACCGCTCGGATCCCTTCAAGGAACCCGAGGGGGCGCCGGTGGGAGGGCCAGATCCTCCCCTGGGGGAAGAAGAGAACCGTAAGAGAAGGGTCCGACGCCCTTCGAGCCCTCAGCTCCCTGAGGAAGCTCCGAAGCGAGGCCGGGGAGCCGGGCGTGATTCCGACCCCCCCGAGAAGGCGGAGGAAGGGCCGCCGTACCAGCTCCTGCTCCAGCATCACGACCCGAAGCTCGTCCCCGGGCCGGAGGGCGACCTGGAGCGGCCGCAGGAGGAAGCCGTCCCACCAACTCACATGGTTCGAGACGAGAAGCAGGGGCATGTGCACCGGCACGTGCCGGGGGAGGCCCGTCATGCGGAGGGCGTGGATCCCCAGGCGCATCCGGGGACCGAACACCCAGCCGAACGCCCGCCAGGCCCCGTGGGAGTATCCCAGCGTCCTCCTCATCCGATCGCCTCCTGGAGGCGGGCCCTGGCCTCGGGGCTCATGTCCCCGTTCTGGAGAAGGAAGAGGGCCACACCCCGCAGGAGCATGGGAGCGAAGGTCCCCGGCTCGTCGGGGAGGCGCTCGATCAGGGTCTTCATGTCCTCGGATACCGACTCTTCCCGCTTCAGAAAGAAGGGGAGGTAAAAGCAGCTCGCCAGGCGCAGGTAGCGAATCGCCAGGTGGTCGGGATCCTGGGCGACGAGCCGGTCCAGGGACTCCAACCCCGCCCGCAGGTGTTTCAGCTTGTTGGGCGGCCAGCGGGAGTGCTTCGCCCGCACCACTTCCAGGGCGGCGTCGAGTGCCTCCAGCGTGGAGGCCTCCGCCGCCGCCGGGACCGAGCGTTCCCGGAGCTCCCTTGCCAGGGCCTGGGCCTCCCCGACCCGTTCCTTCTCCCCCACGCTCAGGAAATAGAGGGCCCAGACGCGCTCCGTTCCCTCGGCCAGGGTCGGCGGTCGCCCGGAACCAAGACTGTCCAGTTCCGCCAGCCGGAGGCCGGCCCAGCGTTGAAGGGCCTCGGTATCCTCCTCGGTGAGGGATCGGGCATCCGCTCCCTCACCGAGCGTCTGGCCCAGGAGCACTCGCCCATCTCCGGCAAGGAGGGCTAGGACCGCGAAGAGCAGGGCGGAGCGAGATCCACGGATCATGCCGCCACCTCCCGCTGTTCCTCCCCCGGGAGGCCGGAGGCAGGGACCCAGATGTGGGGGGCATGAAGGGCGCCCCTTCCACCCGACCTCCCCAGGGAGAGGAGGGCCAGGAGACCCAGCCAGATCTTGCGGGAGGCGGAGGTCCCAGCCCTCCGGGTCAGGTTGTCGTACCCGTTGCGGCGAATCTCGTCGTGAATCCCCTGGTAGACCCGGGCTGCCACCCCAACCGGCCACCGGAAGAAGGCCGGGAGGACCGGCAGGGCCTGGACGGCCCGTTCGTAGTCGGCATCGGCCTCGGTCATGAGCTCCTCCAGGAGGGCGAGGTAGCCGGGAAAGAGGGGGGCTCCCTCCCGGGCCATGGCTTCCAGAAGAGGCCGGTCCACTCCATGGCGGTCCATTCTGTCCTCGGGCAGGTACAGCCGTCCGCGCTGGAGATCCTCCCCCACGTCCCGGAGGATATTGGTGAGCTGCATGGCATGTCCCAGGGCGAAGGCCCGCTCCAGCACCCATGGGTCCCGTACGCCAAAGAGCTCCGTGAGCCACCCCCCGACCACCGAGGCCACGCGGTAGGAGTATTCCCGGAGCTCTTCGAGGGTGCGGTAGCGCCTGGGCGCGAGGTCCATCCGTACCCCTTCAACCAGGTCCCTGACATAGTGGTAGGGGACACCATCCCTTCCAGTCCCTCCGATCACCTCGTCCAGGAGCGGTACTCCGGTCTTCCGCCCTTCATACGCCTCCTGGGTCAGCTGCATCCAGGTCCCGAGGCGTTCCTCCACGGCCCCGGGGTCCTCTTGCCCGGCCTCGTCGACCAGATCATCGGTGAACCGGCAGAAGGCGTAGACCCCCGCCACCCGCTCGAGGGCTTCCGCCGGGAAGAGACGAGAAGCGAAGCGGAACGATCGTGCGTGCCGGCCGAAGTAGGCCAACCGGCGATCGGCCCCGTCCAGGGCGGAGGCCGCCGCCGCCAGCTCTTCCCGGTGGGGAAGGGCCGTCGGGGTGCTCGCAGGCCCCCTGTCCGCGGCGGAGGGCGCGCCGGAATGGAAAAGAGAGGAGCGGGGGACCACCGGCGCCGGAAGGCGGGGAGCCCCCTCCCTTTCCGCCGCTGAGCGGAGCTGCCGGATCCAGCCATATAGCAGGCTGCCCAGCAGGTCCGTCTCCAACCCTTCCAATGTCAGGCCATGGAGCAGACGGTCCACCCCCTCCTCCACCCTCCTGACCCCCTCCTCCATCGGGGACAACCCTCCGTCGGCGGGCCGCCGGAAGAGCCGGTCCAGGAGTTCCTCCTCAGAGGCCTCGAAGCCTCGTGCCCCTATGAGCCCCAGGGGCCAGGTCCACTTCCTCTGCCGGTAGTCCTGAAGGGGAGCCTTTCCCCGGTCCGCGGAGGGGCAATAGTCCAGGAAATCGTCCACCATCTGATACAGGCAGCCCAGGCGAGCCCCCAGCTCTCCCACCTCCCCGAGGCTTCCAAGGCCCAGAAGGGAAGGAACGAGGGCGAACGCGCTCCGGAAAAGCTCCCCGGACTTCCCGATGATGATCGTGCGGTACTCCTCCTCGGAGAGGAGCAGCCCCTGGCTTCCTTCCTGGGCGATCTCCCCCGCCACGGTCCGTTCCACGGAGGTGATGAAGGTGTCCAGGAACGAGGGAGATCCCGCCAGGGCCGCGACGCGGTAGGCCGAGGTGAGGAGGTGGTCACCCCGCACCAGCGCGGCTCCCACGCCGGCAGACGCCACGAGGGTGGGACGGCCTCTGCGTTCCGGGGCTTCGTCCAGGATGTCGTCGTGGAGGAGGGAGGCCTCGTGAGCCATCTCGACGGCGAGGGCACCGAACCAGAACCGCTCATCCAGCTTCCCTCCCCGGGTCTCGGGTACGACCAGGTAGGTCGCCAGGGGGCGAAGGCTCTTCCCGTCCAGGGCGGGGCGGGGAAGCCCAAGGGCCTCGACCCTCTTCGCGGCCTCCCGGAGGCTCAGCCGGACGGCGTCTGCGGCTGCCTCGATCCTGCCGAGGCCGGTCCGGCGGTCCGTCTTTCCGATGCCGGCCGCGCTCATGGCCGTGCCCGTTCCTGGGCCGGGACCAGCTCCCGAGAGGGAGAGGGTAGCGCCCGTCGGATTCGGCTGAGCCCGAGGGGAAGGAGGAGCGCTCCGAAGGTGGCCAGGACGCCAGCCCAGAGACCCGCGGCCAGGATCATGCCCAGGGGCATGAGGAGGACCAGGGCGTAGTAGGCACGGAGCCAGTCCAGGTCCAGGAGGGGAACCCAGCGATGGCCCCCAAGGAGCTCGAACAACCCCATGAGGACGACACCAGTTCCCATCCATCCTGCCAGGTTCACCCATGGCATCCCGAAGTACGGGCCGGTGATCTCCCAGACCCAGTAAGGGGTGAGGAAGCTCATGGCGGGGTCCAGGGCCAGGTCCCAAACCGTGAGGAGATAACCCCCCACGACGGCCCGCTTCCACCCCTCCCCGCTCCCGGGAGAGAGGGCACGGGCCAGGGCCCAGGAGGGGAGGGCCATGAGGAACCAGCTCACGGGGATCACGAGGGGGACGCGACCTCCCAGCTTCCACCCCAGGAGACCGGTGTACTCGTAGCCGCCGAAGGGGATGCCGTACCCCGTTCCGAAGAACTCCGCCAGGAAGCTCACGACGAACACCGCCCCGAAGGCCGGAACCCACCTCAGGGAGACCCTGCGGACCAGGGGAACCAGGAGGACGAGTGCCGCCACGATGATGTGCATCCGGGCGAAGAGCTTGAACGAGATGGCGTAGAACCTCGCCGCGGAGTCGGATGGGGGAATCAGATGGGGGTGCCTCCCGAAGACCCCGTAACCCAGAACCGCGGCCAGGGTGAAGACAAGAAGGACGCCCATCCCAACCCACTCGGGGTCCCGAAGCCACCGCGGCATAACCCTCATGAATCCCTTCCTCATGCGATCCTCCGGGACTGACCCCCGTCATCCTTCCCCGGGAAGGTCGCGCGGATCCAGTGGTGGAAGCTCTCAGCTGAATGGCAGACGGTGAAAGCCTCAAAAGGGCCCTCCGGGACCGGCCCCATGGCCGGATCCAGCAGGGTGCCCCCCAGGGCCAGGGCGTAGGGGTACTGGACGCGATAGAACTCCCCCAGCACCCGGACGGCCCGCTGGAGGTCAGGGAGGGTGTGTGTGGGAGCGAAGGAGATGCATACCAGGGAAGCTCCCTGCGCTTGCTGTATCGCCGCGAACTCCTCCACCGGCACGTTGGCGCCCAGGTAATAGACCCTCCAGCCCATTCCCTCCAGGAGGACCCTGATCGACTGGGCTCCCAGGTCATGCTGATCCCCTTCCATGGATCCCACCACCGCCACCGGGAGGGGGTCCGGCGCGTCCCGGGAAGGGGCCGCAGGGCGCTCCCATCCGGCCCGGAGGCGCACCAGCGCCTCGTGGACCACCTGGGTGGCCATGTGCTCCTCTCCCACCAGGAGCTTCCCTTTCCTCCACTCCTCCCCCACCCGGGCCATGAAGCCCCGCACCACCCGGTCCAGAAAGAGAGGGAAGGGGATCTCCGGGCGGCGCCCCATCTCGAAGAGGAGGTGTGCAAGAAGATCCGTCTCACCCTGGGAAAGCCAGCTGAGGGCAAGGGACTCCAGGCGGTGCGACCTCCCGTCCTGGGCCGCTTCTGTGAAGGCCAACCAGACGTTGGCTTCCCAGGGCTGAAAGAGGTCGAGAAAGGTGGGGATGCCCCGCTCCCGGGCCGTTGCCAGGGCATCCCGGAGGTGGATGCGCCGATGCCCTCCATCGGTCTTGCCGGTGGGAAGAGACCCCTCGTCGCACCACCGTTTCACCGTGGAGGGGTGGATTCCCAGGAGATCGGCCACCCCGGAGGTGGTGAGGAGCATCCTCTCGTCTCGTTCGTCCATGTTGACTCCCGCGAGCGTCCGTGGAACCGTCTTCATCGGTCTCGATCTCTAAAAACGTTCTTTTGGGAAAAATAGGCGCCCACGATCTCCCCGTCAAGGGTCGATCGCAACAGTGTTCCTCCAATTCTGATGATATGAGCGTTTTATGGGGGGGGTGGGGCGCGTCGAGGCCGATCAGCGTCTCGGGGGCAGGCGCGCCTCCAACCAACGGTAGAAGGCCTCCTGGGCCTCCACACGCGGCTCGCCGGCCCGGCGCACCACATACTGGTTCTCCTGGTCGGCATCCAGGACCCGGGCTTTCGTGTTGTCGGAAAGCTGGAGGTGGAGGAAGTGTTCCAGCTCCTCTCTGGCCTGGGGATCGTAGATGGGGAAGGCAATCTCCACCCGGCGGTCCAGGTTCCTCTTCATGAGGTCGGCGGAGGAGAGGTAGAGGAGGGGAGACCCCCCGTTCACGAAGCGGAACATCCGGGCATGCTCCAGGAAGCGGTCCACGATGCTGCGCCCCCGGATTCCCTCCCCCAGCCCCGGGAGCCCCGCGCGGAGGCGGCAGATTCCCCGCACGATGAGGTTCACCCTCAGCCCTCCCTGGCCCGCCTCGTAAAGCGCATCGATCATCCCGGTATCCTCCAGGCTGTTCAGCTTGACGACCGCTCCGGCGATCGTCCCGCTCCGGGCCCGGGCGCCTTCCGCGGCCAGGTGCTCCAGGAGTCGTCGCCTCATGGAGAACGGGGCCACCAGGAAGTGCCGGCAGGCGGGCTGGGGGATTTCCTGGGAGAGGTACTGGAACACCTCCAGGGCGTCCTGGGTCAGGCGGGGATCGGCGGTGAACAGCCCATGGTCCCCGTAGACCCGGGCCGTGTGCTCGTTGAAGTTCCCGGTGGAGAGGTAGGCGTACAGGCGGCTCTCTCCCCCTTCCCGGCGGGACACCAGGGCCATCTTCGCGTGGACCTTCATACCGGGCATGCCGTAGAGGGTGCGCACCCCCGCGTCGGCCATCTCCTGCGCCCACCGCAGGTTCCTCTCCTCGTCGAACCGGGCCTGCACCTCCACGAGGGCCAGGACCGGGATTCCCCGCCGGGCGGCGCGAATGAGGGCACGGACCACGGCGGAGTCCTCCGCCACCCGGTACAGGGTGATCCAGATCCGCTCCACGGCCGGGTCCCCGGCCGCCTCCTCCAGGAACCGGACCACATAGTCGAAGGATTGGTAGGGGAGGTGGAGGATGTGGTCCTTCCCCGCCACGGCGGCCAGGATGGAGGGAGCGCCTTCCAGGGTGGGGTGGGGGAGGGGCGCCAGGACCTCCCGGACGAGCCCGCCCACGTTCCTGGGCCGGGGGAAGGTGGCCAGGTCCTCCAGGCGGTGGTACCTCCCCCCCGGGACGAGATCCTCGTCCTCCAGACCCAGATGCCTCCGCATGAAGGCAACCAGTGCGTAGGGGGCCTGCACGTCGTAGAGGAAGCGGGCGGGGGGCCCGATCTCCCTCCTCTCGAGGCCCTTCCTGATCTTCTGGACCAGGTCTCCCTCGAACTCATCCTCCAGGTGGAGCTCGGCGTCCCGGCTGAGCTTCACGGCATACGACGACCCCACCTCCCACCCCGGGTAGAGATCCCCCAGGGAAAGGCGCAGCACATCGTCCACGAAGATGACGTTGTGGCCCTCACCGGGGATCACCACGAAGCGGGGGAGGGCCCGGGGAATCCGAACGAGGCCGTAGTCGGGCCGTTCCGAGGCCATGGGCATGGAGCGACCCGGCCAGAGCTCGACCACGAGATAGATGGACCCGGCCGCGAGAAAGGGGGCATCCTCCGCTTCGGACAGGAAGCGAGGATCGAGGTGAGGCCGGATGCGCTCCCGGAACAGGCCCCGGAGAAAGGCGTCCTGCTCCGGGTCCAGGTTCCGGTGGTCCAGGAGGAAGATCCCGTTCTCCTGGAGTGCCGGAAGGATCTCCCCCCGGAAGAGGCTCCCGAACGTCTCCTGCTGGCTCGTGACCGTGAAGTGGATGTCCCGGAGAAGGCGCCCGGGGCGAAGATCGAGCTTCTTCCGCTTCCTCTTCTTCAACCGCAGGAGACTCCGGATGGAGGCCACCCTCACCCGGAAGAACTCGTCCAGGTTGGAGTAGTAGATGGCCAGGAAGAGGAGGCGATCGAAGAGGGGGACACGGGGGTCCATGGCCTCCTGAAGGACCCGCCCGTTGAAGGCCAGCCAGCTCAGCTCCCGGTCCAGGTAGCGGTAGTGGGGGTCCAGGGCCGGGTCGAGAGGCGGCCCGGACGCGGAGTCGGCCTCGCCCCCTTCCGCGAACGGTGCGGGAGTCTCCTCGGGTCCCCCGGTGATCTCGTCGGTCATGGTCTCGTGTCCGGGAGTATTCCCGCCATGGGGGCGGAACAAGGCAGGCGGATGAATACCGCCGCCGGCTGCCGGAGTCTAAGGCTCGAGGCATGGGACCGCGAGGGGAAGAGTGTCCGGCAGATTCCCCTCTCCTCTCCCCCTCCAGACCAGGGATCCTTGCTCAGCGGCGCGGAAGGCGGTTGATTGGGGAAGCTGGCCGGGGTGGCGAAACTGGCAGACGCAGGGGACTTAAAATCCCCAGGGTTCACACCCGTGCGGGTTCGAATCCCGCCCCCGGCACTCCCCCCTCCCTGACGCCCACCCGCCCGGGCCGGAGGCGCCCCGGCGCCGCCCCCCGGCCGCGTCTGCCCGCCCGCACCGCCCGGATCCTCCGGGGCCCCGAGCTTCATCAGGATCCTTGACACACCCTCCCGAATGTGCCATGGTGTACTAGGACACCAATACACACGGACACTCCATGTTCAACCACATCGACCCCCGCCGCCCCGTCCCCCTCTGGGAGCAGATTGCTGCCCGGGTGAGGGTGGCCGTCGCCGCCGGGGAGCTCCGTCCCGGGGAGGCGCTGCCGTCGGTCCGGGAGCTGGCCCGCCGCCTCCGCATCAACCCTGCCACGGTGGCCCAGGCCTACAAGGAGCTGGCCCGGGACGGGTTCGTGGAGACCCGCCACGGTGCCGGCACCTTCATCCGGGAGGTGGAGGGGGATCGCAGGGCCGAGGAGAGGCGGGTCCAGGCGGAGGAGCTCGTGCGCAGGATGCTGGAGGACGGAGCCCGGCTGGGGATCAGCGCCGGGGAGCTGGCGGAGGCCTTCCAGGAGGAGGTGGGGAGCAAGGTCCATGAGTAACGCCATCGAGATCAGGGGCCTGAGCTGGCGGCCAGGGAAGAGCTTCGCGCTCCAGGCGTTGGACCTGGCGGTGCCGGAGGGAGCCATCTACGGCTTTCTGGGTCCCAACGGCTCCGGGAAGACTTCCACCATTCGCCTCCTTCTGGGGATGGCCCGCCCCCAGGGGGGGACGATGACGGTGCTGGGCGACAGGGTGCCGGGCGACCTCCCCAGGATCCTGGCCCGCACCGGGTACGTGCCCGAGACTCCCCACCTCTACCCGGGGCTGAGCGTCACGGAGGTGCTGGCCGTCCATCGGGCCTTCTTCCCCACCTGGGACGGGGCCTGGGCCGAAGGGCTGCGCAAAGCCTTCCGCCTGGAGCCCGCGGCGCGGGTGGGGCGCCTGTCCAAGGGAGAGCGGGGAAAGCTCCTCATCCTGCTGGCCCTGGCCCAGCGCCCCGAGCTCCTGGTGCTGGACGAGCCCACGGACGGGCTGGATCCGGTGGTCCGCCGGGACGTTCTCACGGCGGTCCTGGAGTACGTTTCCGACACCCGTGCCACTGTCTTCATCTCCAGCCACCTGGTGCACGAGCTGGAGCGCTTCTGCGACTGGGTGGGGGTGCTGGAGAACGGGAGCATGCTGGCGGAGATGCCCATGGAGATCTTCAAGAACGAGATCAAGCGGATACGACTGGTGGGCGCCCCCGTCGATCCACCCCCCGGCCTCCCCTTCACCCTCCTGGGGCGCCACTCCAGCGATGGGATGGCCGCCGGGGAGACCTGGATCGTCCGGGGGTGGGAGGACGGCATGTCGGAGACGCTCACCGCCGCCGGCGCCCGGGTCCGGGAGGTGGTCCACCTGGACCTGGAAGAGGGATTCGTGGAGCTCCTCCGGGCGGCCAGGCCCGAGGTGTGGGGCGGGAGGAACGGACCGGAATCGGGCCTGCCCCCTGCTCCCCGGACCGTCGCAGAGCGGAGAAGGGGGGAGGGATGACCATCTTCCGGCAGCTCCTCTTCCTCCACTGGAAGGGGGTTCGTTTCGGCCTTCTCCCTCTGGCTCTGGGTGCGTTCGGCCTCCCCCTCCTGGCGGTCCAGGGTGTCCTGCCGGGGGGCGAAATCGAGAGGACCTCGACGGTCCAGGCCGCCTATCTCTTCCACAGCCTCCAGCTTTGGCTCCCCCTCTTCCCCCTCCTGGCCACTCTGACGGGCGCCACCCTGGCCCTCTCGGCCTGGAACTGGGACCACCGGGGGGATCACGTGTACGCGCTCTCCCTCCCCCTGCGCCGGTGGGAGTACGTGCTGATGAAGATGGGCGCCGGGATCCTCCTCCTCCTGATTCCCTTCCTGGCCTTCTGGCTGGGAGGCGTGCTGGCCACCTCCTCCCTGGAGATTCCGGAAGGCCTCCGGGCCTATCCCACGGCGGTGGCGCTCCGCTTCCTCCTGGCCTCCCTGGTCATCTTCGCCATTCTCTTCGCCATGGGGGCCGGCACGCTGCGCACGGCGGTCTGGGTCCTGGTCACCATCCTGGCCGTGGCCGTCCTGGGGAGCTCCGTGCCCGAATTCCTCAGGGGTACCCTGTTCCCGGGCATGCCCCCGTTCGATCTACTCGAATGGGTTCTCCAGGCCGCCCTCGGCTGGCCCGGACCGTTCGAGGTCATGACCGGCAGCTGGATGCTCGTCGATGTCTAGCGGATCCCCCCATGCTCCAACGGGGAAGGCCCTCTTCCTCCTCCTCCTGGCCCTGGGAGTCCCGAGCTCCGGAGCCCGCGCCCAGGAGACGCCCTCGGAGGCGGTTCAGGCGGCCCGAGCCCGGGTGGATTCCCTCCTCCCCATCCTGGAGAGGCTTCGGGAGAGGAGGGACAGCGCCCGGGAGGCGGAGAGGGCCAGGCTCCTGGCGGAGAGCCAATTTCCCCTGGACACCTTTTCCGTGGGTCCCCTCCGGGTGGTGTCCAGACCGGAGCGCCGGGAGCTGGCCACCGGGGTCTTTCGGGAGGCATGGGAGGGGTGGGCGCCCTTCGCCGCCGGCTCCGAGAGCGCCCTGCGATCCACCCTCTTCGCCTTCCGCTACTCCTCGGAGCGCTCTTCCTTCCTTGAACGGGAACGACACCTCCGGTGGGTATCCGTCGGCAGGGGATCCCGGAGGGAGGCGATCGTGCACGCCGCATGGTTGAAGGTGGGCCAGGCCCTCCTGGGGGGGCTGGGGGAGGACATCCGGGAGTGGGCGGGAGGGCAGCCGGTGGTGTCGCCGGACCGGCTCCCGTGGATCGCCAGGGAGGTGGTGAGCGCCCCCTCCCAGGCCGCCCGGCGGTGCTACCGGGGGGATCTGGCATGGTGCTGGGAGGCCCTGGGACTGGCCGACACCATCGGCGCGTGGGAGCGGTGGTATGCCCCGGACGAGCGCCGGCTCTTCCTGGAGAAATCGGGTCCCAGGGGGGGAGCCGATGGCCACCGCGCCCTCTGGGCCGGTTGCGTGGAGCAGGGCCGGGATGACGCCTGCGGGCTGCTTCTGGAGGGAATGGCCCCGGTCATCCCCCTCAGCGGAGAGGCTCGGGCTTCCTTCCTCCTCCATGTCCTCCGGCGGGGAGGGGAAGGGGCCCTGGCCCGCCTTGAAGCGGCGCCGGACGGCACCCTCCGGGAGCGGCTCCTGCGGGCGTCCGGGGAGCATCCCGACACCCTCATGGCCTCCTGGCGCCGGGAGGTCCTGCGGGCGAAGCCCGACGCCTGGGCGGGATTGGGTTGGTCTCCCGTCCTGGCCCTGGTATGGGTGCTGGTCTTCGCCGCCCTGGCCACCAGGAGCACACGATGCCGTTTGGGGTGAAGGAATGGGTCGGAGCCGCGGTCGTTGGGGGGATCCTCATCGCCTCGTGGGCCCTCCCCCCCAGGGACGAGGGGTTCTTCTTCCGGTTGGTCTACACCCCCCGGGAGGAGTCCGTCGAGGCGACGGCCCATCGGCGGGTCCTGCGTGAGGTGCAGGAGGCGGCCTTGGTCCACCAGCGGCTTCTTTGGCGGGACTCCCTGGCAGCCCTGGCGCAAGCGGCTCAGGAGGAGGGTCCCGGGTGGGTGGTGGCCCTTCCACCCCAGTCCCCCGGCCTCTTCCGGGACCGTTTCGGGACCGCCATCGAGACCCAGCTCCTCTCCCTGGGCCTCTCCCGCCCCCGGGTAACGGTGGGTACGGCTCTCATGGACGTCTCGCTCGGGACCCACCCCCGGTACGCGGGTGTCCGGTACCCGGGCACGGGTGAGATCATGGCGTCGACCGGGCCCTTGGACCCCTTCTGTTTCCGGGTGGATGCCATCCTCCCCCGCCAGGGCGACTCCCTGGCCCTGGAGCGCCGCTGGGGCCGTTCCTTGGGGTTCCCCCCGGACCCTTCGGCGGCCGTTCCCAACCCCCTGGGGGCATGCGCCCTGCACGCGGCCTTCGGAAGCCCGGGGCCCCAGGTGGCGGAGTGGCTCTGGGGCGGAGCCTACCGGTTCGGCCTGGAGGCCGAGGCGGAACCGGTCTGGCGGTTCACCGTTCCCGGGGGTGGAGCCGGCGGCGGGACCCGGGGCCTCTTCGGGAGGCGGGACGGAACCGTCGGCTTCTGGGATCTCTCCCTTTCCGCCGAGGCATGCCTCCAGGGGAA
>JBFYZD010000021.1:0-6150 GCA_041309685.1 Gemmatimonadales bacterium | reverse complement strand
GGTGGAGGACCTCCTGGAGAACGGGTTCGTGCGTCCGTCCCAGGATGGGGGCTACTTCTATTACGGCCCCGATGCCGCCGTCCTCCTCTCCGACCCCTTTCTGGACACCCATTGCTTTCGCCTGGCAACCTCCGCCGAGACCCCCGGCCTGGTGGGCCTGGCCTTCGAGCCCGTGCGCCGGCGAAGCACCCCCGACATCGAAGGGGTCCTCTGGTTGGACCGGGAGACGGCAAGGCTCCAGTTTCTGGAGTTCCTCTACGACTGGGCCCCCTGGGACGAGGCCATCAAGGTGGCCGGGGGCCGGGTGGAGTTCCAGGAGATGCCCAGCGGCGCCTGGATTGTCCGGAAGTGGCGCATCCGGATGCCCCTCATGGCCCAACAGATGGGAGGCTTCCGGGACATGCGGACCACCTACCGCGTGATCGGGATCCGGGAGGTAGGGGGAGAGGTGGCCCAGGTCGCCTCCATGGACCGCCAGATCGTGACCGAGGCGGCCCGGGGCATGGTGACGGGGGTGGTCTGGGACAGCCTCCGGTCAACTCCTCTTCCCGGGGCCACCGCCTTCCTCTCCGGAACCGCCTTCGCCGCGGTGACGGACACGGCCGGACGGTTCATCCTGAACGAGGTCGCCGAGGGGCGATACCTGGCTACCTTCACCCACCCCACCTTCGATTCCCTGGGGGTGTTCCCCGGCGGGGTCGAGGTGTCCGTCACCCCGGGTCAGGTCTCGGAGGTCCATCTGGGCGGGCCCTCCGGGGGGAGCATCCTGTCGGCGGTCTGCACGGGGATGGACCGGCAGGAGGGGGAGGGCGCCCTGACCGGGATCGTACGGGAGGCGGGGGCCGGGGTCGCCATTGCGGGTGCCACCGTGCGGCTGGAGTGGAGAGTCTATTCCGTCCAGGGAGGACGGGAGATCCGGGAGGACGTGAGGGGGGTGGAGGTCACCACCAACGAGGGCGGCCGTTACCGGGCCTGCGGCATTCCCCCCGGGGCCCTCGTCTCGGTCCGAGCCTCTTTCCTGGAGCGGGAGAGCGGCAAGGTGGAGGCCGAATTGGCCCGCAACCAGGTGGGAGTGCTGAACCTGGTCCTGGACCCCTCCCTGATCAATCCCTGAGGGCCAGGGGCGGGCCCAGAACCTCCTTCAGGATGATGGCCTTCCGGAGCTCCTCCGGCGATCCGCTCCCGAACAGATCTCCCCTCAACCCGGGCGACCTCGGGCGAGGCGCTCCGGTGGCCGCTGCCGCCGCCCTGCCCAGGGGCCTGGCGACGGGCTTCACGGCTCGGGGAGCCGGGGCTTCCAGGGAACGGGCCTCGAACTCCGGGATGACCTCCAGGGTCTCGGCCTGCCTCTGGGATTCCTCCCGCTCGGCCCGGCTCTGCCGGGGCTCGGGCGGGAGCGGAACGGGAGGGGCAGCCGGGGCGGGCGGGGGTACCGGCCGTTCCATCGGCGTCCCCCGTGCCAGCCCCAGGATCTCCTCCCAGACCGCCTCCGGAACCAGCCCTTCCGACGACTTCTCGGGAACCCCTCTCTCCACCTCCGGAGGGGCACCGGTACGCCGCGCCACCTCCATGGGCGGGGCAGGCCTCCTGGGGCCCTGGGCCCGGGTGGGCCCGGGCCTGGGCTTTCCCTGCTGCCCCGCCTTCCTCTTCCGACCGACCCCTTCCAGGACCGAGACGGCGATGAAGATCAGGATGATGAAGATCTGCCCGAAATCCTCCATCCGTCAGGTTCCCGGCTCCTTGGTGGGGATGGAGTCGTCGTTCCCGGCAATAGCTTCCCTCATGGCCGTGTCGGACAGGACGTTCTGGTAGCGAGCGAAATCCATGACTCCCAGGTTTCCGGCACGCAAGGCATCGGCGATGGCCATGGGGACCTGGGCTTCGGCCTCCACCACCCGCGCCCGCATCTCCACGACCTGGGCCTTCATCTCCTGCTCCAGGGCCACGGCCATGGCGCGGCGCTCCTCGGCCCGGGCCTGGGCCACCCTCTTGTCGGCCTCGGCCTGATCGGTCTGGAGCTCCGCCCCGATGTTCTTCCCCACATCCACGTCGGCGATGTCGATGGAGAGGATCTCGAACGCGGTGCCGGAATCCAATCCCTTGGACAGCACGGTCTTGGAGATGTTGTCGGGGTTCTCCAACACCGCCTTGTGGGAGACGGAGGACCCGATGGTGGAGACGATCCCCTCCCCCACCCGGGCCAGGATGGTCTCCTCCCCGGCACCTCCCACCAGCCGGTTGATGTTGGCCCGCACCGTCACCCGGGCGATGGCGATGAGCTGGATCCCGTCCTTGGCCATGGCCGCCACCCGGGGGGTGTTGAGGACCTTGGGGTTCACCGACATCTGGACTGCCTCGAGGACGTCCCGCCCCGCCAGGTCGATGGCCGCGGCCTGCCGGAAGGTGAGGTCGATGTTGGCCTTGTCGGCGCTGATGAGGGCCCGGACCACCCGGTCCACAGAGCCTCCCGCCAGGTAGTGGGCTTCCAGGTCGTTGATCTGGAGGTCGAGCCCCGCCTTGTTCGCCCAGATGAGGGGGCGTACCACCGCCGGGGGGCTCACCTTCCGAAGACGCATCCCCACCAGGTAGCCGATCCCGACCCTGACCCCCGCGGAGATGGCCTCGATCCAGAGCCGGACCGGGATGGCCCAGGCCAGGATGGAGAGAATGACGACGGCACCAACCAGGAAAAAGGTGGTGGTGACCAGGAGTTCCTCGCTCGCCATGCGTTCAATCCTCCCTTTGCGCCGTCCCGCCCATGGCGGGCCGGAATGATTCCTCTTCCGCCGGTTTCCCTATCCCTCCACGGACCAACTGAACCACCTCAGCCTCCTGAGTCCAGCCCCCCCCTCCGGCCCGGGGTTTCTAACCCTCCTCCGCCGCCCTCAGGGGGCGTACCACCAACCGGTACCCTTCGGAGCTCACGACGCGCACGGCCGTACCCTCCTCGATCCAGGCCGATTCCGAGACCGCATCCACCCGTTCCTCCCCCAGGAGCACCGTTCCCGCCGGCCTCAGGTCGGTGAGGGCCATCCCTTCCCTGCCCACCAGGTCCGGCCTTCGGGCCGCCGAGGCCCACCCCTCCGTTCGGTTCCCACGGGTGGCCAGGAAGACCCCGCTTCGAGCCAGCCGGCTGCTCTGGGGAAGGTGGCGCAGGATAGCCCAGGAGCTGATGAGGATGATGAGGAGGCTGGTGGATAGGACCGCGCCCGCCTGGGCGAAGTCGCCCACGGTGGGGAGGCCCCCCACCAGGCTCAGGTACACCCCTCCCATGACCCCGACCCCACCCAGGACCCCGAAGAGCCCGAATCCGGGAAGGACCAAGATCTCCACCGCGATGAGGACGACCCCCGCCCCAAAAAGGATGAGGTCCTCGGTCCCCGCCAACCCCAGGATCAGGTGGGAGCCGAAGAAGAGGGAAAGTGCGAGGAGCCCGGCGACGCCGGCGAGGCCGAGGCCCGGTGTCTTGATCTCCGCGATGAGTCCCAGGAACCCCAGGGAGAGGAGAAAGGGCGCCACCAGAGGGTTGGAGAGGAACCGGACGACCCGCTCGGCCCAGTTGACCCTCGCCTCCACGACCGACGCCCCTGAGAGCCCGAGCTCCGCCAGGAGGGCCGGCCAATCCTCCACCTGCCGGGCATAGGCCAGATCCACCGCTTCCTCGGTGGTGAGGGTCAGGAGCTTGCCCGCCTCCACCACGCCGGCAATCTCGATGTCCTCGTCCACCATGGCCTCGGCCACCCTGGGATCCAGGTTCCGAGCCTCGGCCAGTGCCCGCATCTGGCTCCGCATGGCCGAAACGATCTTCTCCGGGGCCTTCTCTCCGGTGCCCACCACCGGTGTCGCGGCCCCGATCACGGAGCCGGGCCGCATGTAGATCTCCCGGGCGGCCAGGGCGATGAGGGCCCCCGCCGAATAGGCGTGCCGGTTGATGAAGGCGTAGACCGGGACCGGGGAGTCGGCAATGGCATTGGCCATGCGTTGGGCGGCGTCCACCCGGCCCCCCGGGGTCTCGATCTCCAGGATCACCGCACGGGCGCCGGCCAGGCGGGCTTCCTTGAGGCTGCGCTCCACGAAGGGCGCCAGCCCCAACTCGATGTCGCCCTGGACCGGAATTCGGTAGACCGGGCCCGGGCTCCCTGACTGGGCCCCGAGAGGGGCGCCCAGGGGAACGGCCAGGACAGCGGCGACGACCAGGGGCAGGACGGGAAGAACGCGGCGACCGGACATCTCCTCACCTCTCCTCAAGAGTTCGAGAACCGTCTACCCCACAGGGAAGAGAAAAATCCGCTCGCCGGTCCGGACCCGGGAGCGGATGGGAGCCATCGAAGCTCGGCCCACGTTCCGATCAGAGGGGATCGACTCCCAGGAGCTGGCAGGCATAGTAGGCCCGGCGGATCGCACGGGGATAGTCCCCCGCCTGCATCGCTTCCTCTGCCCCCCGGGTCAACCGCCGGATCCGGTTGAGCTGCTCTTCGGAGTACGCGCCGACCTCGGTGTTTCTTCGCAGGGACCGGTTGGCTTCCTCCAGGAGGGAGGACGCAACCTGGGGGGGACTCACCGCCCACAGGGCGTCCACCGACTGGAGAGCAAGGGCGAGGGCCGCCACCGGGTCCCCTTCCCGGATGGCCCCGTCGGCCCGGTCGTGGAGGGCCCGAGCTTCGGCCAGGGCGGAGCGGATGGCCTCGGACTCCCCGAGCAGGCCCGCATGCTCCACGGCTCTCAGGTTCTCCTGGTTTCGGCCCAGAAGGACCCGAAGCCCAGCTTCTCCCAGGGCAGGAAAGAGCCGTTGGGCCGCCGAGGGGTAGATGCGGGAGCGGACCCGCTCACCCTCGCCCCCGACCATCTTCCAGGACTCCCACCAGGCCTCCACCTCCGCCGAATCCTCCGGCGCCAGGCCGGCTTCGGAGAGGAGGATGGGCACGCTGGGAAGGGCCTGGGAAAGGAGAAGGGCTCCGTGGGTCTCCGGCGCCACCGCGAGCGCCAGGGGATCCCCCGCCCTGTCCTGGCAGGCCGAGAGGGGGAAGGTGCAAAGGAAGCACAACGCGCCGGCCATGGCGAGACGGGCACCTGTGGGGCGGAGAGAGACCATTGGGACCCGAGGTCAGGGTGTTTCCTGGTTCCAGGTCA
Organism: Gemmatimonadales bacterium; assembly: GCA_041309685.1. GTDB lineage: Bacteria > Gemmatimonadota > Gemmatimonadetes > Longimicrobiales > Gaopeijiaceae > JBFYZD01. The sequence goes on along the minus strand of JBFYZD010000021.1, from coordinate 1,020 downwards.
GCGCGGAGGGAGCACCGCACCGGACCGTCTTGTTTTCCTTGCCCGCGCCAGCACCCCCGGGTAGCTTGCCCTTGGACACCCGGGAGACTCAGGAAGTATGGGGCCCCGGGGCGGATTGGGAAAGGACCCACCCGGGCCCGGGTGGGCCTTCAGATTCCTGAGTGGGGCCGAAACCACCGACCCGTGCTTCGCTCTATCGGCAGGGTGTGCCGGCCTTGAGGTGGCTCCTTGGAGCGACAGGAACGTTACGACGAGAAGCTCGTACAGATCCTCCAGCGCGCGTGTGTGATCTTCGCCGAGAAGGGGTTCCACAACGCCAGCGTGAGGGATGTCGCCGCCGCCACCGGAGTGAGCCCGGCGGGGCTGTACTACTACTTCCAGAGCAAGGAAGAACTTCTCTTCCTCATCCTTGAGCGGTGTCTCCGCTCCCTCCTGGAAGAAATCCGGGAGCGGGCCGACCTCACCGAGGACCCCGAGGAGCGCCTGGGGAGGATCGTCCACGCCCACCTCTCCTTTCTGGCCGGGCATCCCCAGGAGATGCGGGTCCTCTCCCACGAGTACGACGTGCTCTCGGGGCGGTTCGGGGCCGAGATCCGGAACCTGATGCGGGAGTATGTCGCGGGAGTCATCCGTTGCCTCAGGCAGCTTTCCCCCCGGTCGGGCGAAAAGGAGCTCAGGGCGGCGGCGTTCGCCCTCCTGGGAATGCTCACCTGGGTTTACCAGTGGTACCGGCCCCATCGGGATCTCCCGGTGGGTAGGCTGGCCCAGGGGTACACGGAGATCTTCCTCCGGGGTCTTCTCTCGGGGGAGGGTTTTCCGCCTCCCGCCGAAGTCGCGCAGGGTGCCGCCCGGAAGGCCCCGGTGGAGGGATCTCCCTCCCTTCTCTTCGGCACGGGACCGTGGTGAGGCCCCCGGGCCTCCCGGGACGGCTGGTTCCCACCTTCCCATCCACCCCGGAGGAGTCATGCGGAAGGAAGACCTCTTCCCCGACCTGGCCTCGCCCGATCCCGGAGAACGGAT
>JBFYZD010000020.1:0-6853 GCA_041309685.1 Gemmatimonadales bacterium | reverse complement strand
CGGCGGTCCAGGAGGGCGTCGATGTCCTCGGCTCTGGCATCGGCCCGGCGCCAACGCCCGCCGGCGCCGGTACGCTCGAAGTTGCGCAGCAAAGCCAGCACGCCGATGAGGATGCCGAAGGAGGCCAGGCAGGCCCACACGGCGAAGGCGTGGAGAAAGCGTCCGGTCTTTCGGATCATCCGCCGCACCTCCTACGCCGGGTCCTCGCCGGCGGTGGCCCTGGCGGCTTCGTCGGCGTCCAGCACGGCCTGCATCCGTGCTGCCGCGAGATCCCGAATCCGGGAGACATCGGCACGGGTGAGCCCGGTGGTGGGAATGGGTTCGAGAACGCGGACGTGGGCGGTCTGGGGGAGCATGCGGCGGGCATCGACATCGAATCGGGGCTTGAACCGGGAGACCACCACCGGCACGATGGGCACGCCCGCGTCGATGGCCATCATGAAGGCCCCTCGATGAAGAGGCCCCAGCCAGCGCGTGTCCTTGCGGCGGGTCCCCTCAGGGTAGACGCCCACGGTGCTCCCGGACCGGAGGGAAGCCAATGCCTGCTGGAAGGCCTTGCCGCTGAAGAACGGGCGACTGGGGTCCACGATGATGTTGCCGGTCCGGCGGAAGAGCCCCACCACCACCGGAATGTTCCATTTCCCCGAGAGCTTGCCCACCATCACACAGTCCGGGATGCGCCGATAGAGGTTGGCCAGCACCATGTGGCAGGCCAGGCTCTGATGGTTGGCGATGAACACGCTGGGACCGAGGCTTTCGAAACGCTCCGCCTGGTGGAGCTGGACCTGCAAACGGAGCACCCGGCAGATGGGCCCGGCCATGATTCCCGAGACGGCCCGGCGCACCCGGGAGACCGAGCGCGTGAAGGTCCAGACCACCGCGCCCCAGATCACGGCCAGAGCGAACAGGACTACCGCCGCACTGATCCTCAGCCAGAACTGCAAGAAGCCTCCCGGGTGGCGTTCTCGTAGACGGCCAGGTGCCGGCCGACGACCTCGTCCCAGCCAAAGGGCGGCGGCACCCTCCGGTTGTGGGCCGCCATTCGCGCTCTCATCTCAGGGTCCCGGGCGAGGGTCACCAGCGCCGCGGTCATGTGCGCGTCGGATCGGGCCACCAGCCCGCTCCGCCCGTGCTCGATGAAGTCGGCGGGCCCGCTCCCACCCATGACCACCAGGGGAAGCCCGGCTGCCCGGGCCTCCAGCGCCGCCAGACCGAAGGATTCCTCCAGGGAGGGAAGTACGAAGACGTCGGCGTCGCCGTAGGCCTCCCGGATCCGCTCCGGCGGGAGCCGGCCGCACAGCTCCACCTCGCTTCCGAGCCTCCGCTCCGCAATCAGACGCTCCACGGCCGGCCGCTCCGTTCCCCCGCCGATGATGCGGGCACGGAGACGAAGACCGTCGGGCAGGCGTTCCCGAAGGTGAGCCAGCATCTCGATGAGCGCCCGGGGGCGCTTCCTCCGCACCAGACGCATGGTGGACACCACCCGGAACTCGGAGGAGGGGCTCGCCGGGGGGCATTGCCACGCCGATGGCTCGATGCCGTTGGGAAGCACATGCACCGGGCGACGGCCGAGGAGAGGCTGGAGGCCGCGGGCGACACGGTCGCTCACGGCGCAGAAGGCGGCGGGCCAACGACTCCACCCGGTGACGCTGTCCAGGGCCGCGAAGGCGGAGGCGTAGCCGTTGAGGAGGGAATGGAAGGAGACCACCGTGGGCAGGCCCGCCCGCTGAGCGAGGTAGGCCACACAGGCCGTGGCGGGGGAATAGACGCTGTGGTGACAATGTACCAGGTCGAATCGCCCCGACCGAAAGAGGTCGTCGATGGGGAGGATGCCCGCCGGTGTGAAGACCGTTCGCCAGACGGGGAGGAGGGGCAACGCGAGGCGCATCACCGGCACGCCGTTCCACTCGGCGGCCCCGCGGTAGGGCGTGACGACGGTCACCTCGACGGCGGATCTCTGGAGCGCCCGAGCCAGCGCCTGGACGTGCAACTCGATCCCCCCCAGGTGAGGCAGATAGTACTCACTGAAGAGGGCGACGCGCTGGGGTCTCACCCATCCCCCTCCAACAGGTCCGCCGCTTCCTGTTGGAAGAGGGCGTCCATCGGATGCACCCGGGGTAGCCTCCGGGCCCAGGACAGTTGGGGCCGAGCCAGCTCCCGGCGGCCCGTACGGAGGTAGAGGCGCCCGAGCTCCAGCCGGAAAGCGATGGTTTCGGGATCGAGCTGGACGGCCCGGACGAGGTGCTCCTCGGCCTCTTCCCAACTGGCTCGGAAGGGAATCCTGGCCCCCAGCAGCCGCAGCCCCAGGACCCGCAGGGCCCAGGGGGTCTTCATGACCTGGTAATGGACCTGGCCGAGCAGGTTGTGCGCACCCGCGTGATCCGGGGACCGGGCCAGGACCCGGAGCGCCAGACCGTGGGCCTCGGACGCCCTGGCCACACAGGTACGGGCCTCGTCGGCGATCTGCGCCTCCCTGGCCAGGGAGGCGGCGAGCCAGAATCCGGCGTCGATATGGTCGGGGGCGGTGACCACGGCCCTGCGCCCATACTCCTGCGCCACCTGGTACCAGGGGATCGACACGGCCTCCTCCGGTTCGAGCCACCCCACCGCCAGGGCGGCGCGAGCGGCTCGCCACAGGAGCTCCGGGTCGCGGGGGGCGCGCTTGAGGAGCGAACGATAATGCTCCAACGCCTCGGCGGGCCGACCCGCGAAGTAGGTCGAGTCCGCCGCGGCGAGGCTCGGAGGCACTCCGAGGGGGGCCGTGGTCAGCAACACCGCCAACAGCGTGGTCATGGCCCACAATCTCACCCCGGTTTCGATCCTGTCAATCCGATTCTCGCGGGGAGATCCCGCTTGGCCGAAGACGGCCGGCGGTACGGTGCCGCGAGCCCTCCCTCGGGGTGGCAGGGCCCCAGGTGCCGGGACGTGGCGAGCCCCCGGGCGTCCCGCGGCCCGATCCCTCCGACCCTGCTTGCTCCCGGTGCGATCCCCTGCCTATCATGGCACGTTCCGAAGCAGAGCGGGCCCGGGCGCTTTGCGTTCCCCCAGGGCCCGGTCCGTGCCACGGTGACGGGGTGCCAACGCGGAAGAGGAATGCCATGACGGGACGCCGGCTCGGGGCAGCGCTCCTCCTCCTCGTCGTGGGAGTGGGCGCCCCACCCCTCCTCCAGGCCCAGTCGGGGTCCCGGGGTTCCCGGTACCTCTCCCTGGACCACCCCCTCTACGAGGCCGTGGGCCACCTGGTGCACCGGGGACTTCTCCCTGATCTGGACCCCCTATCCCAACCCTATCGGCGCCTGGACATCGCCGCGGGCCTCCGCTCCCTGGAGGAGGCCGACCATTCGAAACCGGTGGTGGGTTGGGTGCGCCTGCTCCGGGAGGCGCTGGCGCCGGAGCTGGCTCGCCTGGCCGGCGAGGAGGGCGCCTCCTTCGGCTTCCAGGCGGGAGTCGGAGGCACCTTCTCCACCAGCCGCCGCCGGGATCCCCTCCTCCCCTTCCGGGAAGACGCATCCGTGACGGGTTGGCCCGACTACGACATCGGGGGATGGGGGGAGTCGGGAGTCTTCGCGGGAGAGATGCGGCTGCAGCACGACCTCTGGTACGAGGAGGGGGGAGCGGGAGACCCCGATGGCCGGGACCCCGGCGGCATCGTAATCCTCAATCGTACCGACAACGCCTACGCAACGGCCCGGTACGCCCTGGGAACCCTCTTCGTGGGGCGCACCCGGCGGAACTGGGCGCCCCTGGGCGCCACGGGCCTCATGCTCTCGGACGTGCCCACCACCTATCCCCAGGTCGCATTCGACGTGGCCATCTCACCCTTGAAGCTGGAGTTCCTGGTGGGGGAGCTGGACATGCGGCCCGGCGTGTACGACGTGGAGTGGAAGCGCTGGTTCGTGGCCAACCGCATCACCTACCGCAGGCCCGACCTGGCCCTCTCCATCGGGGAGGCCCGGGTGGTCGCCACCCGGGGCAACGGCCCCGGACTCCGGAACCTGAATCCCTTCGAGCTCTACTTCTTCGACCAGGAGACCTTCGACGCCAATGGCCAGCCCAACGATTTCAGCCCCAACACCAACCTGAACGGGGAGTTCTGGATCCGGCGCGGGGGAGCGGTCTTCTTCGGGGAGGCCATGCTGGACGATATCGACGTGGCTCCCGAGGAGGGACAGGATCCCGAGCCCATGAGCTATGCCCTGGCCCTGGGGGCCCGCTTCACTTCGCTGTTTCCCGGTGCCGAGCTCGGGGCGGAGTACCGCCGGGTTTCGGCCTTCGCGTACCGCTCCCTTCCCATGGACAGCTGGAGCTACTTCGACCGGGGCCTGGGCGATGCCTTCTCGGACTACGACCGCCTCACCCTCTCGGCATCCCTGTGGCCCGGCCCTGGAGGGTTGCGGCTGACGCCGGCCTTCCAGTACCAGAGGAAGGGAGAGGGGGATCTGCGCCTCCCCGTCCCGGAGGACGACGGGGTGTACCGGGCCCAGCCCGCCCTCTTCCTGGGCACCGTGGAGAAGACGGCCCGCTTCGCCCTCCGGGGACATTTCCAGCCCGTCCCCTGGTTCTTCCTGGAGTGGGATGGCGGGGCCAACCTGGTACGGAACGCCGACCACGTGGAGGGGGCGAAGAAGACCGAGTTCTCCGGGGTGGCCCGCCTGGGGATTCGGCTGGAGCGTTCCCTTGGGGGAGGCTGAGGAGGGGAGGGGGGCCCGGGGGCCGTCGGGCACCCCGGAGGTCATTCCCGCGATCCCGCTCCTCTGGACCCTGGGGGTCCTGGCCCTCTGGGCCACGGGACTGGCACTCCTTCCCCTCGACCCCGACTACACCTCCGGTGAGCTCCTGGACCACCTGCTGGCCTGGCGGGAGACTGGAGTCCTCTACCCGGACCCCTCTACCCTCCCCCACCGGGTCCTGAACTATCCGCCCCTCTTCCTGGTCCTGGTCCGGGGCCTGGCCGTCCTGGGGATCCCCATGCTGTTGGCCGGGCGGATCCTGGGCACCCTGGGGGTGGCCGCGGCCCTCTGGGTTCTCCGGCAATGGCTCCGGGAAAGGGGGGCGGGGCCGGGGGCGGCATGGTGGGGGGTGGCGCTGGCCGGGGCCTCCTTCCCCCTTCTCTATTCGGCGGGTCAGCTCCACCTGGAGGGATGGGCCGCCGCTGCCACCCTGGCCGGTTTCTGGATCGCGGGACGCCGGGGGAGCGGGTGGGGGTGGGCCGCCGGCCTGCTTCTGGCCCTGGGCTGCTTCTTCAAGCAGACGCAGGTGGTCCTCTCCCTGGTGGCTCTGGCCTGGATGTGGCGCCGTCGCCCCGGCTCCCAGGCGGGGCGGGCGCTGGTGGCCTTCGGCCTGGCGGGGGTCGTGGGCAGCGGGTTCCTCACCCTCGCCTTCGGAACCGAGGCCTGGAGACACCTGGTCGCACTTACGGTGGGTACGTTTTCCCCTCGCCAACTGGGCGTGCAGTGGCTTTCCTTCGTGGTGAGCTGGCCCGTGATGGTGCCGCTGGCGTTCCTGGCGGCTCTGGCCGGACAGGGTCCCGGGGCCGTGCCCCGTCCCGGCGATGCCGGCCGCTGGTACCTCTTCGGCAGTGCAGCCTGGCTCTTCTCCAGCGCCCGTTTGGGGTCCAGTTACTCCTACTTCCTGGATTTCCACCTGGCCGTGATCCTCTGGGTGGCGCCCCTCCTCGTGGCCGCCGGTGAGGGCCCCGCGCCCCCGGTTTCCACCGGCCGCAGGGGGAGCCGGTTCTACCCGGCCTGGTGGCGTCGCCTCGTGGTGGTCCAGTTCGTGGGGGCGGCCCTGGTGGTGGATGGGGTGCTGGCATGGAACCTGGCGACCACCATGCGAACCGCCGGGGCCCTCCCCGTTCTCTGCCCTCACGTGGCCCCGGCGCCGGACCTCACCGTCTCGGGCTCTCCGGGGCTGGTGCGGGCGTGCGGGGGGCGTCCCGCCCTCCACCCCTTCATCATGGCCAGCCTGGCCCGCCAGGGGCTTTGGGATCCTTCGCAGCTCGAGGGGGTGATGGCGGCCGGTGCGCTGGGGGAGGTCCTGCTCCCCTTCGACCCGGGGGGAGCCCTGACGGGGGCCGAGGGGGATCGGTGGACCGAGCCCTTCCTGGCCCTCTTCAGGGATCGCTATCGGACGGTGGCCCGGGCCGGAGGGTGGTGGGTGCTGGCGCCCGTGACCTCGCTGCCTCCCCCATCCTCCTGAAACGGGCGCCCCGGCCGGAGAAGAGGGTCACCACCGCTTCTAGGGCCTGGAGAGCGGAAGGGCCGGTGCCCAGACGGCAATGCCAGGGGATGGGCTCCGCCGTCATGTCCACGAACTCCCAGGGGTGGACGAAGAGGACCACCGGGCTGGAGAGCTGGGCCAGGAAGGGGTCCCTCACCCACGCCGGGAGGCGCAGCACCGACGAAGTGGTTGAGGCCGGCAGGCGGACCAGGGTCGTGGCCTCGCCCTGGAGCCAGTGGGCCGGCGTGTACCGGGAGCGGGAGGCCTCGATTTCGTACCCCGCTTCCTCCAGGAGAGGGAGGAAGCGATCGGGAAGACGCAGAAAAGGGGCCCGGAACGCGGTGACGGGAGCGAAGCTCCGCAGGATCTCCGAGGAGCGCTCCACCTCCCGGGCGGCCTCCTGGCGGTCCAGGTCCGGAAAGGCTCTGTGGGTGTGGCCGTGGCAGCCCAGCTCGTGGCCCTGCCCTACCAGCGCTTCCACCACATCGGGATGGCGCTGGGCGGCCTCTCCGGTGGTGAAGAACGTGGCCGGTACGCCGAGGCTTCCCAGCAGATCCAGGAGAGGAGGAGCGCCCGTCTCCATCCCCCTCCACCCCCGGAGGTAGGGCGGGCAGTCCGGCTCCAGGTCCACGGT
>JBFYZD010000019.1:0-2511 GCA_041309685.1 Gemmatimonadales bacterium | reverse complement strand
CCCGTGGCACCATGGAGCAGGCCGCGGCCCGCCCCTCCCCCCTGGGGGAGACCACCATCGCCCTGGCGGGAGAGACCGCCAAGCTCTGCTACGGCCGTCCCAAGGCCAACGCGCGAAAAGTCATGGGGGAGCTCGTCCCCTTCGGCCAACCCTGGCGTCTGGGGGCCAATGAGGCCACGGCGCTGCACCTCCCCTTCGCCGCCAAGGTCGGCGGTGTGGCGCTGGAGCCCGGGAGCTACTCCCTCATCGCCATCCCGGGGGAGCGGGAGTGGGAGATGGTCCTGAACCGGAACGTGGAGCGCTGGGGGATTCCCATCGATGACGCCGTCCGGGGAGCCGACGTGGGGAGCTTCAAGCTCCCGGCCCAGGCCACCGACGCCATGGTGGAGCAGCTCACCTTCCGGTGGGAGTCCCACGGGGAGTCCATGGGCCACCTGGTGATGGAGTGGGAGCACACCCGGGTGCAGATCCCTCTGGAGAGGGGGATATAGCCTCCCGAGCGGAGCGCCCTCAGCCGCCCCCCAGGAACGAGGCCACCTCCCGGAACACCTCCAGAGGGAGTGCGCTGGTGAAGTCGAAGTCCCCGGCCTCCGGGCCGGGGACGTAGGCTGTGATCACCCCGAAGTACCGGTCACCCACGAAGAACGCGAACGTGGCTGTCCGGTTCACGACCCGGGACTCCAGGAGGCGGCCTCCCGGCGCGAACACCCGGAACCGGTTGTCCCCGGTGCCGGTCTTCCCCCCCACCAGGAGGGGACGGCCTGCGGGGTCCATCACGGCATTCCGCACCCGCCGGGCCGTCCCGGCCTCCACCACCTCCTCGAGCATCCGGCGTGCCACCGCGGCCACCTCGGAAGAGAGCACCCGGTTCCCTTCCACGGGCCTCCTCCCCAGCACCGTCTGGAAGGGCGTGCCTTCGGCGAAGTGCAGCTCCTCCACCCGGATGGTGGGCATGCGGACGCCGTCGCAAAGGAGGATGCCCATGAGCTCGGCCAGCGCGCTGGGGCGGTCCCCGGAGCTCCCGATGGCGGTCCCGTAGGAGGGCACCAGGCTCCCGAAGGGGTAGCCCAGGCGCTGCCAGGAAGCGTGGATCTCGGAGAACGCATCCAGCTCCAGCATGAACCGGATCCGGGTGTCCTGGGCCGCCAGGTTCCGTGTGCGGAAGAGCCAGCGGTAGACCTCCTGGCGGGCCTCGGCGCTGGCGGCCAGGACCTCCCCGCGGGTCGCGGCGGGGTGGGTGTCCAGGTAGTGGGCGACCCACAGCTCCAGGGGGTGGACCGAGCTCAGGTACCCGAGATCGGAGAGGGAGTGCGCGGCCGGGTCGGTGCGCTCGAAGAGCGCGACGACCGTCTCCACCGCGAGATCCGAGTCGGGCGCATGCCCGTGGAGGAACGCCCCCAGCTCCGCCGGCGTGGCGTCGGGCAGGATGGCCCGGAAGGCCCAGGCCAGGGACAGGGGGCCCGTTCTACCCCCGCTGGCAACCCCCGCCAGGATCTCCTGGCGGGGCTTTCCCCTGTGCTTGGCCAGGAAGCGGTCCACGAAGCGGGTCCCTTCCTCGTCGGCGAACCGGGCCATGTACTCCCGCCGGAGGGGGCTGTTCCGGTCTTCGACCTGCCACCCCACGGACTCCGGCGACCTGTAGATGAGGTGGCTTACCAGGTCCCGCATCACCCGCACCCAGACCAGGTTCACCGACTGCTGGAACCCCTCCCTCACCGTCAACACCTGATCGTCGTAGGTGGTGTCGAAGTTGGTGAAGGTCTGGGTCCCTCCCCCGGTCACGAACCGGGCCCGGGGGTTGGCGGAATAGCGTCGCTCCATCGCCTCCAAAAGGAAGGAGGGCAGGGTCAACCCTGGGGAGCGCTGGAGGGTTTCCACCGCCCACCGGGCCAGGGGGTCCTGGGCGCTCACCGGATGGCCCGCCAGGGAGTCGGCGGAGAGGCTCGCCAGCGTTCGGTGGAGGTCCTCCATGGTCTCCAGGTACGTCACCAGGGTCCTGAGCTTGGCGGTGGAGCCCAACTCGATGCGCGAGGACTCGTTCAGGTTCAGGGGTCCGGGAAAGTTGTCGGCCTGGGCTCGCACCGCGTTGCCCTGGGGCGTGCGTTCGCTCAGCAAGAGAGAGTAGAGCACCCGGGACGGATCCCCCCGGGCCAGGATCCGCGTCACGTCGAGGCCCCGGGACCGGACGAAGCTGGAGTCGGCCAGGGAGTCGAACCAGGCCGTCGCCCAGTCCTGGAGGCCACCGTCGATGGAGGTGAGGGCGGTGAGGTCGTAGCGGTCCAGGTCGTAGATCTGAGGCACATCCAGGAGGCTCCGGAGGGAAGCCCGCAGCGCGGTGGCCAGCTTCCGTTCGGGCGCCGCCGGGGCCGGCCGGTAGGGCACCCTCGCCAGGAATTCCACCTCGCTCTCACGGGCGGCCCCCGCCAGTTCCGGGGGGATCACCGCTTCCCGCTCCAGCAGCCCCAGGTAGGCGTCGGAGAGCCGCACCAACTCCTCCCTTCCATCCGTCTG
>JBFYZD010000018.1:0-16851 GCA_041309685.1 Gemmatimonadales bacterium | reverse complement strand
TCACGATCGGGGCCGGATCGGTGGTGGGCGCCCAGGCCACCGTGACCAGGGATGTTCCGCCGGGGGTTCTGGTGATGGGGACTCCGGCGAGAATCGTGAGGCCTCTCTGACCTGGCGTCGGCCTTCCCCATGGGAGAGGGCTGGCGGGGGGGGTGAGGGGTGCCATCCCGTCCTCCCGGGAAGAAGGGCGGGGCCGCCCGGCGGCATTGCTCAGCCGGGCCTGCGCGAGTAGGGTTCAACGGGGCCCAGGACCCCCCTTCCTGCCTCCACCCTCTGAGCGGGAACCCCCGACGTGAAACCTCACCGCTCCCGCCGCCCCTCTCTCGAGCCGGTCATCATGGCCGCCTCGAGCCCTCCCATGTTCCGGGCGGGGGGATTACGGGTGTCCTGGCGCGTCCATGTGGTGAACCTCGCCCTGGCAGGGGGAGCGTTGGCCGCGGTGGTGGGGTTGGCCCTGCTCATGGAGCTTCCCTCTCAGGACGCGGTGGCGGCCCTGGTGGTGACCCTGCTGGGGGCCGTCGCGTTGGCGGTGGCCTTCGGGGCCCTGGTCATCCCCCAGGACCGGGCCTTCATGGCCCGGGTGGTGGTGGCGGGGTTTCTGGTTCGGGTCGGACTGGCCCTCATTGCCCACGCCTCCCTTCCTGTCGGGTTTTTTGCTCCGGACCAGTTCACCTACCAGGACGTGGGGTGGAGGACCCTCCAGTACCTCCAGGGGACGGGTGTCGCTCCCCGGCAGATCCAGGGGACGCTGGAGGTGGGGTACTTCTACTGGAACGCCTTCCTGTATTCCCTGTTCGGCTACGCTCCCCTGGCGCCGAAGCTGGTCAACTGTTGCCTGGGGGTGATGGCGGGCCTCTTCGCCTATCGGATCGCCGGGGAGCTCGGAGGACAGCGCCCGGCGCTGAACACGGCGGTCCTGGTGGTGCTCTTCCCCTCTTTGATCCTCTGGTCCACTCAGAATCTCCGGGACACTCCCGTGGTGCTCCTCCTCACCATGATTCTCTGGCTGGCCATGAGGATCAGGCGAAAGCCCGCCGCCTTTCACATTCCGCTGGCACTGGCCTCCCTCGGCCTCCTCGCCCTGCTCCGGGACTACATGGCGGTGATGGTGATGGTGGCCTTCCTGGGGTCCTTCGTCATCTCCCCCAGGCAGCGCATGGTGGCGAACGTCTTCCTGGGCCTCGTGCTCTTCGCCGGAGCCCTCCTGGCCTACCGGGAGCTGGACCTGGGAGCGGAGACCGTGGAATCAGCCAGTTTCGAGTTCCTCCAGCTTCAGAGGGAGAACCTGACCTACGGGGGCTCCGCGTTCGAGAGGCCGGTGGACGTGTCGTCTCCCATGCGCAGCCTCCAGTATCTTCCGGTGGGATTGGCCTTCTTCCTCCTGGCCCCCTTTCCATGGCAGGTAGGGAGCCTCCTCACGATCATGACCCTCCCGGAGATGCTCATCTGGTATGCCCTGTTCCCCCTTGTGGTGCTGGGAGGGGTCCACCTTCTCAGGAGGAAGTTCACGGAGGTCTTCCCCCTGGTGACCTTCGTCATCCTCACCGCCTCGATCTACGCCCTGGTGGAGGGAAACGCCGGCACCGCCTACCGTCACCGGGCCCAGCTCATGGTCTTCCTCCTGATCCTCGGCTCGGTGGGGTTGCAGCTCTGGGAGGAGAAGCGGAAAAAGAGGGCGGCACCCCGGCCGCGGCGCGGGCAGCTGTCCTTCCCTCTGCGCCCCGCCGGGAACGGGAGGAGGAAGGCGTGACGCCGGCGCGTCCCCTCTCGGGATCGATCTCCAGGGCTTCCCCCCCCGAGCCCGCGGGAGAGCTGCGAGGCCGGGGTCTCTGTCGAGAATGATCGCAGACCTCGTCCCCCCTACCGCTGAATCCTGGGACCGGTTCTGCCTGGCCGATCCCACCGCAACCTTCTTCCAAACCCCCTCCTGGCTCCGGGTGTGCCTCGCCATGGGTGCGGGCTGGCGGGACGCCTCCCTGGAGGTGGCGTTCCGGGACGGTGCCCGGGTGTTGGTCCCTCGCCTTTCACGGCCCGCCGCCCGGGGGCTCTTCCGCCAATACGAGTCCGTTCCTCCCGGTGTCTATGGAGCCCCCCTCGCGGACAGCCTGGACCTCTCCCCTCGCCATTGGCTGGCCATCGGGCGCCTGTTCCGGGGCTTCCGGGTTTCCAACGCTGCCGTGGTGGAACCCCCTGGCCGGGAGATCCACCTGGGGGCGCACAGGGAGGTCGGCCATTCCCATCTCCTTCGGCTCTCCCCGGGGGAGACCGAGGATGACCTCTTCCGCCGGTACCGGAAGGGTCACCGCTCCGCGGTGCTCAGCGCCCGGCGAGGGAGGCTGGCGGCTGAGCTGGCCACGAGGGAAGAGGATTTCGCGGCGTACCATGCCATGTACCTGGAGACGGCCGAGCGATGGGAGCGGCGGCCCCACCTGATCTATCCTCCGGAGGTGTTTCTGGTTCTCTGTGAACTGGCGCGAGGGACCCAGGGGGTCCGCCTCTGGCTGGTAAGGCGGGATGGTGATCTCCTGGCCGGAGCCCTGGTCCTCCGCCAGGGGAGAAAGGCCGCCTACTGGCACGGTGCCTCCACGGGGCCGGGGCGGGAGGCGAACGCCGGCCAGCTTGCGGTCCACTCCGCCATTCTGGATGCCTCCGGGCGGGGGGCCGATGTCTTCGATCTCATGCCCAGCGCCGGGCTGAAGGGGGTGGAAGGGTTCAAGGCGGGTTTCGGGGCGGAGGAGGTTCCCTTCGGGATCCACCGGTTCCCCGAGTCCCGGAGCTACGCCCTCCTTCGTGGGCTGCTCCCCCGGTCGAGGAAGGTGGCCTGATGAGGCGCCGCTCGGAGCTCCATTCGAAGGAGGAGTTCCTGGACGCCTATGGAGGGCGGGGTTGGGAGGACTACCGATACCTCCTGTCGACGCTGGTGGAGTTCGCCCCTCCCGGGCTGGTTCTGGACGCCGGCTCCGGCACGGGTCTCTTCGTCGAGTGCTGCCGGTCCTTCGGGGTCCCCTGCATCGGCCTTGAAGGCTCCATGGCCGGCGCCCGGGTTCACCGCCAGAGGAGGCTCCCGGTGGCGGCGGGCCGATTGGAGGACGGCCTCCCCTTTCCCCCATCCACCTTCGGCTCGGTGGTCGCGAACCAGGTGGTGGAGCATCTGTACCCTGAGACCGCCGCCCTCTTCTTCAGGGAGGCGTTCCGGGTGCTGGTGCCCGGAGGGGTTCTCCTGGTCGCATCGCCGTCGGCCAGGGACCCCGTCCAGCGCCGGGAGCCGGGCCATGTGAACCTTTACCTCCCCTCCCGGCTCCGGCGGGAGGTGGGGGAGGCGGGCTTCCGGATCCTGGCGGAGCGGAACGGACCCCGGCCCCTCCTCGGCCGCGGCCGCCTGCGGGATCTGTTCCTCCTGGGTATCCTCCGGGCTACCGGATGGCAGGATCTTCTCAGCTCCTCCGCCAACGTGGTCGCCCGGCGTCCCTCATGACCCGGACCCCCCCGGCACGGCCTCCCCGGGCGGGGGAGGGCAGGGTGAGGGTGGCCCACTACCTGTCGGAGTATCCCGCATCCACCCAGACGTTCGTGCTGCCCCTCCTCTCCCACGCCCGGGCCTTCGAGCCCGAGGTCTGGACGCTGAGAAGGGGGGGGGGAGGAGAGGAGGCGGGCCCCGCGGGGGAGGGTTCTCCCCCGGTCCTGGAGATCGGCGGTCCGGGCAGGACGGGGGTATGGGGGGACCGCATCCTCGCCCGCCTGGCGGGTTTCGAGCTGCGGGAGGAGCTCTCGGTGTCCAGGCAGCTCCGGCGCTCCCCTCCCGGGATCGGGCTCCTCCATGCCCACTTCGGGCCCCAGGGGTTTGCGGCCGCCAGGCCGTGCGCACGGGTGGGGGTTCCCTTCCTGACCAGCTTCTACGGCTATGACCTGGGGTTGGCCCGGGAGCCGGCCTGGCAACGGCGATACCGGGTCCTCTGGCGGAAGTGCGGGGCGTTTCTGGTGGAGGGCCCGGTCATGGGGGCCCATCTGGCCGCCCTGGGTGCTCCCCGCGGGCGAATCCGCATCCAACGCCTGCCGGTCCCCGTGGACACCCTCCCCTTCTCCCCCCGGAGCTGGGAAGGAGTGGGTCCCTTGAGGCTCCTCCAGGTGGCTCGGTTCGTGGAGAAGAAAGGGATCGACCTGTCCATCCGGGCGGTCGGGGAGCTCACGGACCGGGGGGAGGAGGTGGAGCTGACCCTGGTGGGTGACGGACCTCTGTTCGGTGACCTGACGAGGCTGGCCGGCGCCCTCGGCGTGGGAGACCGGGTCCACTTCCTGGGCCCCCTCTCCCACCGGGAGACCAGGGAGTTGCTCCTGAGGAGCCACGGGCTGGTCCAGCCGAGCCGAACCGCCGGCGACGGGGACACGGAGGGGGGCGCTCCCTTCGTCCTTCTGGAGGCCCAGGCGACGGGGATGTGCGTGGTCGCCAGCCGGCATGCCGATATCCCCAACGTGGTCGCCGGGGAGGCCTGGTTCGGCTTCGAAGAGGACGACCTGGGGGGGTTGGTGGAGGCCCTTCTCGCCTTCCGCGCCTGCAACGGGGAATGGGCGGGGCGGGGCCGGGCCGCCCGGGGATTCGTGGAGCGGCACCACCGGGCGGGGGAGCTGGTGCAGGGTCTCGAGGTCCTCTACGGAGCCCTGCTGGAGGGTCGGGAGCCTCTGCCCGGGGAGGGGCCGTGAGACCGCTCCGGGAGCTGGTGCGGCACACCCTCATCTATGGGTTGGGGAGTGTGGGGGCGAGCCTCGTGGGCTTCGTCCTCATCCCCGTCTACACCCGGTACCTGGATCCCGAGGAGTACGGGATCCTCGCGCTCTTCCTCCTCCTCCAGGCCATCCTCTCCCGGTTCTACGATCTGGGCCTGACCAACAGCATCGGGCGCTTCTTCTTCGACTATCAGGAAGGCTCGGGGCCCGGAGGGCTGGACGAGATGGTGTCCACCGCGGCCCTCTTCCTGCTGGTGCACGGCCTGGTCCTGTCCCTCCTCCTGTTGCTCCTTTCCCCGTGGATCGCCGATCTCCTGGTGGGAGACCCGGGATCCGCGCCCCTGGCCCGGGTCCTGGCTTTCACCCTCTTCTTCGAGGCGCTGGCCATCCCGGCCCTTACCCTGATCCGGATGGAGGAGCGATCGGGGCTATGGGTCCTGATCTCCCTTCTACGGGTGGCGGGGAGCCTACTGCTGAACCTCTACCTGGTGGTCTTCGCCGGGATGGGGGTGCTGGGGATCCTCCTGAGCTCGGCCCTCGTCTCGGTGGCGGTGTGTCTGCTGACGTCGATCCCGCGCTTGTGGGGCACGCCCCTGACCTTCAACCCCGAGGTGCTCCGCGGGCTCCTGGCCTTCGGCCTCCCCTTCCTGCCGGTCCTCCTGGGGATCCTCATCATCGACCTGTCGGACCGGTATCTCCTCCAGTGGTTCCGCTCCACGGCGGAGGTGGGGGTCTATTCCGTGGGGTACAAGTTCGGGCAGGTGGTGATGCTGGCCGTGTCCGCCTTCTCCATGGGGTGGGCTCCCCTTCGCTACCGGATCTTCGAGCGGCCGGACGCTCCCTTTCTCTATCGCAGGATCTGCACCCTCTTCTCCGTGGCCGCGGCGCTCCTGCTGGTGGCCCTCTCCGTCTTCGGTCAGGAGGTGGTCTGGCTGGCCACCACCCCGGAGTACTATGCTGGGGCCCGGGTGATCCCTTTCGCGGGGGCGTCCTATGTGCTGTATGGCCTCCACCTCATCGCCACCACCGGGATGGGGGTCACCAAGAAGACCCGAGGGCTTCCCACCGCCGTGATTCTGGCCGCCGGGGTGAACCTGGCCGGGAACTTCCTCCTGATCCCGCCCTACGGGATGATGGGCGCCGCCCTGTCCACCGTGGTCGCCTACGGGGTCCTGCTGGCGGCCACCGATCGGTTCTCCCGGCGGGTCTATCCCATCCCCTTCGAGTGGGGACGGATCACCCTGATCGGAGTGGCCGCCGCGGCCACCATCGCCCTTGACACCCTTTTTCAACCGACCACCTCCCTCATGGGCTTCATGGTCGGATCGGGCTTCCTCCTCCTCTTCGCGGCCTCGCTCCCGGCCCTGGGGGTGGTGTCCCTTGGAGACCTCCGCGCCCTGGGGGGCTGGGTGGTCCAGCTCCGCTCGAAGGGGGGGCCGGGCACCACATGAGGCTGAACCCGTGGGCCATCTCCTTCCCCGTCGACCAGGTCGGGAGGACCTCCCCGCTCGGGCGGTACTACCAGAATTTCGCGGCCGCCCTGGCCCTGGTGCGGGGAGCGTTCCATGGCCCCCTGGATCCGGAAGGGATCCCCCTCTACCACTCCGGGGACGGGAAGGCCCATCCCAACGCGATCCTGGTTTCCCAGTATGCCCTGGCGCTGGTCGGGGGAGCGATGGAGGGGGACGGGGAATCCCGCCGGGTGCTGGAAGTCCAGGCCGATTGGCTCGTGGCCAACCAGGAGGTGTCCGGATCCCGGGGGGGGTTCTGGCTCCAGAGGTTCGACAACCGGAAATACCCGGCGCTCCCCAACCCCTGGGTCTCGGGCCTGGCCCAGGGCCAGGGGCTCTCCGCCCTGCTCCGGGCCCACGAGATCCTGGGGAAGGGGGCCTACCTGGAGGCGGCCGGCCCCGCCTTCGAGGCCCTGCTCCTCCCCCTGGCCCAGGGGGGAGTGCTGTTCGAGGCGGGCGAGGACCTCTGGCTGGAGGAGTACCCCCTGCCCGTTCCCGGGCACGTTCTCAACGGGGCCGTCTACGCCCTCCTCGGGGTCCTGGATTATGCCCGGACCTCGGGGGAGCCCAGGGCTTGGGAGGTGTGGGAGCGTGGGCTGGCCACGGTCCTGCGCCACCTTCCGGAGTTCGATACGGGATTCTGGTCCCGGTACGAGCTGGGGGTTCCGGAGCTTTCCAGCGTGCACTACCACAAGAACATCCACATCCCCCAGCTCGAGGTTCTGCGCCTCCTCAGCGGGGACCCCCGGGTAGCGGGGGTCCTGAAGCGGTGGAAGCGCTACCTGCTCAGCCCCGTGAGCCATGTGAGGCGTCTGGCCGAGGGGCGGTGGCGGTGGCAGGCGAGCCGCAGGGTGCTGGAATCCAACCCGGAGGGGAGAAGTCGAAATGTCTGAGCCATACCTGGTCTTCGGGGCTCCCGACATCCGCGAGGAGGATGTCCAGGAGGTGTTGGCCACGCTCAGGAGCGGTTGGGTGGGAACCGGTCCGAGAGTGGCCCGCCTGGAGGAATTGTTCAGGGAGCACACGGGAGCTCCCCATGCCGTGGCGGTGGCATCCTGCACCGCGGCCCTTCACCTCTCCCTGATCGTGACGGGGCTGGACCCCGGAGATGAGGTGATCACGACCCCGATGACTTTCGCCGCGACGGCCAACGCCATCCTTCACGCCGGCGGCTGGCCGGTCTTCCTGGACGTGGACCGCCGCACCCAGAATCTCGATCCCCGGTTGGTGCGTGACTTCCTGGAAAGGGAATGCTCCCCCGACCCCCGGACCGGCGTGCCGGTCCACCGATCCAGCGGGCGCCACGTCAGGGCCCTCCTGCCCGTTCACCTGTGCGGGCGCCCCTGCGAGATGGGCGAGCTGGCCTCCCTGGCCCGGGAGTTCGGCCTGGTGCTGGTGGAGGATGCGGCCCATGCCCTGGGCGCCTCGTACCGTGGCACGCCCATCGGCTCCATCGGCGACCTGACCTGCTTCTCCCTCTACGTGACCAAGAACGTGACCACCGTCGAGGGCGGGATGATCACCACCGCCGACCCCGACCTGGCGGCCCGGCTGAAGATGTACGCGCTCCACGGCCTCTCGGCGGACGCATGGGCCCGATACTCCGACAGGGGCTTCAAGCACTACGAGGTGGAGGTCCCGGGGTTCAAGTACAACCTCACCGATTTTCAGGCCTCCCTGGGTTTGCACCAGTTCGACCGGTTTGGGGAGATCCAGGATCGCCGCAAGGCCATCTGGGAGGAGTACGACCGGGCCTTCTCCGGCCTCCCGGTCCACACACCGGCCCCACCGGCGGACGACACCCGGCATGCCTACCACCTTTACACCCTCATGGTGGATTCCGGGGAGTGCGGGGTGGACCGGGACACCTTCCAGCAACGCCTCCACGAGAGGGGGATCGGGACCGGGGTCCACTACCGGGCCGTCCATGTGCACGCCTACTACCGGAGGATCATGGGCCATCCCCCCGGGTCCTTCCCGGAGGCGGAGTGGATCACGGACCGGACCCTCTCCATCCCCCTGGGCTCGAACCTCACCGACGGCGCCGTGGCCCGTGTGATCGCCGCCGTCCATGAGGCCTTGGGAGCCTGAACCGATGGCCGCCGGCTTCCCCGGGTGAGCCGCTCCCGCCCTCACCGACCCTGGCCCGGGGGAACGTCTCCCGGGTCGCGGGCAGGAGCCCCACCCGCTTACGTTGTCCCCGGAGGCCCCGGCCTTGCCCTTCCCCGGCTCGCTGGAGGCGGTAGGTGAACCAGGTCGTCATGGTCTGCTACTACTTTCCCCCGCTCTCGGGGATCGCCAGTGAGCGCGCCGCGGCCTTCGTCCGCCACCTTCCGGGCGCCGGATGGGAGCCGGTGGTGGTGGCGCCGGGGAGGGGTCATTTCCATACCACCGGCCAGGACTCCCCCCCGGGGTGCCGGCTGATCCGGACCCGGAACCCGGAGCTGAGCCGGGGCTTGCGGAGCGCCTACTCCGCCGGGGTGGGAGGGGAGCCTCCGTCCCCGGAGGTGGTCCTCCCCGTCTCCGCCGGACCCGTGGGCTCCGCCCTTCGAAGCCTCGTGCGGGAGCTCGTCTACCTTCCCGATGCCCAGCTCCTCTGGATTCCCTTCGCCCGGTGGGCGGCCCTCGGGGTGCTGGAGGAGCCCTCCGGGCGGCCGACGGTGGTCTACTCCACCTCCGTGCCCTATTCGGCCCACCTGGCGGCGGGCTCGGCGGCGCGGCGGGCCGGGGTGCCCTGGGTGGCGGAGTTCCGGGATCCCTGGACCACCCACGACGAGGCTCTTCTCCCACGAACGGGCCTGCGCCGCGGGATCGACCGGCGCATCGAGGATTGGATCCTCCGGACCGCCGACCACGTGGTGGTGACCGCCGATGCCGCCCGTGACCTGTTCCTCACCTCCTTCCCCTTTCTCAGGCCCGAGGGAGTCTCCGTGGTCCGGAACGGATTCGAGTCGTTGTCCCCCGGCCGGCCCCCGGGGCCCCAGGAGCCCCTGACCCTGGTCCACGCCGGCACCCTCCATGATCCCGAGTATGCCCGGCCCGTGGTGGAGGCAGTGGCCCGGCTTCACGGCCACACCCCGGGCGCCCTCCGGCTGGTGGTCTACGGGGATCCCTCCCCCTGGAAGGCCCTTCTGGAGCCCCTGGGTTGGGCGGCCGCGCCCTGGATGGAGCTCCGGGGGGTGGTGGACCCGGAGGCTGCCCGGGAGGCCGTGCGGAACGCCTCGGCGCTCCTCCTTCCCGCCCCCCACCCCGGCTTTCGGCGGATCGTCCTGGGGAAACTCCTGACCTACCTGGGAGCCCGCCGGCCGATCCTGGGCGTGGTCCCGTCAGGGAGCGAGATGGAGGAGGTGATCCGGCGGGCCGCGGACGGGCGGATGGTGCGGCCCTGGGAGGCCGCGGGGGTCCTGAAGGCGCTGGAGGGGCTCCTGGAGGACCACCGGGCCGGGAGGCTCCAGGAGCCCCGGGTGGAGGCGTCCCGGACGGCCGATTTCACCCGGGAGGCCCAAACCCGGAGGCTGGCGGCGGTGTTCGAGGCCGTGGCCGCGGCACCGAGGCTCCGGGGATGAGCCGAGCCGGGGTCCTCTACGCCACCTATGATGGCCTCCTGGAGCCCCTGGGGAGGTCCCAGGTGGTCCCGGTGGTCCTGGGGCTGGCGGGGATGGGATTCCCCATGTCCGTTCTCTCCTTCGAGAAACCCGGGGACCTGGGCGACGGAGGGGCGGTGGAGGCCATGGCCCGGCGGTTGGCCGGCGCCGGAGTGACCTGGATCCGCCATCGGTATCACCGCCGCCCCTCCCTGCCGGCCACGGCCTGGGACATCGGGGTGGGGGCTCGGGTGGTCCGGCGGGAGGTCCGGGAGGGGGCGTGCCGGTTGGTCCACGCCCGGAGCTACGTTCCCGGTCTCATGGGCCTGCGGGGAATGGCCGGGTCGGAGTGCCGTCTCCTCTTCGACATGCGGGGGTTCTGGGTGGACGAGCGGGTGGAGGCGGGGCGGTGGCGAAAGGGATCCCTGGTGGTCGGGTTGGCCCGGCGGGGGGAGAGGAGGCTCCTGGAGGGGGCGCATCACCTGGTGCACCTGACCCGGGCCGGGATGGACCAGGTGGGCCGGTTGGCGCCGGGGGCGCGGCTTCCCCCTTCGTCGGTGGTTCCCACCTGCGTGGACCTGGACCGGTTCCGCCCCGTGGCCGACCCGGCGGCGCTCCGGCGGGAGCTGGGGCTGGGCACCGGCCCGGTGGTGATCCACACCGGGACGCTGAGCGGATGGTACCTGGGCCCGGAGACCTTCCGGCTGGGCGCGGCCCTCCTGGCCCGCACCGGAGGGGAGTTCGTGATCCTGACCCGGGAGGGGGAGCTGGCGGCCGCCCTGGCCCGGGAGGCCGGCGTGGCGGCCCGCATCCTCACGGTCCCTCACGACGACGTGCCGCGCTGGCTCGCCGCCGCCGACGTGGGCCTCGCCCTGGTGCGGCCCGGCTTCGCCAAGATGGCCAGCGCCCCCACCAAGGTGGGGGAGTACCTGGCGGCGGGTCTGGCCGTGGTGGGGACGGCGGGTGTCGGGGACCTGGAGGAGCAGTTCCGGGACTCGCCGGTGGCTTTCGCCGTGGACCCGGCCGAGGATCCCGCCCAGGTGGCCGCCCGGGTCGCCGCCGCCCTGGGTCGCCCCGGGCGCGCCCGGGAGGCCCGGGCCCTGGCGCGGCGCCACTACGACCTGGAAGATGGGCTGAAGGCGTACGCCGTCCTCTATCGCACCCTGGGAGTCGAGCCATGCGGATAACGGCCCTGGCACCCTACCCGGAGAGATCGCCCTCCACCCGCTTTCGCCTGGCCCAGTTCCGGGGACCGTTGGCGGGGCTGGGGATCGAGCTCGGCATCCGGCCCTTCTTCACGGAGGAGGAGTACCGGCAGGTCTACGGTTCCGGAGGCACCCTCCGGAAGGCCGCCCTCCTGGCGCGGGGGCTGAGGCGCAGAAGGGGGCATCTGGCGGAGGCACGGAAGGCGGACCTGGTTCTGGTCCACCGGGCGTTGGCCCCCGTGCTGGAAGGAGGACTCCTGAAGGAGCTCGGCCGGAGCGGGGTCCCCATGGCCTTCGACTTCGACGACGCCATCTTCCTGCCGGCCCAGGGCGGTCACCGCCTTCTGGGTTCCCTCCGGAACCCCCGCTCCGCCACCGCGGCCCTCTGCCGTGCCGCCAAGCTCGTCCTGGCCGGCAACGAGTACCTGGCATCCTTCGCCAGGGAGGCCAGGGAGGGGAGGGAGGGCGTCCGGCTCCTCCCCACCGTCATCGACACCGGCCGCTACCTGCCCCCCCAGACCCGGCCCGGGGAAGAGGGGGCGCTCCCCACCGTCGGGTGGATCGGCACCCACACCACGGCGCCCTATCTGGAGGCCATCTACCCCGAGCTGGAGGCGGCCCACCGGGAGACCCCTTTCCGGTTCCTGGTGGTGAGCAACCGTCCGCCCACCCGGCCCCGGGGGTTGGAGATGGAGTTCCATCCCTGGTCCGAAGAGGGGGAGATGGAGGACCTCCGGTCCATGGACGTGGGGATCTACCCCCTCCCCGACGATCCCTGGACCCTGGGGAAGTGCGGGTTCAAGGCCATCCAGTACATGGCCTGCGGCATTCCCGTGGTAGGCTCCCCCGTGGGGGTGATGAAGGAGATCGTCCTGGAGGGGAAGACGGGCCTGCACGTCCGGCGGCCCGGGGAATGGGAGAGGGCCCTGGAGACCCTCCTGGCGGACCGGGGGCTCAGGCGCCGGATGGGGGAGGCGGGACGGGCCCGTGCCGAGGGCTCCTACTCCATCCGGGCCGTCCTGCCGGAGCTCGGCCGGTGGCTCCTGGCCGCGGCGGAGGCTGGGGACTAGCCATGTGCGGCATCGCCGGGGTGCTTCGGCTCGATGGTCCGGGACGGGAAGGCCCCGCCCTTCCCGGAGAGGCCGGATCCCGGTCCGTCGAGGACGCGCCGGCCCTGGGCCGGGAGATGGAGTCCGCCGCCCTCGCCATGGCCGCCACCCTTGGCCACAGGGGTCCCGACGGCTCGGCCACCTGGGTGGCGCCGGCCGGCCGGTGCGCCCTGGCCCACACCCGTCTCAAGGTCATCGACCTGGACACGGGCGCCCAGCCCATGGGCAACGAGGACGGCTCGGTCCAGGTCGTCTTCAACGGGGAGATCTACAATTTCCCCTCGCTGCGGTCGGAGCTGGAGCGGGCCGGCCACACCTTCCGTTCCCGGAGCGACACCGAGGTCCTGGTCCACGGTTGGGAGGAGTGGAGGGAGGAGCTTCCCAAGCGGCTGGACGGCATGTTCGCCTTCGGCCTCTGGGACGGGAACCGCCGGACCCTCTTCCTGGCCCGGGACCGGGCCGGGAAGAAGCCCCTCTTCCTCTATGACGACGGCCGGCGCCTGGCGTTCGCCTCGGAGATGAAGGCCCTCCTGGCCCTGGAGGGCGTGGACGACACCCTGGACCCCGCCGCCCTCCCCCTCTACCTGGCCTACGGCTACGTCCCCACCCCCGGAACGTTCTATGCCAGGATCCGGAAGCTCCCCCCCGCCACGAGCCTGCTGGTGCCGGCCGACGGAGCCAGGCGGGAGAGGCGCTTTTGGAGCCTGGACTGGACCCCCCGGCCCATCCCCCGGGACGCGGCGGTGGCGGCGGTCCGGGAGCTCCTGGCCCGGGCCGTGGAGCGGCGCATGATGGCCGACGTACCGCTGGGCGCCTTCCTTTCCGGAGGGATCGACTCCACCCTGGTGGTGGGCCTCATGAGCCGGATGAGCTCCCACCCCGTCCGGACCTTCTCCATCGGGATGGCGGACGACCCCACCTACGATGAGACGGCCTTCGCCCGGATGGCGGCGGAGCGCTTCGGCACCGACCACACGGCGTTCACGGTCGAGGCCCAGGAGGTGGGACTCCTGGAGGATCTCCTGGATGCCTACGACGAGCCCTTCGGGGACTCCTCGGCCCTCCCCACCTACATCGTCTCCCGCCTCACCCGGGCCCAGGTCACGGTCGCCCTGACCGGGGACGGAGGCGACGAGCTCTTCGCCGGCTACCCCCGGTTCCTGGGGATGGCGCTGGCGCAGGGGATGCCCCGCTGGGTGGCCAGGGCCGGCGACTTCGTGGGGCGGCGCCTCCCCCACAACCCGGACTTCCGAAGCCACACCCGGCGCTTCTCCCGTTTCTTCGCCGCCGCCTCCCTCTCCCAGGAGGAGCGGATGCTCCGCTGGATCGGGTTCTTCCCGGATCGGCTCGACGCCCTCCTCCGCCCGGAGGTGGCCGGCCTCCTGAGCCGGAGCGGGATCACCGCCAGCTTCCGGGAGCCGCTGGAGGGGAACGCCCACCTGTCCCCCCTGGCCCGGACGCTGGCCCTGAACTTCCAGACCTACCTCCTGGACGATCTATTGGTGAAGGCGGACCGGAACAGCATGGCCCACGGGCTGGAGCTCCGCTCCCCCTTCCTGGACACGGCGCTGATGGAGTTCGCCGCCGGCCTGCCGGACGGGCTGCGCATCCGCCGGGGCACCCTCAAGCACCTCCTCAGGATCGCCTTCCCCGACCTCCTTCCCCAGGCCATCGTGAAGCGGGGGAAGATGGGGTTCGGGATCCCCTTGCCGACCTGGTTCCGGACCCATTGGCGTCCCCTGGTGGAGGAGCGGATCCTGGGGGACGCCTCCGCCTTGCTCCCCTGGCTGCGGCCGGAGCCCGTGCAAGCCCTGGTGCGGGAGCACATGGCCGGCGCCGCGGACCATGGCCACCAGATATGGGCGCTCCTCACCCTGGAGGGGTGGCTCAGGAGAGGGAGGTTCTCGACTTGAACACGGGTGCCCTGGAAGGCCATTCCTACGAATTCACCTCCGTGGCGAGCTGCAACATGTGCCGGGCGGGGCCTGCCTCCTTTCGGGTCCTGGGCCGGCGCTTGAACACCCATCAGGGGCTGTGGCCCAAGGGCAGGCGGGGGTTGGCGGTGACCGTCCTGGGGTGCCGGGAGTGCGGGCTGGTCTTCCCCGACCCCTTCCCCAGGCCCCGGAAGCTCGAGGACCACTACGCCGTGGCCCCCGAGGCCTACTGGAAGGACGAGTACTTCCAGGACGACCCCTCCTACCTCTCCGAGCAGATCGCCACGGCGAAGGCCCTGCTCCCCTCGATCTCGAACCCCAGCGCCCTGGATGTCGGGGCCGGGATCGGGAAGGGGCTCCTGGCCCTGGAGAGAGGGGGGTTCCAGGCTTTCGGATTCGAGCCGTCCCCCACCTTCAGGGAGCTCGGGCTCCGGCGCTTCGGGTTCGACGAGGGGCGGTTCCTGCTCGGCTCCGTCGAAAACGCCCGATACGAGGAGGGCCGGTTCCACTTCATCAACTTCGGCGCGGTGCTGGAGCACCTGGCCGACCCCTCGGGGGCCATCCGGAAGGCGCTGGGATGGCTCACGCCGGGAGGGGTCTTCCACATCGAGGTGCCCTCCTCCCGCTGGCTCCTGGCTCGCGGGCTCAGGGCCTTTTATCGGATGACCGGAACGGACTATGTTTCCAACCTGAGTCCCATGCACGCACCCTTTCATCTGTATGAGTTCGAGGAGAGGACTTTTCGTGTCCACGCGCGGGCACACGGGTACGAGCTTCTCCGGGCCGACCACTACGTGGGCGATACCTTCGCCCCAGCCATCCTGAGGCCCTGGTTGAGGGCGGCCATGAGAGCCACCCGGACCGGGATGCAGTTGGCCGTCTGGGGAAGGAGGCCCGGATGACCCTCCTCTGGCCGCCCCTCCTCGCCTCCCTGGCCGCCCTGGCCCTCACGGCCGCCCTCATCCCCATCGTGAGGGGTGCGGCCATCGCCGCCGGGCGGGTGACCCAGGTCCGGAACGACCGCTGGCACCAGCGGCCCACCCCCACCCTGGGGGGCGTGGGGATCTTCCTGGGGTTCGGCTTCACCGTCCTGGGCATGGCACTACTGGGGGGCCTGCCTCCGGCCCTCCTCCAGGCCACCGGCCGGGGGATCCTCCCCTGGACTCCCTGGGAGGCCCTGGTGGCCGCGGGGAGCCTGGCCTTCCTGGTGGGGCTCCTGGACGATTTCCTCCAGCTGGGTCCCGTCTCGAAGCTGACCGGGCAGGTGGCGGCGGCCTCCCTCCTCCTCATGAGCGGCATCGGCCTCTGGCTCACGGGGATCTACCTGGTGGATGCCCTCCTGTCCATGTTCTGGTTCGTCGGCGTCACCAACGCGGTGAACCTCCTGGACAACATGGACGGGCTGGCGGGGGGGGTGGCCCTCATCGCGGCGCTCTTCCTCGCCATCATCTTCCTCCTGGAGGGCTCGCCGCGCCTGGCCGCCCTCTCCCTGGCCCTGGCCGGCGCGCTGCTGGGCTTCCTCCTCTACAACTACCACCCCGCCCGGATCTTCATGGGGGACTCCGGGTCCCTCTTCCTGGGCATGGTTCTCTCGGGGCTGGCCCTCTCCCCGGGTCCGGGGCTTTCCCGGAGCCTGTTGGCCATCATGGCCGTTCCCGCCATGGTCCTGGCCGTGCCCATCCTGGATACCGCGCTGGTGACCGTGAGCCGGGTCCTGGAGGGGAGGTCCGTGGCGGAAGGGGGGAGGGACCATTCCTCCCATCGCCTGGTGAGCCTGGGGATGAGCGAGGAGCGGGCGGTGTGGGTCCTGTGGCTTCTGGCGGTGCTGAGCGGGAGCGTCGGCCTTTCCTTCCGGTCCAGCCAGCGGGCTGCGGCGATCCTGGGAGGGGGGGTGACGGTGCTGGTCCTGGTCCTCGTGGGAGCCTTCCTCCTCCAGGTTCGCTTCCGGAAGCTCAAGGCCGAGGGGGTCTCGCCCGTGGGGCTCTACGAGCGCCTCCTGCGGCTCCACCAGCGGTTCCCCGTCCTCCTCTTCGCCATGGACGGGTTCGCCCTCGCACTGGCCTACTACGGGGCCTACCTCTTCCGGTGGGACGAGCCCCAGCTCTCCTACGAGCTGCTCTACTTCCAGCGCTCCCTCCCGGTGCTCCTGGGCGTGAAGCTCCTGGTCTTCGCCTCGGTGCGGGTCTACGGGGAGGACCTCCGGCGCTATGGGCTGGGGGAGGCGCTGCGGGTGGTGCGGGCGAACCTCCTGGCCTCGGTGTCGGTGATCGCCGTGCTCCTCATGCTCCAACGGGTAGGCCTTTCCCGGGGGGTCGTGGCCATTGACTTCCTCCTGGCCACGGGGCTTACCTTGGGGGCTCGGTTCTCCTTTCGTATCATGGAGAGTTGGGCCCGGCGGTGGTCCCGGGAGGGTGTGGCGGCCGTGGTGGTGGGGAAGGCGGAGGAGATGGAGCCGGCGCTGTGCGAGTTGGAGCGGGGCCGGTGGCCGGAGCTCCGGCTGGTGGCACTGGTGGACCGGCGAGCTCCCCAGAACCGGACCCGCCTGAGGGGCTACCCTCTCTACGGAGGGGGGGACGCCCTGGAGCGGGCCTTGCAGGAGACCGGGGCCGGGGCGGTGGTGGTTCTGCAGCGGGACGACGGGGAGGAGGGGGGCGGACCCAGGGTCCACCCCGGGGGGGTGGTCCTCCCCATGGAGGCGGACCGGAATGTGGAAGTCTACGCTCTACGGATGGGAATGACCCTATCGAAAGGTGCGGGGTAGGGCATCAGCCAGGCCACGACCCCGG
>JBFYZD010000017.1:0-6805 GCA_041309685.1 Gemmatimonadales bacterium | reverse complement strand
GCTCCACTGCGGGATCTCGGGAAAGAACACCCCCTTGTTGGTGATGACCACGTCCTTGTCGTCCACCTCGGGCTCTGGCAGCCCTGAAGAGAGTGCGGTTTCCCGGGCTGCGTTCGACTCCGGGCTGAGCCATCGGCTGGGACGCCATTCACCGGGGATGGGATCCTCTCCCGCCGTCGTGCCGGCCGGAAGGGTGTAGGGCTGGAACTTCAAGTACTCATCGATCATGGTCTCCAGCCTCTCCTGGAAGACCGTTCTGGCCTGGACCGGGTCGTCGATGCGCCATCGGTAGGCATCGATAGAGGGGGTTACGGAGGACATGGATTGGTCGTAGTCCTCCATCCAGACCCAGGCCGCCAACCTGGGGAACTCCGTCATGATCCCGCGGTAGGCCGATCCCTCCATCTGCCAGCAGCGGAGCCCGCTCACCACGCACTTGTAGGCCTCCAGGGTGAGCGGCACCCCGGGCTTCTTGGACCAATCCCCTCGAGTCACCGGGGGCTGGAAGCGTCGGTTGTCCCATATCACCCTATCCCCCCAATCCTTCAATCCCGCCGGCGATCCGGCGGCCAAGCCCTCCCCCAGCGAGACTCCGAGGCGCGTGGCGATGCAGTGGATCACGTCCGCGCAGTCGCTGGACATGGCGCCCGTCAACCTTTCCTCACGCACGATCTCCACGAACACCTCCGGCCGGACCCGGATCTCCGAGGGCCCGGTGGCCGTCTCCGTCGAGGTGGCGGAGATCGCGTGCTCCAGGTAGAAGGGGGTGCCGATGGCTCGGCGGCCCGTGCCCCTAAAGGAGTAGTAACGAAGGAGGTCCCTCTCCCCCTCCGGCGGCTCCGGGATGAAGATCTCGAGGCCCTTGTCGCTCAGAAGGAAATCGTATCCACCGTTTCCCCGGACATGGATGGGGATCCGTCCCGGGGAAGGATCACTGAGGTAGTAATCCACCACCTGGAATGCCTTCTGTCTGGGGGGGGAAAGGGGGTGGGCGGGCTGGCTGCTTCCGGACGTATCTGTGTAAT
Source organism: Gemmatimonadales bacterium (assembly GCA_041309685.1). Classification (GTDB taxonomy): domain Bacteria; phylum Gemmatimonadota; class Gemmatimonadetes; order Longimicrobiales; family Gaopeijiaceae; genus JBFYZD01. The sequence goes on along the minus strand of JBFYZD010000017.1, from coordinate 5,780 downwards.
TCGTGTGGGTGATGGTGCCACCGACCTCGGTGTAGTTGAACCGGTGCATCCGCTCCCGCAGAGCTGTCCGATGATCCGCGGCAGCCAGGACCACTTCCCGAAGGTCTTCCCCCCAGTACCACGCGTCGGCCACCACCCTCGGGAGGACGTCGTTCCAGAGCGCGTTGAGGACCCCCGCACGAATCGCCCACACCTCGGTCGGGGGTGGACAGTCCCCCCTGCATTCCTGCTGGAACGGTACCCCGGGCGTTGGCGCGCGCGCTCCTTCGTGTTCCGCTCCTCCCACACCCCGCACGGCCCCTCCCACCCCAACGGGTGCTCCCGCTGCGAGGCACGCCCCCCGGGTGATGTTCTGGCCGACCTGTCTTCCAGCGCTGCTCGCCTTGTCCATGGGGGTCTCCTTGCTCCTGGTTTCGATCTGCGGGCGTCGAGACGGGGCGTCTGTCCTTCGCATGTGGGTGCGCAGGTGCCCACGGTGGCACCCGGGGATGGCCGGGCTTCGGGTTCAGGGAAAACCAGCCCTTCGCGGGCATCCCCACCGGGGCCGACCGGGGTCCCTGGGCACAATGATCCGAGGCCGCACGGGGACTATTCGGAAGGCGGAACGGGCTGGGTGGTGCGAACCCGTGGGGGTGCGTGGAAGTCGGGCCAGCCCAGACGGCAGACCAAGGCCCCCAGTCCCCTGGGGACCCGCCCGGTGTCGGGAGGCCCGTGGGCGGAATACGACCATGCCCCTGCGGTGGAGGCATCTTCACCTTTCGGGTCTGGCGTTACCCATCCCGACCCACAACAAACACACTCTCACAGTGTCGGGGGAGGACGTAGTCTGTTCTGCCTCGAACACACCCGCCGCTTGCCGTATCTGCATTGGGGCTAACCACCCCCAGCCGGGTGGCCACCCCCCCCAAGTCCCAGTCCGATCGAAGAATGTCATCAACTTAGTTGACTACCAACCAGGTCGCAAAGGAAATCAAACGAACATGGACACGGGGTTCAGGTCGGCTTCCCTTCGGGCTGTTTCAATCCAACCAAGCTGGATGGGCACGTCATACAACCTGCCGGGTCCCAACCGCCGCCAGAAATGCCTCAGGCCCGGCGCCATCACGCGAGCCACCGGAAAGCACACGTCCGGCCGGGTGAGGTCGTGGACGAGAACGTCACACCCCACGGAGCGAGCCCTGGCGACGCAGTCGTAGACCGCGGACAGGAGGTCGGAGGAGGGGGGGGAAGGGTAGGCCTCAAACGTCCGCTCGGGCTGGTCCGGGTCAGCATGCAGATAGGGGTGTCCTTCCAACGTCGCGGTCTCCCACCAGCGGATCGCCTCCTCGAAGTCGGGCAGGAGCTGGCGCCTGCGCTCCTCGGGAGAACGCTCGATGGTGGGGAGCATCTGGTTCAGCTCCGCCAGCGCCCGGAGCAGGGCGATCTGGGGGTCCAGGTGGGCTCCGAACCCGAAGATGATGTCCTGGGCGCCGGGGGCGCTCCGGGCCGAGAGCGCCACGAAGGTGGGTATCCCCAGGTCGGAGGTCAGGTCCAGCGCCCAGAGACCGCGACCCAACCGCTCATAGAGGGCGCACGCCTCCCCCACCCGGGGATCGGGGAAGCTCCCCATCGCCACGGCGGGGCGCCGCGCCCGGTTGTACCACCACAGCGCCACCCCGTCCCGCTCCACCAGCTCCAGGAATCCCTGGAGGACGGCTTCCTCCAACGTGTTCCCGCTGGCCAGGCCGTTGGAGTCCCCCCGGCAGAACCGTCGCCCCTCACCGGTGAAGCCGAGGTAAACGGCGGCGCTGGGCACCCAGCGCGTTTCAGCTGAAACGAGGGATTGGGCGGGTGACCACTCCATGGGTTCGTCCCGATAGGGTTCCGGCACCCACTGGAGTCCCCCCCGGTGCTCCCCGTTCCAGGAGTCCCGGCCCTGGTACTGGGCCTGACTGAAAAGGAGAAGCTCGTTGGGGTGGATCGCCTCGGGCCCCAGGGCCGACAACCGGCCCATCCTGATCTCCTCCGTGCCCCGGTGGACGCTGGAGAACCTCTCCACCGACTCGCACAGGGCGCTCACCCGGGCGTCCAGGTCCGCCATCCCCTTCCCGCCGCTGTGATCCCGTCGGTCCGAGCGCAGGGTCCGGAGGCTGGAGGCGGCATAGGAGTGGGCGTGGCTCGCCGTGTAGACGTGAACCTGCTCCGCGCCCGCCACCGGCACCTTCCGCACGTAGCGGATGACGCCGGTGAGGGGGCTCACCATCGGCTCCAGGGCGCGGAGAGTCTCCTCCGGCTCCTTCGCGCGGTATCCGCTCCCCGTCCGGGAGGGGCAGGGAATCGACCGAAGGCGGATCCTCGCTCCCGGTGGTCCGAGGGTCGGGTCCCCGCACGCCGGGCACTGCGGAAGCCGGAACACGGCGTGGACCTCCCCGGCCCCTTCGCTCACCGACAGGACCCGGAGGCTTCCGGGGTCTCCGACGGCATTCTCCTCCCCGAGAAGGGCCGCTCCCAGGCGCAGGTAAGCGGCCGTCGGGTAATCCCGGTCCAGGCGCTCGATCCTTACCCCTCCGGCGGGCCGTCCGCCCGCGGGCTCATGGAGGAACGCCCGGGCCATGAGGTTGACGCGCAGCCGCTCCTGGAGACAGAAGACACAGGGCGTTTTCCCGGGACAGAGCCAGGGCCCGACCCACACCCGCCTGGACCCCAACCGGGCCAGAAGGCAGGGCTCTCCGCCGGGGACCGAAGCCCCCGGCAGACCCGCGAGCTCCGGACCAAGGTAGTCGTCCGTCAACACCACGATCCGCCCGGCCGCACTGCCCCCCTCCAGGGCCAGAGGGACCGCACCTCTGCTCCCTCGATTCCTCCAGGCGTCCCGCAACCGGCCCGCCAGGCACCTCGTAGCCTCTTCGACCTCATCGGGAAGCAGCGTTTCCGGGGGGTCTCCTTCCTCCGCCGGGACGGGACGCAGCAACCCCTCACGCTCCATCCTCAGGAGGACGAAATGAACCAGCTCCGGGCGGTGGGCCTCGGCAAGGTCCTGGGCGATGGCCGGGGCGGTGCGGCGCCCGTCCACCAGGCGAACGACGTCCCCAACCAGAGGGGATTCCAGGAGCAGGCTGTCGTCGTCCCCCACCAGCAGAACCGCCTCGGCCATGCACACCAGGTGCGTGAAGCGGTCATCCAGCCGAAGGGCCGGGTCCCGGGGGGTCATTTCAGGGGAAGGTCCCGGTTGGCATGCAGCTTCGCGTGGACCAGGCTCAGGCGGGACTCCAACGCGGAGGGATTCAGCCCCAGGTGCTCCCCGATCTCCTCCATCCTCTTCCCTCCCACCAGCCCCGAGAGGAGATCCACGTCCTCCGGGGAAAGCTGGTAGGCACCGGCGGCGCTCTGGAACTGCTTGAACAGGGAGAGGAAGCGCCGGGCGATGGGGGGGGTCAGGACGGACCCTCTCTTCCCCGCCTCCCGAACGGCCCGGAGGATCTCCTCGTCGGACGCGGTCTTGTCCAGATAGGATACGGCTCCGGCCTGGAAGGCCTGAAAGATGCGGTCGAAGTCCTCGTGGACCGTGAACATCACCACTTCCGTGCCCGGCCAGGAGCGCTTCAGGCGGGAGGTGGTTTCGATCCCGCTCATGCCGGGGAGCCCTATGTCCATGATCACCACGTCCGGGGCCCAGTGGCTCTTCAAGGCTTCCAGGAAAGCCTCCCCGGACTCGAAAGCCATGGGGCAGACCATCCCTTCCCCACGTTGGACGAGCCCCTGCACATCAGCCCGAATATCCGCGGAGTCCTCCACGATCCAGACCGTGATGGGATGACCGTTTCCGGGGGTGCCCTCCTGCCGCCTTCCGCACCGGACCGCGGATTCCTCCGAGGCGGGGGAGGTGGGCGCAGCCGCCGCCCGCAGAGCCGTCAGGAAGGACCCGGCATCCTGAAATCGGTCGGCCGCTTCCTTCTCCAACGCCGTACGCACCACCCGGTCCAACTCCCGGGACACCGTGCTGCGGGTGGTCAGGGGAAACGGTGTCTCGCTCTGGTGTTTCCTCAGGATCACTGCCGGGGTAGGCCCACGAAAAGGCGGCTCCCCCGAGAGCATCTCATAGAGGACGCAACCCAGGGAGTAGAGGTCGGAGCGGGGATCGTGCGCGCTTCGCCCCGAGGCATGGACGGGGCACATGTAGAGGACCGAACCGACCACGCATCCGTCTCCCTTCTTCCACCCGGGGTCCCCCTTCCCCGCCACCCGCGCCACCCCGAAGTCGGCCAGGAGGGCATGCTCCTGGGAAAGGAGGACGTTCTCGGGCTTGACGTCCAGGTGGACCACTCCGTGGGCGTGGGCGCACCGGAGCGCCTCCAGGAGCTCCGAGGCGATGCCCACCGCGTCCGGAACCGGAAGAGGTCCCCCCCGCTCCAGGCGTTCCCTCAGGGCCCCCCCCTCCGCGAAGGGCATCACGAAGAACGCCACGCCCTCCCGCTCGCCGGAATCGAGGACCGGCAGGATATGGGGGTGGGAAAGGCGGGCCGCGATCCCGATCTCCAGGAGGAACTGCTGGGCGGCTTTCCTACCCGCCTCCTCGGCCCAGAGCGCCTTCACGGCCACGGGCCGGCCGAACTTGAGGTCCTCCGCCAGGAGGACGACCCCGAGCCTGCCCCGCCCGATCTCCCGCAGGAAGCGGTAGCGCTCCCCGAACAAGCCGTTCAGCCGTGCGACCGGGTTGACCAAGGGGACCTCCCAGCCTGAGTCGAAGGCGGGCGCCAATGTCGATGAGTGTGCGTCCATACTACCGGAGAAACCGCGAGAATGACAAGAACGGCGAACGGGGGCGGCCCTCCCGGACCACCCCCGCTCCTCCCTGCTTCCCGGTTTCGCCGCCCGGGACCGCCCGGCCGGCTTGCCAGCCTCGGCGCGCCCGCCGGCGGGCCCGAGCCCTACATCCTCGCCACGATCGCCTTCCCGAACCCAGAGCACGAGACCTCGGTGACGTCCTTGCGCCCCTCGGCCTTCATGAGGCGGGCCAGGTCGTAGGTCACGTGCCCGTCCTTGATGGACTGGCTGACTCCCTTGACCACGAGGTCGGCGGCCTCGTTCCACTTCATGTGGTTCAGCATCATCACCGCCGAGAGGATCAGGCTCCCGGGGTTCACCTTGTCCAGCCCGGTGTACTTGGGCGCCGTGCCGTGGGTGGCCTCGAAGAGCGCCACGTCGTCGCTCATGTTCGCGCCGGGGCCGAGGCCCAGCCCGCCCACCAGGGCGGCGGCCGCGTCGGAGAGGTAGTCCCCGTTCAGATTGGGCAGGACCAGGACCGTGTACTCGTCCGGCCGGGTCTGGATCTGCTGGAAGATGGAGTCGGCGATGCGGTCCTTCACCAGGATCTTGCCCGCGGGCATCTTCCCGTCCAGCTCGTCCCAGAGCTTCTTCTCGGTGACGATGACGTCCCCGAACTCCCGCTCCGCCAACTCGTAGCCCCACTTGGTGAAGGAGCCCTCGGTGAACTTCATGATGTTGCCCTTGTGCACGATCGTCACCGAGGGGAGCCCCTGGTCCTTGGCCCACTGGAGCGCCTTGCGCACGATGCGCTCGGTGCCGAACACGCTGATGGGCTTCACGCCGATCCCGGAGTCGAGGCGGATCTGGCGGCCGGTCTTCTGCTTGATGAGGTCGATGATGGCCAGCGCCGTCTCGCTCCCCTTCTCGAAGTCGTGGCCGGCGTAGACGTCCTCGGTGTTCTCCCGGAAGATGATGAAGTTCACCTTGTCGGCGTACTTGTTCGGCGAGGGCACCCCTTCGAAGTAGCGCACCGG
>JBFYZD010000016.1:0-3224 GCA_041309685.1 Gemmatimonadales bacterium | reverse complement strand
AGGCCGGGCCGATGGCTCCCGCCCCGGGGGGCCCCGGGGATCCGTGGACCCCCTCACCCCTGAGCCGGTGGAGGCCTGAGGGTGCCCGCGACCGCCGTGCCGCTGCGAAGGGGTGGCCGCCCCCGGGGGGACGACCTGATCCAGCTCGGGCTCAAGAGCGACCGCTGGGACCTCCTGGTGGCCCTGGCGGGGAACCCCAACACGGGGAAGAGCACGGTCTTCAATGCGCTGACCGGCCTTCGCCAGCACACGGGGAACTGGCCGGGGAAGACCGTGACGAGGGCCGAGGGGGTCTTCGCCTACGAGGGGAAGCGGGTGAAGGTGGTGGACCTGCCGGGCACCTATTCCCTCCAGGCCGGGAGCACCGACGAGGAGGTGGCCCGGGACTTCATCCTCTTCGGGCGCCCCGACGTGACGGTGGTGGTGGTGGACGCCACCCGCCTGGAGCGGAACCTGAACCTGGTCCTTCAGATCCTCGAGATCACCGACCGGGTGGTGGTGTGCCTGAACCTCACCGACGAGGCCCGGCGCCATGGCGTCCTGGTGGACGCCGATGCCCTGGCCCGTCGCCTGGGGGTCCCGGTGATCCCCACCGTGGCCCGGGAGAGGGAGGGGATCCAGAAGCTCCTCCGGGCGATCCGGGGGGTGGCGGAGGGGGAGGTGGAAACCCGCCCCCACCGTCTCCAGGCTCTCCCCCCCGACGTGGAGGCGGCCTTGGCCGAGCTGGCCCCGGCGGTGCGAGAGGCCTTCCCGGGGATTCCCAACGCCCGCTGGGTGGCCCTCCGGCTCCTGAACGCCGACGACACCGTGGTGGCGGCCGTGCGGAGGGGGGAGATGGGGGAGATGGAGGGGGGCGCCGTGGGACCGGGGAACGCCCCCTCCTCCAGAACCCATGGTGGGGAGGAGGGCGCCCCGAACGAACGGAACGGAGAGGCCGTGTTGGCGTTGGCCACCTCCCTGCGGTGGACCCTGGCTCCGGACTTCCACGACCGCCTCATGGAGAGCCTCTACCTGGCCGCCCAGGAGATCGCCGGGGCCTCCCTGGCGGGAGGCCTGGAAAAGGCCCGGTTCAGCTTCGACCGGACGCTGGACCGGCTCCTCACCAGCCGGACCTTCGGCTTCCCCCTGATGCTGGCCATCCTGGCGACGGTCTTCTGGCTCACCATCGAAGGAGCCAACGTCCCCTCGGCTTTCCTCTCCTCCGTGCTTGTGGACCACGTCCACTCCTTCCTGAAGGGAATGGGGGAGAGCCTTTCCTTTCCCTGGTGGCTGAGCGGTCTCCTCTTCGACGGGATGTACCTGGCTACCGCCTGGGTGGTGAGCGTGATGCTCCCCCCCATGGCCATCTTCTTCCCTCTCTTCACCCTGCTGGAGGATTTCGGCTACCTGCCCCGGGTGGCGTTCAACCTGGACTCCCTCTTCCGGAAGGCCGGGGCCCACGGGAAGCAGGCCCTGACCATGAGCATGGGGTTCGGGTGCAACGCCGCCGGCGTGGTGGCTACCCGGATCATCGACTCCCCCCGGGAGCGCCTCATCGCCATCGTCACCAACAACTTCTCGCTCTGCAACGGGCGCTGGCCCACCCAGATCCTCATCGCCTCCATCTTCCTGGGGGCGCTGGCGCCGGCCCACCTGGCGGGCGCGCTCTCGGCGGCGGCGGTGGTGGGGGTGGCCCTCCTGGGCATCGCCTTCATGTTCCTCACCTCCTGGTTCCTTTCCCGGACCCTCCTGAAGGGGGAGGCCACCACCTTCAGCCTGGAGCTCCCTCCCTACCGGCCCCCCCAGGTGCTCCAGACCCTCTACACCTCCCTCATCGACCGGACCCTCATCGTGCTCTGGCGCGCCGTGGTGTTCGCGCTCCCCGCCGGTGCGCTGATCTGGCTGGTTTCGAACGTCTCGTTGGGAGGGGGGAGCCTGGCGGAGCTGCTGGTGGGGTGGATGGACCCCTTCGGCCTGCTGCTGGGGCTGAACGGGGTGATCCTCCTGGCCTACGTGGTGGCCATTCCCGCCAACGAGATCGTCATTCCCACGGTGCTCATGCTCACGGTCCAGGCCGCGGGGATGGCGGGTGCGGGGGAGGGCGCCGGGGTCATGTTCGATCCGGGCACCGCCGGCACCGGCGAGCTCCTGCGGGCGGCGGGTTGGACGACGCTCACGGGGCTGAACCTCATGCTCTTCAGCCTCCTTCATAACCCCTGCTCCACCACACTCTACACCATCTACCAGGAGACCCGGAGCTGGAAATGGACGGCCGTGTCGGCCCTCCTTCCCCTGGCCCTGGGGGTGGGGGTGACCTTCCTGGTGGCCCAGATCTGGAGGCTGGCGGCGTGAGGAGCCGGACCATGGCCCACGTGGAGAAGGAGACCAAGCTCACCCTCTCGGCGGAGGACTACCTCCGGATCCGGGAGGGCGGAAAGGTCCTGGAGCGGCGGGACCAGCTCAACGTCTACCTCCACGACCCGGACCGTCTTCGGGAGGATCTGGGCTACTTCAGGGTTCGCTTCGAGGCGGGAAGGGGGGCGGTGGCTACCCTGAAGATTCCCGTGGGGTGGAGGGGGGAGATGCGGGAGATGCTGGAGGTGGAGGCTTCCCTGAGGGACATGGGGCCTGCGCTCTTTCCCCGGCCCCGCCGGTACGTCTCGGTGGAGCGGGACCTTCCCGAGGCGTTCCGTGGCCACTTCCTTTCGCTGGGGATCCTCCGCCTCCGCCGCCTGGGCTGGATGCGGAACCTGCGTTGCGTGGTGGAGCTGGGGCCCGAGGGAAGGGTGGAGCTGGACCGGACCGTGCTTCCCGGCGGGGAGGTGGTCCACGAGGTGGAGATCGAGAGCCCCCGGGAGGAGGCGCATCGCCTCCTGGCGGACCGGATCCGGGAGATGGCTCCCTCCGCGGAGCCGTCCAGGACCGGGAAGTTCACCCGGTTCCTGGACGCCCTGGGGCTTCACCCCCTGGTGTAGTACCCCCGCCCGTCCCTGAGCCAGCGCCGGACCTCCCGCCACAGCGTGGCGTAGGCGTCCGCCCCGGTGGAGCTCCTGGCGAAGGTATGGATGGGGGCCCGATGGACGCCCATCTGCTCCACCTGGCTGGAATAGGGGATCTCGGTGCGGAGGAAGGGAACGGGGATCTCCGCGGCCAGGTCCGCCGTGGTCCGGTGCAGGGCCTTGCGCCGGTCCACCATGCAGAAGAAGGGAAAGACCCCCAGGCGTTTGGCTCTCACGCTCTGGAGG
>JBFYZD010000015.1:0-7564 GCA_041309685.1 Gemmatimonadales bacterium | reverse complement strand
GGCGGGCGCCCGAGGCTGTGTACCACTCCAGGAACTCCCTGGCGGTCATCCCCACCTCGAGCCACCGGGCCCGCATCACCACCTCCGAGAACGACTCCTGGGGGCTTCGCCGGGCCCGCCGAAGGCGCTCGTACGCCTCGATCTTCAGAGAGATGGTCTTGGTCGTCATCCATGCAAAATGCATGGTGCATGTGCTCCCGGGAAAGCGGGGCACCGATCGGGAGCCCCCCGGGGGAAGATGAAGGGGAGGGGGGCTCTCCCATGGCAGGAGGAGCCCTCGTGGAGTGCGCCCGTGTCCCCCGACCCCGTATGGGCCCCCGGGACTTCAACCCGGATCCTGCACTGAGGCCGTGAACTGGACAGAAAGAACCTGTCTGGGATCCCCAGGGTGCGGGGGTTTCGCGCCAACGAGACGCCCCACAACAGAGATCACCCAGACGGTGAAGACCGAGCCTATTCCCCGCCGCCTCATGTGCGAGGTCGCTCCTGCCCCCTTCGGCTCCGACCGGGGCCCAGAACCTGACCGACGGCTCGGGGCTTGTTCTCCTGCGCCGCCTTTGAGACACCCTCGAGGTGGGCCGCTGGCTCGATGCCCGTGCCCGGTCGCTGCCAGGCCACTACCGTCCCTCCCTCCTGGTCGAGGTCTGGACGGCGCTGCGGGGCGGTCGTGGTTCCTCTTCCGGCCCAGCCATCATCCCCTGGTGGCGTTCCTGCAGGAGACCGGCGATCTGGTGGGGCTGCGCCGGCGCCCCGACTCGGCCAATACCGCGGCTGGAGCCAAGCGCTGGATCCCCGAAATCATCCAACGACGGGCAGATCTCATCAAGACCGATTCGGTGGAAGGGCCGCAAGGGGCCTTGAAATCCCCTTCCCTCCCAAGGGCACGCTGCCCCTATGATGCCTAGCCCAGTTCTTTTATCCTTGGCCCGACCTCCGGCCCCAAGCCCAACCTTGGAGTTCTCCACCCCATGCGTCCGACCCCAATCACTCAACCCTCCCGACCCTGGCCCTCCGCCCTTGGCGGGCCGGTGGCGTGCGGCCTGTTCTTCCTCCTGCTTCCCATTGTGGGCCTGTTCCTCGAGCCGATTGCGGGGGCAGGAACCGTTGGGGCCCACGCCCAGGGGGTCGACCCCGAGCGCCCATCCGTTTCTGCGGGAACCTTGAACGGTGAGCTCGACCTGGACGGGGTCCTTTCCGAGCCGGTCTGGAGCAGCGGACCGACCATCGAGAACCTCACCATGATCGAACCAGTGGAAGGAGGCGATCCCACGGGTCGAACCAGGATCCGGATCCTGGCCAATGCCCGGTACCTGGTCATCGGTGTCCAGGCCTTCGACCCGGATCCGAACGGGATCGTAAGCACGTCGAAGGTACGGGACCCCAGCCTGAGGTCGGAGGACTATGTCAAGGTTGTCCTGGATCCGTTCCTGGATGGCCGCACCGGGTACATCTTTGCCCTGAACCCGGGCGGGGCCCGCTACGACGCCCTGGTGGCCCGCCGGGGAGAAGGTGAGGACAGCCAGTGGGATGCCGTGTGGGAAGCCGCGACGGCCAGGAACGCGGAGGGATGGTCCGCGGAGATCCGGATTCCTCTCCAGAGCCTCACCTTCGACGGGACCCTGGACCGGTGGGGGTTCAATGTCGAAAGGCGGATCGAGCGCCTCCAGGAGGTCAGCCGCTGGGCCAGCCCTTTCCGGGATGCGAAGATCGCTCAGACCGTTCGGGCCGGGTATCTGACCGACCTCCCCTCCTTCGACACGGGAAGAGGGCTCACGGTGCGCCCGGCCGGTGTGGTGGGAGCCGAAAAACCCTCCGGGAACGAACCGTGGAAGGGGAGCTCCGAGCCGAGCCTCGACGTGTTCCAGCGCCTCGGCGACAACACCACGGCGATGGCCACGCTCAACACGGACTTTGCCGAAACGGAGGTGGATACCAGGAGGACCAATCTTACCCGCTTCCCCCTCTTCTTCCCGGAAAAGCGGACCTTCTTCCTGGAGGGCTCCGACGTGTTCGATTTCGGCGTCGGCCTCAGCTCCTCTCAAAGCTCCGACGTAGTCCCCTTCTTCTCCCGGCGGATCGGGTTGGTGGCAGGGAAGGCGGTGCCCCTGGACGTGGGGGGGAAGATCAGCGGAAAGGCGGGGAGCACGAGCTTTAGTGGGCTGGTTACCCGGACGGGCAACGCGCCGGAGTTGGTCCCGGCTGCCACCATGGGTGCCTTCCGGTTGAAGCGGAACGTCCTGGAAGAGTCCACCATTGGCGCCCTCGCTACCTTCGGTGATCCATCCGGTGCCGAGGGGAGCTACCTGGCGGGGGTGGATGCCACCTACCAGACCTCTCGCTTCAGGGGGAGCAAGAACTTCATCCTGGGCGCCTGGGGCATGGTCACCGACCGGGAGGGGTTGTCGGGGGACAAGACGGCGTTCGGGGGGAAGATCGACTACCCCAACGACGTCTGGGACATTGCCCTGACCTACCTTCGGATCGGCGAGGATTTTGACCCGGCCATGGGGTTCGTCCCGCGGCGGGGGATCCACAAGCTGTCGGGCGGCGCCAACTACAGGCACTACGCCGAGGCCCTGCCCTGGATGCGATACATGTATTACGAGGTCAATCCCACCCTGGTATGGGGCCTCGACGGAAGGTGGGAGAGTTACCGGCTCTTCTTTGCCCCCATCAACTGGCGCCTGGAGAGTGGCGATCGGGTCGAGTTCAACGCCAACCCCGAAGGGGAACGGCTGGTGGAGCCCTTTGAGATCGCCGATGGCGTTGTCATCGACCCCGGCTCCTACCACTTCGTGCGCTACCGCCTGGAATGGGCCATGGCCGCCAAACGCAAGGTCAGCGGACAGATCACCTGGTGGTTCGGGGACTTCTATGACGGGAAGCTGGACCAGATCCAGGCGCGGCTGCAGCTACGGCCCTCCGAGCTGATCGTCTTCGACCTGAACGCCACCAGAAACATCGGTGCGGTGCAAGCCGGAGACTTCGACCAGCAGGTGTATGCCCTCACGGCCAGGGCGAACTTCTCCCCCGATCTCCAACTCACCAGCTTCGTTCAGTACGACGACGAATCCCGGAAGATCGGGACCAACACCCGTCTCCGCTGGACCTTTCACCCCCTGGGTGACCTCTTTCTCGTGTACAACTACAATGTGGTGGATCAGCTGCCCGGGGAGGGGTCCGCCACCGAAAGCCTGAACCGGCGGAGCCGGTGGGTTCTGGATGGGTCCCAAATCATCCTGAAGGTACAGTACGCCCTGCGGCACTGAGAATGGCGACTGTTGGAGTGGCCTCGGCGGGCGAGGAAAGGTAGGGTCGTCGGCTGGAGGGGACCCGGTGGACGAGGTGGGGGCGGGTCCGCGCCCGGGACGCCCAGGCCACCGATCCGGGTGTCAGGGGCTCCCCCCTCCACGGGGATGCGCTCGATTCGGCCGAGAGATTGCCGCCGGGCCGGGCGCGGTAGCGGAGCAGGCGTCCCTGTTCGGCCCGGCTGGTGGCCTCGATGCGGACGCTGGTCTACGACCAGAGCGCGGGGATCTACGTGCTCAGGCGGGAAGGGCAAGCGCACTGGCTATCTCGTCCCAGGCGAAGACGCTCACCCCCTGGTCGTCGTAGGTGGCGAAGGAGGCCGGTCCATCGAACCCCGGCAGAATGCCCGGGGCGAAGGTCACTCCGTCAGTGTTGGCGGTGACCTCCCCCCGGAAGGACCCGAGAAAGCCCAGGTCCTCGCGGCGGAAGACTCGGAACCAGGACACGTCGGGCTACTGGTCGGTCGCGATCCAGTACCCCGAGCCATTCAGGATCCGGCTCGATCGTCTCCACCACCGCCAGGGCACCGTCCCCCCCGGCCTCCCAAGAAGTGGCGTGGGCCAGCACGGTGGGGACGCCGCGAACGTCGAAGCGCTGTTTCGCCCAGGGCCGATGGTTGGGGGCGGTCCCCGCCCAAGAAGTGACCCCCGGTACCCCCCGGGCTCCCATCCACCCCACCCGGAAAACCCCCACCACGGCCGCCGCGATTCCCAGCGCCGGCAGCCGGCGGCGCCCGAGGTGGTACAAATCGAGCGCGCCGGCCACCGGGCAGGTGGTCACCTCGTCACGGCGTCCCGAGATCCTTCGGCCTCAGCGGCATCCTCCCCCCCGCCATCTGGTCGAGCTCCTGGTCGGTGAGCTTATGCTCCTGGGGGTCCTGGGGCGCTCCGCCCTGGTCGGGGGACACCTTCTGCTGGTTCTTCTGCTCCTGGGTCATGTTCTGCTCCTGGTTGGTGGCGAGGGCCGTACCGGCACGCTCCGGCGGACCGGAGGCCGTGAGGCCAATAGGGGCTCAGACGAAAATGTTAGGAAACGAAAGGAGTATAGGAGGAATGCGCCGATGGGCGCAAGGGAGATCCTCAGGGCCTGTGTGGTATTGGAGCAGACAGGTCCGTATTGAGTGAAGAAGCAAGCGGCGAGAAGTCCCCTCTACTCGGCCCTGAGCGCCGCCATCGGGTCCACCGCCGCCGCCCGGCGCGCCGGAAGCCAGGTGGCCAGCAGCGACACCCCCACCAATCCCACCGCTACCACCCCATAGGTCAGGGGGTCCACCGGCCTGACGCCGAAGAGCAGGCTCTCCATGGCGCGGGTCGCCCCCAACGCCGCCGCCCAACCCAGCCCCACCCCCAGCAAGGCCAGGACGAGGCCCTGCCTCAGGACCATGGCGGTCACCTGGCCGGCCCGGGCGCCCATGGCCATGCGGAGACCCAGCTCCCGCACGCGTTGACCCACGGCGTAGGAGAACACTCCGTAGATGCCGACGCTCCCCAGCAGAACGCCCACCAGGGCGGCGATGAGCAGCATCACCAGCGTGAAGGAGGTCCGGGCCACCGAGGCCCGCTCCACGTCTTTCAGCAGGGCCACGCTACCCAAGGGGCGGTCCGGATAGGCGTCGCGGACCACCTCCCGCACCTCGTCGAGGAAGCCCGGGGTCCCCACGCGGCCGCTCCGCACCACGTAGCCCATGGTCCGTGCCACGAAGAGGTCATCGCCCCTGTGCTCCGCCCAGAAGTGCTCCAGGAGCATGGGCCAGTAGACGATGTCCACCGGGGGCTTCTCGAGCCCGTCGTCGGACTGGTCCCCCACCACACCGATGATCTCCCGCCAATCCCCGGGGCCGGGCCCCGTGCCGATGCGCCGGCCCACGGCCCGGGCCGGGTCCCCCCAGTACTCCCGGGCCATCCCCTCGGTGATCATGACCACCGGAAGCCGGTTGTGGATATCGGCCCAGGTGAGGGCCCGTCCCGCCACCACGGGGTTCCCCAGGGCCTCGTGGTAGCCTCCCCCCACCCACTTGAAGCGGCGGATGCGGGCCTGCTGTCCCTCGGGAAGAGGGAAGTCCTCCACGAAGACTGGGTCGAAGCCATGGGCGTGGTCCATGGGGGTGGAGGTGGAGAGTCCCACGGCGGTGACCCCGGGGATCTCCGCCAGGCGGCGGGCCAGAAGCTCGTGGGCCGCCGGCACCCCGGCCGGGTCCTGGACGGAGGCCGATCCGATGGTGAGGCGGAAGGTGAGGAGCTCCTCGGGATGCGCATACCCGGGGTTCATCCGACCGAGGGCCAGGAAGCTCCGGATCATGAGACCCGAGCCCACCAGTAGGACCAGCGCCAGGGCCAGCTGGGCCACCACCAGCGTGTCGCGGGTGCGGCTGCCCCCCCGGCTCCCCCCGAACCCCCGCCCCCCCTCCTTGAGGCCTTCCGACAGATCCAGGCGCCAGGCCCGCGCCAGCGGGAGGAGGCCCAGCCCCACTCCGGCCAGGATGGAGAGGGCCAGAGCCGGGAGAACCACGCCGGCATCCAGGCCGATCTCCTGCAGGCGCGGCAGCTCGGTGGGGCCGGCTGTGCGGAGGAGCCGGAGTCCCGCCCAGGCCAGCCCCGTCCCCAGGACTCCGCCCAGCACGCTCAGCACCACGCTCTCCGAGAGGAGCTGGGCCGCCACCCTCCCCCGGGGAGCGCCCAGGGCCGACTGGACGGCCATGGCCCGCTCCCGGCTCTCCCCCCTCACCAGGAGGAGGTTGGCCACGTTGGCCAGGGCCACCAGGAGGATGACCCCCACACCCCCCAGCACCACCCAGAGGATCTTCCCCACCGGCCCCACCAGGTCGTCTTTCAGGGAGTGGAGGACAGGGGCCCCCTTCGCCTCCCGGAGGAGCTCCACCGTCATCCCGCCGGGGTAGCGCTCCGGCGCCAGGGGGATCAGGCGGGTCAGGTCGGCCAGAGCCTCGGGGAGGGTGACCCCTTCCCGCAGCCGGGCCAGCCCCGGGAAGACGAAGTTGGACACGGTCAGGTTGGCCCGGCCGTACTGCAGGGCGAGGTAGAGCTCCGGGTCCCGGTCCAGGAAGCGGAACCCCTCGGGCATCACCCCGACGATCTCGTTGAGGTAGGCCCCCAGGCGGAGGGTCCGGCCCAGGACCTCGGGGTCGGACCCCATGCGGTCCACCCAGAAGCGGTGGGAAAGGATCACCGTCCCGGGATTGGCGGCGTCGATATCCGAGGCCGTGAATCCCCTCCCCAGGAAGGGCTGCACCCCCAGGGCCCGGAGGGCTCCGTCGGTGACGGCGATGGCCGAGAGCTCCTCGGGGGTCTCGGTCAGGAAGGCCGGGACCGTCTGGGGACGCCATACCCCCACCTCGTCGAAGACCCGGGCGTCATCCTCGTACACGGCGTTCACGGCCAGGGACTGGGGAAGGTACTCCTCTCCCATCCCGGGGGCCGCGTTCCCGACGCTCACCAGCCGGTCCGCGGCGGGATAGGGCAGGGGATCGAGGAGGACGGCTTTCACGACGCCATAGATGGCGACGAGGGACCCCAGCCCAACCGCCAGGGTCAGGAGGGTCACGGTGGTGAAGCCCGGAGCCTTCCCCAGACGACGGAAGGTGAAGCGAAGCTCCTGGAGGGCATTGGCCATGGACACCCACTTCCCGCCCTGCTTCCGGAGCCTCTCCTCGGAGCGCTCCGCCGCCCGGGACACGGCCGGTGCCGCCGCGTTCCGGCGGGTGCGCCGAGCGTCCCGGGCCAGCGCCTCCCAGTCCTCGATTTCCGCCAGAGCCCGCGCCGTGGCCTCGTCATCGCCGGCTCCCCGGGCGAGGGCGTCCCGCCAGGTGTCCTCCAGGTGGCAGGCCAGCTCCTCCACCAGCTCCTCTTCGACCTCTCCCCGGAACCCCTCCAGGGGGAGGTGGTCCCTGATGTGCTTCTTCCAGTCAGGCATGGCTCGGCTCCACCACCAGGTTAACCGCCAGGGTGAACTCTCTCCACGTGACTCTCTGGAGGGCCAGGGCCTCGTGCCCCTTGGCCGTGAGGGCGTAGAAGCGCCGGCGACGCTCCCCCTCCCTCTCCACCCAGCGCCCCCGGATCCAGTGGCGCTTCTCCATGCGGAAGAGGACCGGGTAGAGGGAGGAGGCCCGGAAGCGGAGCCGGCTGCCGGACCGCTCCTCGATGAGCTTGGCGATCTCGTAGCCGTGGCGGTCCTCGTTCTCCAGGAGGGAGAGGATGAGGAGCTCGGCGCTCCCCTTCTTGAGGGTGGGGGTGAACACGGA
>JBFYZD010000014.1:0-7750 GCA_041309685.1 Gemmatimonadales bacterium | reverse complement strand
AGGGGTGTCCTCATCGTCACCGGTAGACTGCGCATCCCCGACCTCAGCTTCTGGCACTGGAATGGGATCGTGGTGGCGGGGAGAATCGACAACGTCGGAACCTGGGGGTGGTTCAGCGTCTACGGCACCCTGGTGGGTGGGCTGGGTGCGCCCATGGGGAACCTGATCCTGGAGCGGGGAAACCTCTACGCCCACTCCTGCTACGTGGAGCGGGCGGGCCTCTCCCTGGCCCACCTCACGCCCCTGGGAAACAGCTGGTGGGAGGCGCTCTGAGGGTCCCTTGACCCTCCCCGGATCAATTCCGCCGTGCCGCGATCTCCCCGACGGCTTCCAATGCGGAACGGATGTGTTCCTCGGTGTTGAAGGGGCCGATGGAGAAGCGGATTGTGCCCCGGGGAGCCGTCCCGTAGTGCTCGTGGATGCGGGGGGCGCAGTGGAGCCCCGTCCGGGTGAGGATGTTGTGGTCCACGTCCAGGAAGGTCCCCACGTCGGAAGCGTCGTAACCGCCTACCGAGACTGAGAGGGTGGCCACCCGTTTCTCCAGGCTGGTGGTCCCGTGCAGGGTGATCCCCCTGATGTCCTCCAGTCCGTCCTGGAGCAGGCCCAGGAGCTTCATCTCATGGGCGTGGATAGTGTCGATTCCTCGATCCTGGATCCAACGGACCCCTGCGTTCAACCCCGCGATTCCAGCCAGATTCAGGGTGCCGGCCTCCAGGCGGAAGGGGTATTCCTCCAGGTGGTAGGGATGAGCGCTCCGAACCCCGGTGCCCCCCACGAGCGTGGACCGGATCTCGGCATCGTCGGCCACGCAGATGCCACCGGTGCCGGGAGGCCCGAAGAGACACTTGTGGCCGGTGAAGGAGAGGAAGCTGATGTGGCTTTCCGCCATGTCGATGGGAAGGACACCGGCGGTCTGGGCCGCGTCCACCGCCAGGGGCACGCCGGCCTCCCGGCAGATGGCACCGATGGCCCCCACGTCCTGCACCACCCCGCTGACGTTGGAGCCGTGGTTCACGATGACCAGGGTCGTGTTCTTCCTGATGGCCTTCCGGAACGCCTCCGGGTCCACGTAACCCTGCGCGTCGGGGGTCAGGAAGGTGGCTTCGGCACCACCGTCCCTGACCTTGTGGTTCACCGGGCGGATGACGGAGTTGTGCTCGCATAGGGTGGTCACTACGTGGTCGCCAGGCCCCACCCGGCCGTTGATGATCAGGTTCAGGCTCATGGTGGCGTTCAGGGTGAACACCAGGCGATCCGGGTCCTTCCTCCTTTCGGCGGCCACCAGGCTGGGGTTGAAGAAGTCGGAAAGGCGCCTGCGGGTGTCGCTGATCATCTCCTCGGCCCTGAGGGCCATGTCGCACCCGGTGCGGCCGGGATTGACGCCGTTGGCCTTGTAGAAATCCCGGACCGTGTCGTGCATCACGTCGGGCTTGGGGAAGCTGGTGGCGGCGTTATCGAGATAGATCAGCTCGTCCATGTCGGCTCCTGATCGCTGGTCGTGAGAGGTGGCGCTCCGCTGGGCCGCCGGGGGTTCCCGACGGGGCCGGCGCAATCGGCCGGAAGATAGGGCGGAAGCGCCTCACCGGCTAATCCTTGGCGTCGGCTCCTGGCGGCCCTCCGCCGGGACCCGGGGGGAGGGAGAGAAGGCTCTCCGCCTCCTCGCCCGGTAGCTGCTGCACGGAGCGGAGCTTGCGCTCCATGGCCCGGGTGCGGGTCTCGGCCTGGTCGATGGTCCTGCCGGCGGTTTGAAGCTGCTGCTTCACCTTGGCCAGGACCTCTCCGAACTTCCCGAACTCGGTCTTCACCGCCCCCAGGACCTCCCACACCTCCGACGCCCTCTTCTCGATCGCCAGGGTCTGGAAGCCCATCCGCAGACTGCTCAAGATGGCGGCCAGGGTCGTGGGGCCGGCTACCACGATGCGATGACGTTGCTGGAGCTCGCTCGTCAGCCCCGGCTGGCGCAGGGCCTCCGCGTAGAGCCCCTCGGTGGCCAGGAACATGATCCCGAAATCGGTGGTGCCCGGGGGGTCGAGGTACTTCTCCTGGATCTTCTGGGCCTCGGCCCGGAGGGTGCGGGCCAGGGCGTCGGCGCCCTTCTGGACCCCCTCCGCGTCTCCCCGCTCCGCAGCCTCCTGAAGCCGGAGGTAGTCCTCCTGGGGGAACTTGGAGTCGATGGGGAGCCAGACGGTGCTGTCGGGATCGTCAGGGCGGCCGGGGAGCCGGACGGCAAACTCCACGACATCCCCCGATCCCTCCTTCGTGCGGACGTTCCGGTCGTACTGCCCCGGGGCCAGGTACTGCTCCAGGATGGCGCCGAGTTGCACCTCAGCCCAGGTCCCCCTGGTCTTCACGTTGGAGAGGACCCGCTTCAGGTCCCCTACCCCGGTGGCCAGCTCCTGCATCTCCCCGAGGCCCCTCTGCACCTTTTCCAGCCGGTCGCTCACCAGCTTGAAGGACTCTCCCAGGCGCTTCTCCAGCGTCCCCTGGAGCTTTTCGTCGACGGTCCTGCGCATCTCCTCCAGCTTCGCCTCGTTCTGTGCCTGGAGCTCCTTCACCCGGGTGTCCAGGGTGGAACGTACCTGCTCGAGAGCCCGGGCGTTGGATTCCGACATCTCCTTCAGCTGGGCGGCGAAGGCTGAAAGCTGTTCCTGTTGCAGCTTTCCGGAGTTCGTCTGCGCGTTGGAGAGGGAATTGCCGAGCTTCTCAAGTCCACCCGTCACCTCCTCCCGGAGATTCCGGGCGGCCTCGCCGGACTCCTTTCGACCCTCCCGGAGATCTTCCTCCACGGCCTTGTGAATCCCCCGGGTAAAGGTCTCCGGGGGCCGGAAAAGGAGGACCAGAAGAGCCGCCAGGTTGAGGACGGCCAGGATGAGAACACCCCAGGTCGCTGTCTCACTCATTTGCCCCCTCCGGAGCCGATGGAATCACCCGAGCCCCTCCCCCTCCTTCCCCCCCAACGATTTCTTCACGGGAATGAACGTCATGGCCCGCTCGGCCAACGCCGAGATGGTCAGGGCCGGGTTCACACCGGGGTTCGCGCTTACCGCCGACCCGTCCATGACGTAGAGCCCGGGGTAACCGAAGACCCGGTGCCGGTGGTCGATGACCCCCTCCCGCTCGTCCCGGCCCATGCAGGCACCACCCAAGATATGGGCCGTGGTGGGGATGCCGAAGAGGGTCTCGGGCAGGAGGCTTCCCAGGAACCCGTCCACCTCGCGGGCGAACCGCTCCGCCAGCTCCGTGGCCTCGGGGAGGGCGGCGGTGGGGAGGGCGCCTTTCCCCGGGGCTGAGACTAGCCCCAACCGGAAGAGGGAGGATGGCTTCCTGCCCAGCTCCAGTCGGAGGTGGCCTTCCTCTGCGCACATGTACATGAGGATGGCTGTCCTCCTGGCCCAATTCCCCACGAACAAGGCTCGGAAGGCGTGGATGGGGTGACGGAGAACCCGCCTCACGGCGGCCGTGACCCGGGCCAGGGCATGGGCGCCCGGGGCGTGAGGGGTGGAGATCAAACGGAAGACCCCTGATCCGGATGGGAAGCGGACGGGTTCCAGGGAGGACCTGTCGTCGGGGTGGAAGATGGAGGTGATGGCCACTCCCTCGGACATGTCCAGGTCCCGGCGCCGGGTGGTGACCCCAATGAGGGCCTCGGAGTTGGTCCGGACCCGGTCTCCCACCGCGGCCGAGAGCCCCGGAAGGCCGTCTTCCCGACGCCGAAGCCGGAGGAGGAGCTCCACGGTCCCCAGGACCCCCCCGGCCAGGATCACGTTCCTGGCCCGGAAGGTCCGGGTCCGGCGGTTGAGGAGGGATACCCTTTCCCGGGCTGTGACCTGGTAGCCCCCGCCCTCCCCGTCGGCCGGGCGGATCCAGGTGACCTCGGTATCGGGCACGACCTTGACCCCCGAGCGCTCCGCCAGCCAGAGGTAGTTGAAGTCCAGCGAGTTCTTGGCTCCGTGCCGGCATCCCGTCATACATCCGCCGCACAGGGTGCACCCTGTGCGGGGAGGTCCCAATCCCCCGTGGTAGGGGTCCGGTACCCTCACCCCTGGCTTTCCGAAGAAAACGGCCACGGGGGCCGGGTGGAGGTGGGAGGTGCGACCCTTCTCCTCGGCGAGGGTGGCCAGTGCACGATCCGCCGCCGTGCGGTAGGGGTATTCGACCCCTCCGAGCCTTCGTCGCGCCGTTTCGTAATGGGGACGAAGCTCCTCCTCCCAGTTGGCCAGGTCCTTCCAGGCCGGGGCCTGGAAGAAGGCCGGCCTCGGTGCGGGCAGGGTGTTGGCGTAGACCAGGGATCCGCCCCCAACGCCCACCCCACTGAGGCCGGTGAGGTGCCTGAAGAAACTGATCCTGAAGATTCCCCGGAACCCAAGGGAGGGCATCCAGAGCCACCGGGAGAGATTCCAATTGGTCCGGGCGAAGTCCTGGGGGTCCCACCGGCGCCCCTTCTCCAGGACCAGGACCGAGTAGCCCTTCTCCGCCAGGCGCATCGCGCTCACGCTTCCGCCGAAGCCCGAGCCCACGATGATCCAGTCCCAGGTCATGGGCCGGGTCCTGGGGTGAACGCGGTGCCTCCCCGGCAAGGAGAGGGGTGGAGGGGGAGCTCGAAATGCCCGGGAGTGGTCAGAAGAGCGCCCCCCTGACGTCCAGCGGAAACCGGGTGTTCACCACGTTGTTGAAGATGGAGCCGAAATCGTAGGTGAAGCCGAAGTTCAGGCTGTAGGAGCTGTCCGTCTCAAGCTCCCGCCGGGCTGTGAGGATCTCCTCGTCCGTGAGGTTCCGCCGGCGCAAGCCGATCTGGTTGCGGATGATGTCGTAGTCCCCGCCGACGTTGAAGGAGAACCCCCGAAAGAGGCGGATGGTGATAGTGCTGGCCAGGGTGAGCTGCCACTTCTCGAAGTCGTCCAGTAGGCTCGCGAGCTGTAGAGAGGCGCCCCCGTTCCCCCAGGGTTGGCGGAAGTTGAGGTCCGATCGAAACCGGTGGTCGTAAACGAACTGGCTGGTCTTCTGGTAGATCGTCTCCTCCTCCCAATCGATCCATGCCGCCCCGGCCTGGTAGAGCAGGATCAGCTGACGACGAGTGGACTCGGCGTAAGGGAAGAGGTTCCACTCGAGGGCGGGCGCTATCCGGTACCCCACCTTCCGGTTGGCGGTGGAGGAGGACCCCCCCCCGAATTGGGCCCCCAGGGACCAGTGGCCGGTGAGGCTCCGGACCCCCACTCCGGTGGCGCTCCAGCTGGTGCGGTCCGAAACGACCCAGGTGCCGCTGGAAAGCTGGCTCTCGGTCCGGTCCGAGCGCCCCGTGAGGGTGAGCTCCACCTTGAGGGCTTCCGTGACCCGGTCCGCCGAGAGGGTACCGTTGAAGTTCCGGACCTTCCGCTTGTCCTGCCCGTTGATGTCGGCCCTGGTGTTGATCCGGAAGGTCCAGAAGCTCCAGGGGTCCGCATCGGGACTCCCTTGAGCCCGGGTCTGCCGTTCCCTCTGCACTGCGCCCGCCTGCTCGAAGACCACCTTGAGCTGCTCGGCCAGGCCCAGGCGCTGGGCGTAGGGAACGAAGCCGAGGGCCATGGTCCGGGTGATGGCGTTGACGATCTCGTCCCGGGTGTTGACGTTGCTGGACCCCCAGGTCAGGTGGGCGTCCTGCCCCTGGAAGCCCCCCAGGCCGATGAAGTCGAAGCGGTACTCGTTCCCGGAGGCCGATGGAGTATAGGTGAGGATGACGTGGACCTGGGCGTCTTCACGGGTCCGGACCCAGTTCACGAAGGTGATCTCCCGTCGGAAGTGGTCCGTGTCGCAGCTCAAGAGGAGGTGGCAGTCCAGGAAGACCTTCAGGAGCCCGGCGGGCTCTTCGCCCGGAGGCGACTGCTTGGCCGTGACCCCCGCTGGGTGGAGGGCCACCGCGGCCAAGGTCAACAGAACGCCTGGGAGACATGTCCGCCGTCCCCCCATTACTGGAGCCTCCGGAAGCGCAGGTCCCAGACCCGGCTTTCGCTCCAGCTCAACTCCGTGACACGCCCGGACTCCTCCCGGCGGAAAAGGAATGTGGCACCCCCGCCGCTGAAGACGTCGGGGTACAGCGGCCGGAGGTCGGTTCCCTCCCCCCAACGGTCCTTCAACACCAACTCTCCGTTCTCAACGGCGACGGTGTAGGTGGCTTCGGCCTCGTCACTGCGGTAGGTGCCGATGTACGCGCTCAACTCGCCGGCGCTGGGCTCGAAGGCCCCGACCGGCTCGATGCGAACGTTGGGGGAGCCGGGCGAGGTCAGGATCGCCGCCGGACGACCTTCCGCGAGGGGGGCTCGCTCGAATTCGATGACCGTGCTCCCTCCGGGGGACTCGAAGCGGGTCTGGCTCAAGGGGACCACCGTGGCCCCTCCGGCCCGGAGGGCCCCGTTTCCCGCCGTGATCCGCACGAGGGCTCCCGTCCGGGTGTCCCGGTAGGCCCCCGCCAGGGCCTCGAGGCGCTGTGGGGGGAGCTCGATGGCGCCTGCCGGGGGGCTGGGAGCCCCCTCCGCCAGCGCGTCCCCCAGGTAGAGGTCCGCCACCTGATGAAGAAGCCGTCCGGCGTTTCCGGACGATGCGTTGCACATGACCGCGACGGCGATCCGCTGGTCGGGGAAGCGGGCGAGGTGCCCCCGGTATCCGGCGGTGGAGCCGCTGTGCTGGACCTCGGGGATCCCCCGGTAGGTGCCGATCTCCAGGCCGCTGGCGTAGGAAATGACTTGCCCTGAGCTCAGCACCCCTTGCCGGTGCATTTCCTCGATGTACCGGGCCCCCCCCAACCCCCCCGTATCCAGGTTCCAGGTGAAGCGGAGCAGGTCTTCCACCGTGGTGAGGAGTCCCCCGTTGCCATGCACGTCCTCGAAGGGCATGAGCATGGACCAGCTCCCGTCCGGGTTGGCGCCGTAGGCGATGGCGCGGTCCTTCACTACCCGGGTGAAATCGTCACGCCACTGGGTGTGGGCCATGCCCAGGGGCTCGAAGATCCGTTCCGTGCAGAACTGGGCGAAGGGGATTCCGCTTACCCGCTCCACGAGGATGGCCTGGAGGTTGAAGCCGGAGTTGGTGTAGGAGTAGTACTCCCCGGGACGGTAGTTCAGGGCCTTCTGGCGGCTGAGGATGTCCAGAACGTGAGTGTGGGTGTGGGCCCGGCGGGTCCGGGGCCACCCCTCGATCCCGGCGACCGATCCCCAATCCCTGAGGCCGCTGGTGTGGTTCAGAAGGTGGCGTATGGTCACGGGCTCGCCGTAGTCGGGCAGCTCCGGGATGTACCTCCGGATGTCGTCGTCCAGGGAAAGCTTCCCCTCCAGGGCCAGGAGGATGGTGGCGGTGGCCGTGATCTGCTTGGACACCGATCCCGGCTCGAAGACCGTCTCTGGGGTGTTCGGCACGTCGTGTTCCAGGTCCGCCATGCCGTAGGCCCGGGCGAAAAGGATGGCACCCGCCTGGCCTACCCCGACGGCGCAGCCGGGGCCCCGGGTGTTGTCAAACGCCTGGAAGATGGCATCCACGGCTGCCGGATCGACGGCGGGAAGTGTTTGAGCCCCCCCCGGGCCGACGGGTGCCAGGACCAGGAGGAGAGCCAGGAAGGGGGCGGAGATGGGGGCGTGGCGACGGGTCCTCATGATGCAATCCTCGGCAACACGGGTCTGAGCGGGGCCGCAGGAGGCTACACTCGATCCGGAATAGTACGAACCGAGGGCCCCCGGGGCGATCAGGGGGCGCTCCCGGGGCCGGAAGCCAGCGGCAAAGCGAC
>JBFYZD010000013.1:0-2605 GCA_041309685.1 Gemmatimonadales bacterium | reverse complement strand
GGGACCTCGGCGCCTCCCACCTCCTCAACCCAATCCACGTACTCCGACCAGCTCTCCGACCTGGAGAAGGAGAAATCCAGCGCGAGGTCCACCCTCTCGTTCAGGAAGATCGCCACGCTCCCGCCCAGGACGGGGGCACGGTAGTCGCCCTTCCCCAGGGTCAGGAGGGTGTCGATCTCCTGAAAGAGGTCGCTCCCGGCCCTGGGGAGGCCGTAGCCCAGGTTCAGGGTCAGCGTGGCGTTGGGCCTTCCGAAGAGAAAATCCCGCCCCTCCTGGGCCCCCAGCCCTTCCGGGCCAAACAGGTATCCCAGGCTGCCGGCCAGGAACGCCAGGCCCAGGACCGAGCTTGATGTGCGTCTCATTTCGAACCTCCGGGGTCAGATCAGCGGGCAGGGACCCTGGATACCCCCCATGATCGGAACTTCGCAAGACACATGCCAGCGGGAAACCGGAAATAAGGGCCCACATTCCCCTCTCTTCGTCTTCTACCCTCCCACCGGCAGGACAGTACCGTCCGGAAAAGTGGACACGCCCTCCCCATCTCCTCCGGATCACTCCGGCGCCCTTCCCCCGCAACAAAACCCCACCCACCGCCATCCAAGGTAGGACGGAAATCGCCATCGGACGGAATCGCCAAACCACGCACCGGAGCCCAGGACCATGGTCAGGAAGCTGTTGGGACTCGTTTTCGTCGTCGGGTCGGGAACCCTCTCCACCGGAGAGCCCCTTTCCGGCCAGGAGGATTTCCGGTGGGCCGAGCGGATGACCCGTGGGCAGATCCTGGAGGTCCAGGGGATCACCGGCGAGATCCGCGCCGTGTTGGCCACGGGGGAGGAGGCTCAGGTCGTCGCCCGGAAGCGGGGGGACCGGGGGGATTTCCAGGAGGTGGCCATCGAGGTCGCGGAAGCCGGGGACCGGATCGTGATCTGCGCCGTCTACGGCTCCTGGAAACATGGGCAGGACCGCTGCAACCCTGACCGTAGCTGGAGGGACGACGAGGACCGCCGGCACCGGAACCGGAGCCTCGACGTGGAGGTGGAGTACGAGGTCAGGGTCCCCGCGGGAGTGAGGTTCGAGGGAGCCATGGTCGCGGGAGGCATCGAAGCCGAGGGGCTGCGCTCCGAAGTGTCCGCCACCACGGTGAGCGGCCCCGTCCGGGTGTCCACCACCGGCCGTGCCTGGGCCACCAGCGTGAGCGGAGATCTGGAACTCCGGATGGGGGAGGCCGGGCAGGAGGACATGGATTTCCACACCGTGAGCGGAGACATCACTCTCTGGCTCCCCTCCGACTTCAGCGCCGAGGTGGCCTTCAACTCCCTCTCGGGAGATTTCGACTCGGACTTCGACCTGGCCGTCAGGAGCCGAAGCGGGAGGTGGATCGGGCTGAACCTGAAGGGCACCATCGGGCAGGGAGGGCCGGAGCTCTCCATCAACACCGTGAGCGGGGACGTGCGGCTGCGCCGCGGCCAGGATTAGCCCCGGCGGCCATTCAACGACAGGGGCCCCGAAGCGAGACTCCGGGGCCCCTCTCCCTTTCTCCTCCCGGGGCGGTTGCCGGGCTCTCTCCCCTCAACCCACCCTGGCGTGCCAGGCCGCCAGCACCTCCGCTTCCCTTTCCGGATCCAACCCCGCCCGAAGCTCCGCCTGTTCCGCCTCCGGGCGGGAGAAGTAGTACTCCAGGGTGTCCGCCGTCGTCACCGCCAGGGGACGGAAGGTGAGGCCCTTCTCCACCTCCGGGGTGATGTCGAAGCGGGCGAACCCCTCCCTGCCCGGACCGGGCGGCTGCCACACAGGCATGTCCGAGTAGGCCCGCACCCGGTGCTCCGCCAGGAAGTCAGCCGGCACCCAGGTGAAGGTTGCCTCGGCGGTGGTCACGGCCCGGATTCCGTACAGGAGCTGCTCCATGGGGCGGGGGATGGCGGGTCCCAGGGCGTTGTAGATCCCGGTCTGCCCCTCCTCCGCAATGCGGATCATCCACTCCGACAGGTCCCGGGCGTCGATGATCTGGCAGGGATCGGACGGGTCCCCGGGGGAGAGGACCTCCCCTCCCCGGTGGATGCGCACGGGCCAGTAGGTAAACCGGTCCGTGAGGTCCCCGGGGCCGATGATGAGGGCGGGCCGGAAGATGGTGGCGCGTTCCCCGAAGAAGCGCATGGCCTCACGCTCGCACAGCGCCTTCCTCAGGCCGTACGGCAGGTTGTCCGCCCCGGGCTGAACGCCCGCCGTCTGGTAGGTGTAGGTAGGCTGGGCCGCCGTCATGGGAACGGTGCTGTAGTCGGCGTAGGCCGAGCGGGAGGAGACGTAGAAGTAGAGCCCCACCGAGTCTTTCAGGAGCTCCGCCGATAGCGTCACCCACTCCGGCGTCGAGGCGGAGTTGTCGATGCACACGTCCCACCTGTGCCCCTTGAGGGACTCCAGGTCCCCGTTGCGGTCCCCCCGGAGCTTCTCCACCTCGGGGAAGAGGTGGGTGTTCGTCTGCCCCCGGTTGAACAGGGTCACCTCGTGGCCCCGGTCCAGGGCGTAACGCACCTGGTGGGGGCCGATGAAGCTGGTGCCCCCCAACACCAGGATCCGCAGCCGCCGGCGGGGTCCGGCCTGCCGGGGA
>JBFYZD010000012.1:0-4110 GCA_041309685.1 Gemmatimonadales bacterium | reverse complement strand
GCAGCACCCGAAGGGAATGCAGGGGGCCCCGTTTGTAGATGTCCCGGAGGCGACGGTGGAGGACCGCCTGCCCCTCCCGGAGCTCCTCCCGGGTTCGGAGGAGCTCGGCGGTGGTTTCCTGGACCTGTCCGACTGTGACCTCGGACTGGAACTCCACCTCGGTAAGGACGGAGCGGGAGGCGCTCAGCTGCTGCTCGATGTTCCTCAGCTCCACCGAGGCGTTCCGGACCCGGTTCCTGACCTGCTCCATCTCTGCCTGCAGGCGGGCCCGCTCTTCCCGGATGGCCTCCAGACGCCGCTGGCTCTCGAGGATCTGCCGTTGGAGGTCCGGATCCTGCGGCGCGGCGGGGGCCGGGACCAGAAGGCAGCCGGCCAGGAAGGCGGCGAGGAGCGCTGGCCTGGCCATATCTCAAATCTCCCGGAGGTAGCGCTGGACCGCCAGGTGGCTGGCCATGATCCCGTAGAGGACTCCCACCCCCAGCCCCGCCAGGACCCAGCGTCCCGGAATCCAGTCCAGGGTGAAGAGGAGATGGTAGACGGCCTGATAGCTCCCCCAGGTGAGCCCGGCCGCCAGCAGGCCTCCGGCGAGGCCGGTGAACGCCCCCTCCAGGAGGAAGGGCCTTCGGATGAGTGAATCCCGGGCCCCCACCAGCCCCATGATGTAGATCTCGTCCTTCCTGGCCATGATGGCGATCCGGATGGCGGTACCGATGATGAGGGTAGCGACCACGGCGAAGGCGCTACCCAGGACGAGGGCTGTGATGCCACCGATCCTTCGCAGGCGGAATAGCCCCTCCACCCACTCCTGGCCGTATCGGACATCCTCCACGAAGGGGAAGGTCGCCGCCGAAGCCGCCACCCTCTCCACCGCTTCCGCGTTTCGGCTTCCCGGGAGGAAGCGCACCTCCAGGGAAGCGGGGAAGGGATTCACCTCCAGGTCTCCGGACACCTCCCCGATCTCCGGAAGCTCCCGGAGCGCCCGCTCCATGGCCTCGGCCTTGGTCAGGTGGCGCACCCCCTCCACTCCTGGGAGAGTCCTGAGGGTTTCCATGGCCGCCTCAACGTCCACCGGCCGGGTGTCGTCCCGGAGGTAGGCCACCACCTCCACTCGCTCCTCGATGGTGGCCAGGGCCAATCGGAGGTTGTAGGTGACGAGGGTGAAGAGGCCCAGGACGAAGAGGGCCAGCCCCACCATGAGAGCGGAAAGGGTGGTGAGGAGGGGAGTTCGCCCAAAGGCGGAGGCCGCTTCCTTGAACGCATGGCCCATGAGGGGAATCCCTCCTAGTTCGACGGCTGGGAGTCGTACACGAGGCGCCCGTGGTCCAGCTCCAGGACCCTCGCCCGGGGGTAGCTCCGGATGAGTTCCAGGTCGTGGGTGGCCATCAGGACCGCCATCCCCAGCGCATTGATCTGCCAGAAGAGCTCCATGATGCCCCGTGTGGCCCGCTCGTCGAGGTTCCCGGTGGGCTCGTCCGCGAGCAGAACCAGGGGATCGCTGGCCAGGGCTCGGGCGACGGCTACCCTCTGCTGCTCCCCACCCGAAAGCTCGTGGGTCTGGGAGCTCGCCTTGGCGGCGAGCCCGACCTGGGAGAGGAGCTTCTGCGCTCGAGGGCGGACCTCCTTCGAGGGGGAGCCGGTGACCTCCAGGGCGAAAGCGACGTTGTCCAGGGCGGTTCGCCCGGGGAGGAGGCGGAAATCCTGGAACACGATGCCCACCCTACGGCGGACCTTCCAGACCTCACGCCGGGACGTCTTCTCGCTGGAGAATCCGCTGACCCTTACCTCCCCGCTGCTGGGCTGCTCCGCCATGTGGATCAGGCGCAGGGTGGTGGTCTTTCCCGAGCCCGAGTGACCCGTAAGGAACACGAACTGGCCTTTCGGCACGTGGAGGTTGATGCCTTCCAGTGCGGATCCTGTCCGGGGGTAGACCTTGGCGACGTTGAGAAGCTTGATCACGGGCTGACAGGGGAGGAAAACCGGCGAAGAACAGGCAGTTCCAAGCTACCCTCGGGCGCTTGGGGTGTCAAAGCGATTCCGCATGAGGTGCGCCGCCAGGCGAAGGGCCTCCCGGGCCGATCCGGGATCGGCCCGCCCCCTGCCGGCGATGTCGAAAGCCGTTCCGTGATCGGGGGAGGTCCGGATGAAGGGGAGGCCCAGGGTAACGTTGACGCCGCGTCCGAAAGCCACGCTCTTGAAGGCCGCCATACCCACGTCGTGGTAGGGGGCCACCACCGCATCCAGCTCCCCCTGGAGGGCCCGATGGAAGACGGTGTCGGCCGGGAGCGGACCCACAACGTGGAGCCCCTCCTCCCGAAGCCTCGCCACCAGGGGCTCGAAAATCTCCGCTTCCTCGGAGCCGAAGAGGCCACCGTCGCTGGCATGCGGGTTCAGGGCACAGAGAGCCAGACGGGGCGCCTCCATCTTCCAGTCCCGCCGCAGGGCTCTGTGCAGGAGGCGGGTCTGGGTGGCCAGGAGGTGAGGGGTGAGTTCCCGGAAGATGTCCCTCAGGGGGAGATGCGTCGTGGCCAGGAGGACCCGGAGGGGCGGACCCGGAGCGGTGGTCTCGGCGCACATGAGCATCCCCACCACCCCTACTCCGGTAAGCGCTTTGAGCATCTCGGTCTGGCCCGGGACATCCCACCCCGCAGCCCGCAGGGCGGGTTTGTGGGAAGGGCCGGTGACGAGGGCTCCGGCCGATCCTTCCAGCGCCAACTCCACCCCCCGGCGAATGGCGTCCGCGGTCACCCTTCCGGCGCCGGCCTCGGTGCCGTCCCAGGGTCCCACGGAGATGTACGGCGCCACACCGGGGTCGAGGCCATCAGGGCCCAGGAAGAGGAGGGTGTCGCGCGGGAGCTCGGGCAGGAGGAGCTGAGCTGCCCTGGGCATGACCTCGGGCCCGATCCCCCGGGGGTCCCCCAGGGTCACGGCGATGCGCTGCACCTCCGGCCCCGACGGATGGGACTCTCCCATGGGCGGGCCCACCCTCACATTCGGATCTGGACGTAGGTCTTGGCACGAAGCTCCTCCAGGATCCTCTCCTGCAGCTTCTCCTGTTGGATTCGCTGGCGGATCTGGGCATGGAGCTCCGTGTCCTCCAGGCTCCAGGGTCTCCCCTCCTGGACCGCCAGAACCTTGATCACCGCGAATCGGCTCTGCCCCGCCCTGGCCTCGTACGCGATAGGGCCGATGATCTGCCCTTCCCGCGACTGGAGGAGCGGCTCGGCGAAACCCGGGGGCAGCTCCTTGAGCTGGTCGAACTGGTATTCGAGGGAATCGGGTGCCTCGGGGTCCCCGTATTCCCGAATAAGCTCCTCGATCGGGACCCCTGCGTCCAGCTTCGCCTTGACCTCGGCGGCCCTCTCAGCGGCCCTCTCCTGGTCGGCAGCGGAAGGCTCCGCCGTGACCAGGATGTGCCGGGCTCGTACCTCCCCGGATCGGCGGCGATCGACCTTGATGATGTGGAGGCCGAAAGGAGTCTGGACCGGCTCGCTGATGGCCCCGGCGATGAGATTGAAGGCCACCTCTTCAAAGGCCGGCACCATGTCCCCCCTCCGGAACCAACCCAGATCCCCGCCGTTGGGGGCGGACCCGGGGTCCTGGGAGAACCGCCGGGCAAGCTCCTCGAAGTCCTCCCCTTCCACCGCGAGCTGCCGGATCCGGTCCACCTCGGCGCGGGCCGCCTGTAGGGAGGAGTCCGACGGTGTGGGCACCACCACCACCTGCTTGAAACGGACGGAGGGAGGACGCTGGCCGATGGCGTTCCGTTGGGCTTCGAAGAAGGCCTCGATCTCGGAGCTTTCCACCACCACCGTGGTCAGGTCCCGCGCACGCTTGCTCATGAAGAGGGAATAAAGCCGTTGCTGCCGGGCCTGCCCCCGGAGGAACTCGCGGTAGGCTGCGGGGGTCCAACCCTGCTGCGCCAGAGCCTGCTGGAATGCCGCTTGGCCCCCGAAAGACTGGGCCCTCTGCTGGAGGTCCTGGGTGATGCTCTCCTCCAGGTCCGCCTCCTCGACGATGATGGTCGTGTCCCGTAGCGCCGCCTGGACGATGAGCTGCTCTCCCACCATCTGGTTCAGCAGCTCCCTTTGGAGGCGGAGGAAGGCCTCCGAG
>JBFYZD010000011.1:0-52235 GCA_041309685.1 Gemmatimonadales bacterium | reverse complement strand
AGCTCCTCCTCTGGCCCGGTAACACAGTTACCAGATCCCACGGGGTCTCCCCGGTCCCAGGAGATCCGGAGTCCGCCATCGATCCGGATGCCCTTGCGCTCGAGGGCCATGAGGAGGCCATGGGCCGCCAGGCGAACAGGGTCTCGCTGGCTTACCCGGATCGTGTCCACCGCTCCGGGTCGGATCGTCCCTTCGAACCGGAGGCGTCGAGACTCCGGGAGATAGTCGCTGCGCCTCTCCCCCCGGCTCTCCTCGGCGGTGACGAAGGAAGCCGAGAGAAACTGATCAGGGGTCTCGGGCCACCACCGGACCCGGGCCGGAACCCCGGCGTGGGTCCCTCCCGAGACTTCGACCGTCAACTCTCCTTCCGCCAGGGCGAAGGCGCCTCCCGTGGCTCCCGAGGTTCCGGGCAGGTTGGCCACCATCCAGGTCCCGGGGACGGTGGTGGAATCCCAGGCGCTCACATCCACTATCAGAGACCCGGACACGGAACGCACGCCGGCGGCCCACAACCCCTCGGCCAAAGAGTCCAGGGGGGTGGCCCAGGAGGAGTAGAACCTGTCGGAGAAGGTGGGGTCCCCGGAAGCTCGAAGGACAAGGTCTCCCTGGAGGACACCCACGGACCGGTCCAGGCTCCCGACACTCCAGAATCCCGTCTCGTACCTGTGGTCCGGTCCGAGGAGGGAAAGCGCCGTGGCGGTGGACAGGATCTTCATGTTGGATGCCGGCACGAACTTCCCGTTCGCATTCCGGTCGAAAAGGACCTCCCTTCGATCCGGGTCCACGACGAGGATTCCCCAGTGAACCTGGTCCAGTGGAGGCGCCGAGATAATGGCCTCCAACTCTTCCTGAAGAGAGAGACCTCCTCCCCTGGGCAGCGTTGCACAACCGGAGAACAGCACCGGGCCCAGGATGAGTGTCAGGCGCGAGAAGAGACGATGGGTCAGGAGGGCCGTCGGGCGAAGGGCGAGATCCTCCATCGGGGACTCCCGGCATGGGCCCACCGGTTCTTCCCACCCGAGCCCCGGCGGAGGCCCTTGCGCCGGAATTCCTCCAGGGTCCAGGCAAGCCCGCCCCGCTTCAGGAGGATGGTGGGGTTGCAGCCGACATGCCGCTTCAGGGCCTTTCGCAGGGCACCTCCGCTGGCGTACCCCAGGCCGAAGGCCACGCCCTCCACCGTCTCGTGCAGCCGTTCCAGGAGGTGGCTGGCATGGATGAGGCGTCCCCATAGCAGAAGGGTCCGGGGTGGGGCCATCGCCATGGTCTTCATTTCACGGAGGAAGGACCGGGGATTCAACGCGAGGGCCGAAGCCAGGTCCGAAACCTGGGGTCTGTCCGCCGCATGTTCAATGGCCCACCGAACGGCTTCCTGGGCGAGGGGGGGGAGATCCCGGGTCACGGTCTGGACCACTCTCTCGGCCAGGGAAGAGGCCAATGCCCCCCTGATCTCCTTCCGGATCTCCCGTGGCGTGGGGTTGTCCTCGAGGCGGATGACGCCGTCCACGTTCGCACGGCCGAGGTGATAGAGCTCAAGCTCCTTCCCGGTGAAATCGGATCCGATGATCAGCGCGACGAACGGGTGTTTCCTGCGAAACC
Source organism: Gemmatimonadales bacterium (assembly GCA_041309685.1). Classification (GTDB taxonomy): domain Bacteria; phylum Gemmatimonadota; class Gemmatimonadetes; order Longimicrobiales; family Gaopeijiaceae; genus JBFYZD01. The sequence goes on along the minus strand of JBFYZD010000011.1, from coordinate 50,639 downwards.
GCCGGAGCGTCGAAAGGGGAATGGGGAGCCGAGGATCGAAGATGTCCAGGAGACAGCCCAGGGGATCGCAACGACGGGCGCTGCGCTCCAACTCTCTCCAGGTTTGGCAACGGCTCAGGAGGAAATGGTCCTCGAGGGCCGCTCGGAGAACCGCCTGGGACCGGACGTCAGGTTGGAGAAGGATCAGATCAGACAAGGACTTCCCCGGCGGAACGGTGAGGGTCGTCAGGCGGGTTCCACCCGGACCGCGGTACCGTAGCAGAGCATCTCGGCCGCCCCTTTCATGACTTCAGCCGTTTGAAACCGGACGGCGAGAACGGCGTTTGCCCCGAGTGCGTCGGCTTCCTCGAGCATACGGTCGATGGCCTGCTCACGGGCTTCGCCCAGCATCTTGGTGTATTCCCTTACCTCACCTCCCGCCAGGTTCCGAAGCGTGGCCAGGATATCCACCCCGATGTGCCGTGCCCGGATCGTGTTTCCCCGCACCAACCCAAAGACCTCCACTACCCGGTAGCCAGGCAGGTCGGGCGTCGTGGCTACGATCATTGCTGGATGTCCCGGTACGGGTCGGAGAGCCACTCTCGGTACCGCTCCCAGATGACGCTGGCGAAGAGAAGGAGGACGCCGATTCCGATGGCGCCCGTGGCCAACTTCTCCAGGAGGAAAGCTGAGGAGGTGGCGAACAGGAAGATCCCGTAGGCGGCCCAGACAAGCGACCCGACGATGAGAAGGACCCACCCCAGGGGACGGGCGAGTTGGCGGTTCACGGCATACCACACGGAACCGTTACGGTCGCCCCCGGTTAGCTTCAGGGTTTGCAGATCGTCTTTCATGGCTCGATAGACCAGGAGCTCCCGGCGGAGCTCCGTGGAGGAGTCCATCGCCCGCTCGATGCGGTCGCGCTCTTCGGGCCCCACCTCGCCGTCGAGGTAGCGCATGAGCTCTTCGTGGGTCACCCGGTCAGCCAACGCTCGTTCCTCACGGGTAAGCAGCCCCCATGGTTTCCAACGCTTCCTTCAGCGTCCGGCGGGCATGGTACAAACGACTCGCCACCGTTCCTTCGGGGATTTCCAGTATGGCGGCGATCTCTCCATATCTGAACCCCTGGAGCTCTTTCAATATCAGGATCTCTCGGTGCTCCTCGCCGATCTTCTCCAGGGCCTCCCAAAGGACTTCCCTGGCTTGCGCCCGCTCTCTCCTTCGCTCCGGTCCCGTCTCGGGGTCCGCGGGCCTGAGCTCCAATCTCTCGTCCAACGCTTCCAATCGAAATCGGGCCTTTCGACTCCTGAGCTGGTCCCGGCACTGGTTCCGGAGGATCTGAAAGAACCAGGGGCCGAAGGGGCGCCGGAGGTCAAACCGAGCGATGGCCTCGAATGCCTTCACGAAGGCGTTCTGCAGGGCGTCACGGGCGTCTTCCGGGTTCCCGAGCATCCCCAGGGCGAGCCGTAGACCCGGTCTCTCATAGGCGCGCACCAAAGGCTCATAGAACCGGGAGTCCCCGGCCTTGCACTTCTGGATGAGCTCTCGCTCGACCTCCGGTCCCAATCCGGCTCCCGTCCTTGACTCGTCAGCAGGAGTACGATGCCCGGATGCAATCTCTTCACACGGCCGGGATTCCGGCAAGGAGGAAGGCCTGGAGGCACGCGGGTGGGACCCCTCCGACAAGGACCGGGGAGGGCCCCTCCCGGTCGTCACCAGGGGAACAGCGGCATCCCGAAAACCGGGCCGAATGCGATCTCCGAGAGAGGCTTTCGGCCCCTGGGGCGACCCTCCTTCTTGGCCAGGTCCTCATCCTGTAGCTCGGGGTCGTGCCAGCCCACCGCGATCACGGCCATGGGCTCGAAGTCCTCCGGGATCCCGAAGGCCTCCCGGAGTGCCGCCCCGTCGAACCCGCCCATGGGGTGGGTGATGAGTCCCCGGTGGGTGGCTTCCATGAGGAGGGCTGCCAATGCCACTCCCGTGTCGTGGCCGGCGAAACGGTTCGCCTTACCGTTCCTGGTGAAGGTGGATTTCGCCAGGGTGACGATGAGAGCCGAAGCCCTCCGGGCGTAGGCGTTTCCCTGGGAAAGGGCCGCCTCCAGGGCGGGGCGATGCGAGTCCTCCCGCCGCGCCACCAGGAAGCGCCATGGCTCCTCCCCCCAGGAGGACGGGGCCCAGCGGGCGGCCTCCAGGAGGGCTCGGAGGTCTTCCTCGCCTATGCGTCGCCTTTCGTCGAAGCGCAGGGGGCTCCACCGGGCTGCAATGGGCTCCAGCAGCGGCACCGAGGTTTCGGCGGGGTTCTCGGGAAAGGTGGGCTGGGGATCCTGAGCTCCGTTGGTCATCCTGCCGCGCTCCTGGGAAGGGGCCGAGCACCTGTTTCGGCGAGTTGGTTCTTCGGACCGATCGGGTGCCCGGCGCCTGGCCCCTCCATGGTGGACGGGGAATCCCGGGAATGTACTCCGGGAGAGGGGGCCCACGAAACGGGGCGGGGGCCCCTGCCTGACCTACCCTCCCGGAGCGGGTTGAAGGGCGTTACGATTCAATGGTTCCCCCATTTCAGCGCGATGACGGAGCTTCCATTGGCCAGAGAGCGCATTGACCCCGACACCCCCCCCCAATCCATGGGTCCTTCAGGAGCCGAGGAGGCCGTCGCGGCCCTCCGAGAGGTCATCCGGCACCACAACCACCTCTACTACGTGGAGGCCCGTCCGGAGATCTCGGACGGTGAGTACGACAACCTCTATCGCCGGCTCAAGACCCTGGAGGAGGCCTTTCCCCAACTGGTCACAGCCGACTCCCCGACCCAAAGGGTAGGGGCGGAGCCCCGGGAGGACCTTCCCAATCTGCCACACGCTGCGCCCATGCTCTCCCTGGACTCCACGCAGGATGAGGCGGAGCTGAGAAGGTTCGACGACCGGGTAAGAAAGGCGGTGGGTGGGCCCGTCCAGTATCTGGTGGAGCCGAAGCTGGACGGGGCCTCCCTCGAGCTGGTCTACGACGCCGGGGTCCTTGTCCGGGCCGTAACCCGGGGGAATGGTGAGGAGGGGGAGGGTGTCACGGAAAACGTCCGGACCATTCCCTCCGTTCCCCTTCGCCTGAGGAGCCAGGTTCGCCCCGCGCCCTCCTTCCTCTCCCTCCGGGGAGAGGTTCTCATGTACCTCTCCGCTTTCGAAGCCCTGAACCAGAAGCTTGTCGCGGAGGGATCCGAACCCTTTGCCAATCCCCGGAATGCTGCCGCGGGAGCGCTACGGCAGCTCGACCCCCGTGTCACGGCCCAGCGTCCCCTGGACCTCCTGGCCTACGACATCCTGGCGGTGGAGGGAGCCGAGCTCCGGGAGGACCGGGAGGTGATCCAGGCCCTGAGAGATTGGGGGCTCAGAACCCCCGAGCGCGTGGAGGTGGTGGAGGGTGTGGAAGGGATCCTGGCCTACCATAAGGCCTATTGGCGGGACCGGGACGAGTTGGACTACGAGATCGATGGGATCGTGGTCAAGGTGAACGACCTGGCGGTGCGGGAGGGCATGGGGAGGACGTCCCGGCACCCCCGATGGGCACTGGCCTTCAAGTTCGAGCCCCGGAAAGAGGTGACGCGCATCGAGCGGGTAGCGGTTTCCGTGGGGCGCACGGGGGTCCTTACCCCCGTGGCCCTTCTTCTTCCCGTGGAGGTGGGGGGAGTGACGGTTTCCCGGGCCTCCCTCCACAACCGGGAGGATCTCCTGCGGAAGGACATTCGGGAGGGGGACCTGGTGAGGGTCCAGAGGGCCGGGGACGTCATCCCCCAGGTGGTGGAGCGGGTGGAGGAGGGGGAGCGGGTCCGCCGCGCTCCCTTCGAGATGCCCGCCGCATGCCCGGCCTGTGGCACCGAAGTGATGGTCCGGGGCCCCTTCACCGTCTGTCCGAACCGCTTTGGATGCCCGGCGCAGCTGAAAGGCCGGATCGTTCACTTCGGTGCCCGGGGTGCCCTGGACATCGAGGGGTTGGGAGAGGAGACGGCCGCTCTTCTGGTGGATCGGGGGTTGGTGAAGGAGCTGGCGGACCTTTTCGAACTGCGGGCGGAAGCTCTCATGGAGCTTCCGGGCTTTGCCGAGAAGTCGGCCCGGAACCTGGTGGAGGCCGCTCAACGCCGGAAAAGGGTGGAGCTCCGGCGTTTCCTGTTTGGGCTGGGGATTCCCGAGGTGGGAGAGGCTGTAGCCCGGAACCTCGCTCTCCATTTCGGTTCACTCGATGCGATACGGCAGGCCGACCGGGAGACTCTCGAAGGGGTGGAGGGGATCGGGCCCAGGATGTCGGAGTTGATTCACGAGTTCCTGCATGAGGAGCACAACCGCAGGGCAATCGACGCGGTTCTGGGGAAGGGAATGGACCTTCTGGCGCCGGTGGTGGAGGTGGAAGGGGTTCTGGAAGGGAAGAGGTTCGTCTTGACGGGGAGGATGGACCGCCTCTCGCGTCCCCAGGCCAGAGCCCTTGTGGAGAAAGCCGGGGGGCGGGTGGTGTCGGCCGTGAGCGCCCAGGCGGACTACGTGGTGGCGGGTGCTGACGCGGGGACGAAGCTCGGGAAGGCAAAAGAGCTGGGGGTCATGATTCTGGAGGAGGAAGGGTTCCTCGCACTCCTCTCCGACGCCGGGGTGGCCCTACCCACCCGACCAACCCGGCAGTAGCCTCGGCTCCGGAGAGGGTCGGGGACCTCCTCCGGCGACCGGCCCCAACTAGACCTTTGCCAACGCCTGGGTGACGTCGGCGATGAGGTCGTCGGGATCCTCCAGCCCGACAGAGATCCTGGCCATGGCCGGTGTGATGCCGATCCTCAACTGCTCCTCCGCGGAAATGTCGGAGTGGGTCATGGTTCCCGGGTGTTCGGCCAGGGATTCGGTGCCTCCCAGGCTCACGGCGAGCTTGATGAGCTTCAGGGCATTGAGGAACCGGAAGGCCTCGGCCTCTCCCCCGTGGAGCTCAAAGGCGATCATCGAACCGGAGCCCGTACAGTGGCGCTTGAAGACTTCGTGGCGCGGGTCTCCATCCTTGAGGTGCCCCAGGTAGCTTACCCGTGCCACCTTGGGATGCGCCGCGAGGAAGTCCGCCAGCTTCTGGGCATTGGCCATCTCGGCCTCCATCCGCACCTTCAAGGTTTCCAGGCTCCGCATCAGGAGGAAACCGGTGAACGGTCCGGCTATGTTCCCGAGGAAGGTGCGGGTGCCCTTCACCATGTCCAGATCTGCCGCCGAGCCCAGGACCGCTCCGGCAATCAGATCGGAGTGGCCTCCCACGTACTTGGTGAGGGAGTAGATCACCAGGTCGGCCCCGTGACGGAGGGGTTGCTGGAAGACCGGACCCAGGAAGGTGTTGTCCACGGCCAGGATCACCCGTCCTTCCGGGGTGGAGATTTCCTTCGCGACCCGTGCGCAGGCCTGGATGTCCACCAGGTCATTCGTGGGGTTGGAGGGTGTCTCCACGTAGATCATCCGGAGCCGCTTCTTCCTGTCCCCGACCGCCAGAGTCTCCCGAAGCCCCTCCTCTCCCTTGGAGGAGCGGAAGCACTGGACCTCGATGCCATAGTTGGGGAGCACATTGTGGAAGAGGTACTCCGTGCCGCCGTAGGAGGGCTCGCTGAAGACCAGAAGGTCCCCCGGGCGAAGGAAGGTCAGGGCGGCGGTGGAGATGGCGGCCATTCCGCTTCCGAACACGGCGGCGGATTCCGCGCCATCCCAGAGGGTGAGGCGGTCCTCCAGGATCTCCAGGCTCGGATTGTTGAGACGGGAGTAGATCAGGCCGATCTCCTCTCCCGGCTGCCGTTCCGTGAGGCCGTAGGCCTTCTCGAAGAAGGCCTTTCCGTCTTCGGCGCTCTTGAAGACGAAGGTGGACGTGGTGAAGATGGGGGCCTTCACGGCCCCCTCGGACCAGTCCGGGCGGTAGCCGTAGCTCATCATGAGGCTTTCGGGCTTCAACGCCCGGTCGCCGATGGTCTTCTTCCCCTTCTTATCCCACATGGGGGGGCTCCCTTCCCTGGCTGTGGTGTCTGCCCCGGAGGCCGCACCGGGGCGGCCGGGCGCGATCTCCGGGCGGCGGAGTCGGCTTGAGACCCCGAGAAGCTACGGGGAGATCCGGGAGGAGGCCATGGGCATTCCTTGCCGTTGAAGTGGAAAGGGAGAACCTTGTTCTCCAAGGGCTCCACAAGGAGGCTTCCATGTCCAGGTCTTCGCACGTCGTCCTTCAGGCCCTCTCCCGATGGGAGGGACAGGGGCTCATCGCTTCCCCGTTGGCGGAGGCGCTCCGGAGCGAGGTGGAGGAAACGCTCCTGGGAGAGAGCCGCCGATGGTCCCAGTATCTCCTGGCCGCTACGGGCGGGGCGGTCCTCATGATCGCCGGAGGTACCTTCCTGGCCTGGGCGTGGCCCGAGATGGCGTATGCTGGCCGGTCCGTGGCCCTTGGGGTCGTTGGCGTGCTCGTCCTGTCTCTGGGGGTGAGGGTCCCCAGGGGCGGACGTTGGGTACCGGCGGGGTACTTCCTGCAGATTGCCGGGCCAGTGCTGCTTCTCATGGCCGTGGCCTACTCGGAGAACGCCTGGGCCGACCGAACCCTGGGGGGGATTCTCTCCGGGATGGTGGGTCTATTGACCCCCGTCGTGATGATGGGGGTGGCCTTCCGCAGGGATCCCGTTCTCCCGGCCCTGCAGATGGCGCTCTCCTTCCTCTTTCTCTCCGTCTTCCTGGACCGGGTCCTGGGAGCCGACGGAGAGACGATCCTCTGGATCCTGGATGGGGTCCTGGTTCTGGGGTTGGGTGTCCTGGGGACCAGGCTGAAAGACCCCCGTGGGCCGGCATGGCTCCTGAACGGATTTGTGGCCCTCCTTTTCGCGTCCCTGGTCTTGCTGTTGTTCAGCGCGAACGTGCTGTGGGACCTGGGGGAATTCGCCATCCTCCCCCTGGATGTGTGGCTGTTGACGGTGGTGGGCCTTTCTCTCTGGGGGCTTCAGGAGACCCTTCCTCCCCACCTCCGGCGCGACTGGTACGAGCGGCAGCTGGCCTATTGCGTGCTCCTGGCCATCCCCTTCGGGTTCATCACGACGCTGGAGGCCATGAATGCGGGCCCCAACACGGCGGCGCTCACGGTCGGAGGGGTGGGCGGGATGGGGCTCGGGTATAGCCTTCCCCGAGGGAGCCGCCCGGTCCTGGTCGCTTCCTGTCTCGCCCTTCTCATTGCGGCATGGTACTACGGGGCGGAGAAGGCCGGGGCCCTGGGGGCCGTACTGGCCCTTGCGGTGGTCGCGGTGATCCTGTTCTGGGGATCCTCCCGCATGGGAAGGCGCCCGGCCCCCGTGGGCGAGACGAGGAGCGGCTGATGTCGTCTCCGGAAGAGCTTGGGGACCTCCTTCCCAGGCTGAGGGGCCGGCCCCCCGGGCCCCGATCGCTGGAGTTGGCCCGCCGTCTTTCCAGGGTGGAGTCCAGGAACGTCACCCACCTTACCCCTCGTTTCCCCGTGTTCTGGGAGGAAGCCCGGGGGGCCAACGTCCGGGATGTGGACGGGAACGTGTATCTGGATCTCACCGCTGCCTTCGGCGTCTCCGCTGCGGGCCATTCTCCTCCGGCGGTGGTGGAAGGGATTCAGAAGCAGGCTTCCCTCCTCATCCACGGGATGGGGGACGTACACCCGCCGGTGCGTAAAGTGGAATTCCTGGAGGCTCTGGCCCGGATCGCTCCCTGGCCCGAGGCGAGGGTGGTTCTGGGTTCCTCGGGTTCGGAGGCGGTCGAGGCAGCCCTCAAGACCGCTCTTCTGGCCACGGGCCGGCCGGGAATCCTGGCCTTCGAGGGGTCCTATCACGGCCTTACCCTGGGGAGCCTGGCGGCCACGTATCGGGAGGATTTCCGGGGGCCCTTCTTTTCCCGCCTCTACTCCGGGGTCAGCTTTGCCCCGTTCCCATCCTCCCCGGACGATCCGGAGGAAGCCGTCTCCCGGAGCCTCGAGGCGGTCGCGTGGGCCCTCAGGGAGGGAGACGGTGGGGACGAAGTGGGGGCGGTCATCGTGGAGCCCATCCAGGGCCGGGCAGGAGTGCGGATTCCCCCCCTGGGTTTCCTGTCGGAGTTGGCCCGCGTGACCCGGGAGGCCGGTGCGCTCCTCATCTTCGACGAGATCTTCACAGGGCTGGGGAGGACGGGCCATCTCCTGGCGTGCCAGCACGAGGGCGTGCTTCCGGACCTCCTTTGCCTGGGCAAGGGACTCGGGGGCGGGCTTCCCTTGAGCGCCTGCCTGGGACCCCCCGAGATCATGAACGCCTGGCCGCTCTCCCAAGGGGAGGCCATCCACACGAGCACGTTCCTGGGGAACCCCATGGCCTGCGCCGCGGGGTTGGCCTTCCTGGAGGAGCTGGAGGTGCAGAGCCTCGTGGAACGCTCCCGCGTCATGGGGGAGAGGCTCAAAGGGATGCTCATCTCCGGCTTGGAGGGGGTAGCAGGGGTAGGAGAGATTCGGGGCAGGGGCCTGTTCCTGGGGATCGAGCTCGTGGCTCCGGGCACGAGATCACCCTGGAAGGGTGCCGGGGTCCGAGTGGCTGAAGAGGCCCTGGGTGAGGGGATACTGGTCCTCCCGGCTGGTGAAGTGGGTCATGTCCTGGAGGTTTCCCCTCCTTTGATCATCACGAGGGACCAGTTGGAATGGGCGGTGGGGAGGCTGGTGAAGATCATCTCGGAGCTGGCGCCTGGGGACGGTTCGAAATAGGAGGCTGTGAAGGCGATGTGGCAGGTTGGCCAGCAAGCACAGGAAGGGGGTCGGCGCCTAGGCTACGATCTCCTCGCCTCCGTCCACGTTGATGACATTGCCGGTGATCCAATGACTCCGCGGCGAGCACAGAGCCACCACGGCATCGGCCACGTCCCGGGGGGTGGTGAGCCGCCCCGCGGGGTTCTTCGCCGCGGCGCCCCCGATGAGGGCATCGTTCCCCGGGATCTTCCTCAAGGCGGGGGTATCCGTGACTCCACCCCGGAGAGCGTTGACGGTGATGCCTCGGGACGCGAGCTCGAAGGCGAGCTGCCGACAGTGGGATTCAAGGGCCGATTTCGCGGCGGAGACGGGACCGTAGCTGGGGATGATACGGTTCGACCCCGACGACGTCATGGCGAAGATCCGACCCCCCTCCCCCATCATCCCCCGTCCGACGATGGCCTGGGTCCAATCCACCAGGGAATGAGCCATGACCCTGAGGGTCATGTCCATCTGGCTGGGGGAAACGGCCCCTTCCCCCACGTAGGGACGCAGAGTGCCGAAGGCCAGGGAATGCATGAGGACGCCGAGCCCCTGGCCTGCCTCCATCAGGGCGGCCATCTCCTCCAGGACGTCCTCCATCTTCTCGGGATCGGCGGCATTGATGTTGAAGAAGTGGGCCTTTCCGCCGAGGGCCTCCAACTCCGACCTCAGATCCCTCACGTGCTCAAGGCCTGCGCGCCGATCCAGATGCACGCCGAAGATGTGGTACCCCACCTCGGCCAGAGCCCGGGCGCAGGCTTCTCCGAAACCGCTGGACGCGCCCAGGATGAGGGCCCAGCGGCCCCTGCCAATGTCTGCCGACATCCGCCCTTGCTCCAGATGCAGGAGATGAGAAACCGGCCTTGGACCCAGCCGCCGACGAATGAAAAAAGATACCGGAGAGCCGGATGAAGGCAAACCCGTACCTCGTCGCGGTGGCGATGCTCGGGTTGCACCTCCCGGGGCCCTTTCCTGGTGGCGCCCAGGAGGCGCTTCCCCACCAGGAGGGGGAGGGCCCCTCCAGGGGGTTGCCTGTCCTCCTGGTCCCGGGGTGGCTCGGGAGGGGGAGGGACCTGACGGCCCTTCGGGATCGCCTTCTCCGGGACGGGTGGGAGGCCAGGCAGGTGATGGCGTTGGAGTTTGTGGATCCCGTTGGGAGCAACCGGGACCATGCCCGGGAGTTGGAAGAGGCCCTGGGCCGGCTTCTTGCCGAATCCGGAGCGCGGGAGGTGGACGTGGTGGCCCACTCCATGGGGGGGCTCGCCGTGTGGCTTCTGCTCCAGGAGAAGGGGTATCAACTTCCCATTCGGCGGGTGGTCTTTCTGGGGTCACCGTTGCAGGGAACGCTCACGGCCCGTCTGGCCTGGGGGGAGGGGGGAGAGGAGATGCGGCCCGGGAGCCCGTTTCTGCGGGAGCTCATGGGGGGTCCCCAACCCCAGCACTGGGTTGAAGCCCTGACGATCCGGACTCCGTTGGATCTGAACGTGGTCCCAGGCTCGGGAGGTACGCTCCCCGGGCTGAGGGACCGGATGGTCTGCTGCCCCACGCACCAGGGGTTGCTGGACCACGAAGGGACCTACCAGCTGGCCAGGGAATTCCTTCTGCGGGGCCTCTCTGGAAGGGTAAGAGACCAGGAGCCCTGACGGAGCGGGACCGCAGAGGGTCCGGTTCGTCAGCGGGCGGAGGTGGCGAAGTCGATGGCCTGGGCCAGCTCCAGGTCCTGCTTGGTGATCCCCCCTGCGGAAGGGGTGGTGAGGGAAAGGCGAATGAGCCCGGTTCGAATGTGGATCTCCGGATGGTGATTGGCCTCGTCGGCCAGGCTCGCGACCCGGTTGACGAAGACGATTCCGTCGCGGAAGGACTTGAATCGCCACTCCTTCACCAGCGCACCGTCCTTCACGCTCCAGCCCGAGCGTTTGGCAAGCCAAACCTGGATCGATTGCTCGTTTGGGTTCTCGCTCATCGTCCTCCCTTTGGAAATCCAACCCCTTACGCTGAAAAAAGATAATCAGTTCATCAAGGCAGGCTGGAGGGGCTTGAGCGCCCTCAGGGTTCTCGGTATCTTAAGGGCCGTCCTTGGACCGAAACCGATAGCCGTTGGCCCCCATCGTCTAGTGGCCTAGGATAGCTGGTTCTCAGCCAGCAGACCGGGGTTCGATTCCCCGTGGGGGTATTGAAAGGCCGCTTAGCTCAGCTGGTAGAGCACATCGTTCACATCGATGGGGTCGCTGGTTCGAGTCCAGCAGCGGCCATCGGAAAGACCCGGCGGGGACGCCGGGTCTTTCCTTGTGAAGGGGGGCGCCTGCCTGCCGCACGAAGAGTCCCCGCCTACCTCCGCACCAGCTCCACCCGCCGGTTCTGTGCCCGCCCCAACTCGGTGGCGTTGTCGGCCACCGGCCGGGTTTCCCCATGGCCCACGGTGGAAAGACGGGCTCCGTCGATCCCGCCGGCCTCAAGGTAGGCCCTTATGGATGCAGCCCTCCCCTCCGACAGGTCTTGGTTGTGTGCGTCGGATCCGGTGGCGTCGGTATGCCCCTCGATGAGGATGCGCCAGGAGGGTTCGCCCTGGAGAAGGGCCAGCACTTCGTCCAGGACGGGCTTCGACTCCGGTCGGATCACCGAGGAGTCAAGGTCGAAGAGAATCCCGTAGAGACGGGCACGACCGCTGGCCGCGAGGCTCTTCTTCAACTCTCCCTCCACCGACCCCGACCAGTGGGGGCACTCCCCCACCTCCGAGGATTCCTTCTCCCCGCTCCAGGAACCTGCCGGCGGCTCCTGCTCGTTCCCGGCATGCCAGAAATAACCCCGGAAGGATTGTCCGTCGGGGGCGAAGACCATGACCGCCGGACCCAGCAGCTGTCCATCCTCTCCTTCCCGCCAGGTGATCTTCATGATCCGCCCTTCGATGGTGCCGTCCAGGACTCCCTCGTTGTACTCGTAACAGCCACTCAGGGCCGTGCCCTTCTGCAGGACGTGGAACTTCGAGTAGTCGCTCCCATAGGTCCCGGAGATGGCGGCGGGCGGGGTCTCGAGAGGCGGCCGCTTTCCGAAGCCCTTGAAGGAGAAGAGCTCGGTCCACTCCTCGCTGCCGTGATTGGAGCGGATGGTCAGGCGCACCCAGCGTGCCGGACTGACGGCCTGGGCCGCAAACCTCTGTCCGTCGGCCTTGGCGGCCAGCGTCGCTTCCAGTACGGGGGTGAACCCGGAGGTTTGGGAGGTGGTCGAGACCTCCACCAGCACCTCCCGGGCCGCAGCCCCCTCGGAGTCGATACCATTGGTGTCGAACCCGAAAGACTCCAGGGTGGCGGCGGAGACCAGCTCGAAGACGAAGATGCCGTCCCTCAACTTCCCCTCCTCGCAGGCCCACCCCGAGGCGGGGCTCTCGTCCAGCATGGCCTCCGTCGGCCAGCCACCGTAGTGGGAGGGGGCCACCACCGCCAAGGTCCCTTCCTGGAGGGAAAGGAGGTTGACCAGTTCGTCTTGAGGGGGCGGGTTGGGACCGAAGGGAGCCAGGAGAAACGGGAGGAAGGTGATAGCCAGCGTGACGGAGCTCATGGGGTACCCCTCCTGGGGAGCAGGTGATCGGGTGACTCACCCCTGCACGGAACCACCCTAGATGGAGCACCGGCGTTCGGCAAGGAGGGCCCGGGTGGGGCTCCCCCTGGAGCGGGCAGTGGGAATCGCGGTCGAGCGGCGTTTCGGGCAGCTCAGGGAACCAGACGGGAGGGTGGTCTACTCCATCCGCACCTTTCTCACGGAGTCGGGCCTCTGGGGGCCTGGCTAGCCGGTGGCGGGAAAGGTAGACTGAACCCGGATCGATCATCCGAGGTCGGCTTCGTGCTCCTGGGGAGCGGTTCGCTCCAGCCGTTGGCGGGGAGGGCCCGCGTCTTCTCCCGGGCGGATCCGGACTGGCGGGCCGACCGAAAGGAGGGATTCGTGCGCGTAACCACTGGCGTTACGGCGATGGGTGTTGCAGCGGCGTGCCTCTGGGCCTGCTCCCCCGTGACCCGGGGTCCCAGCCGGGATCGGAGCGTGATCACGGCCGAGGAGGTCCGGTCTGCCGAGGTCAACAACGCCTTCCATCTCATCGAGCACCTCCGGCCCCTTTGGCTCCGGAGCCGGGGGGAGCGGAGCACTCGCCTCCCCACGGAGATCGTCGTGTACCAGGACGGGGTCATGCTCGGGGACATCGAGTCGCTGAGGAACATCCCCATCGAACTCGTCCTCTCCGTGCGGGCGCTGGACTCGACGGAGGCGATGCGGCTGCCAGGGCTTGGGTCGAGGCATGTGGAGCGCGCCATCCTGGTGGAGACCCGGCGGGGCGGCTGAGGGCGGAGCCACACCCCGTTTGTGCACCGGCGAGGCAGGGGCCGGGGGACGGGCTTGCGAGGGGTGGAGCTGAGGGGGATATTGAACCTGGGCATTGTCACCCTTCTCTTCTGGCGGTGCGATGGCAGGGTGGATTCCCTCAGCGGGATCACGAGGGAGGGTGGGAACTACACTTCCCTCTTGTACCAGTGCGCGGTTCTCTCTGGACCTGGCCTGCTTCCCCCGGCTCCCCCTCCCGCATACGAGTTCCTCAACCCTGCCGGACCGCTATCCCCTCCGTCCCAACCTTGTTCTTGAAGGCTCGGGCCCCTCCCTCTCTTCTTCCCGGTAGCACCCAAGCGGAGGTAAAGACCGATGAACGTCACACGGAATTGGAGGTGGATTTCTCCGAGCGGTGTGGCCGCGCTCCTCCTCATCGCTACGAGCGTCCCCCTGGCAGGTCAGGAGCGGGGCTCGGTGGCGGGGAGCGTTCGCAGCACCGAGGGCACGCCCATCGGCGGTGCCCAGGTTTTCATCGAGGGCCTTGACCTAGGCGGCCTGGCCAATGAATCGGGGCGCTTCGCCATCCTCAACGTGCCGGCGGGGACCTACACCATCGTGGCGGAGTTCCTGGGCTACGCCCAGGCGCGGCAGGAGGGGGTGGTGGTCCTGCCGGGGCAGGCCACGGTCGTGGACCTGGAGATGCGCACACAGGTCCTGAGCCTCTCGGAGATCGTGGTGACGGGGGTGGCCTCGGCCACCAGCCGGGCCATGGTACCATTCACCGTGGCCACGGTGAACAAGGAGGCCATCCCGGTTCCGCCCCCGAACGCCTTTGCGGCCCTGGAGGGGAAGGTGGCGGGAGCCCGGATCATCCGGGGCGGGCAACCCGGGAGCGGGGTGAGCATCCTCATGCGCACCCCCACCAGCGTGAACCGTGAGAACGCGCCCCTGATGGTGGTGGACGGGGTGATCCTGGCCGGCTCCTCGGCGGACATCTCCAGCATGGACATCGAGAGCATCGAGGTGGTGAAGGGCGCCGCAGCGGCCTCCATCTACGGCTCCCGGGCTGCGGCGGGGGTGGTGCACATCCGGACCACCCGGGGGACCGGATTGGAAACGAACCGAACCCGTTTCTCGGTCCGGAGCGAGTACGGGATCAGCGATATCCCCCGCCCCATTGAGACGGCGAAATACCACAATTTCCGCATGAACGAGGCCGGGACGGAGTTCCTGAACGCGGCGGGGGAGGTAGTCCCCCGGTGGCTTGCCGCAACTACCCAGTACGGGTTCATGGACCAGGAGTACCCCGATAGGATCTACGACCACGTCAACTCCCTGTTCAACCCCAACAATTTCTACACGAACACCGGGACCTTCGGATACAATACGGGGACCACCAGCTGGCTGGCGACCGTCTCCCAGCAAAACGAAGCAGGAGTGGTGCGGGGGAACGACGGCTACAACCGGTACGATTTCCGCCTCAACCTGGACCACCGCCTCCGGAACGACCTGAGCCTATCGGTCAGCACGTTCCATATGCGGTCCGACCGGGAGAACCTGTACGGGGACGTATTCTTCGATTTCGTGATGATTGCCCCGGATGTGGATCTCCTCCAACCCGATCCCGACGGGACCACGTACGCCTTCCAACCGGACCCGTCCGGGATCCGCGCCAATCCCCTCTACATGATCGCCACGCAGGACCGGGAGGCGAAGCGCCTCAGGACCATGGGGAGCGCTGACCTGCGCTACAACCCCCTGGCCTGGCTGGGTTTCGACATGAACGTAAGCTACGACCGGTCCGACACCCGGACCACGGTCTGGATCCCCAAGGGAGTGAAGACAAGCGACTACCCCACCGGTAACCCGGGTTACTCCTCCTCGGGCATGGGCGTGGGCGACGCCATCAACGCCACTGCGGGCGTGAGCGTAAGCCGTGATTTCGGGGACCTCCGCACCCGAACCACCCTGCGGGGGCTCATGGAGCGGGCGGATGACTACTCCGTCAGCGCCTCGGGTGACAACATGTCGGTGGGGGGGATTCCGGACCTGGATGCCCTCCTGATCCCCGCGATTGGCTCCTCCGAGAGCACCGTCCGGTCCAGCGGGTACTTCGTGAATTCAGACCTGTCCTGGCGGGACCGCTACATCCTGAACGCCCTGGTGCGCCGGGACGGAAGCTCCCTCTTCGGACCCGAGGAGCGGTGGGCGACCTATTACAGGGCGAGCGCCGCCTACCGGATGGCTTCGGAGCCCTGGTGGCCCTTCGAGCAGATCAACGAGTTCAAGCTCCGCTACTCCCGGGGCACGGCAGGAGGCCGTCCGGGCTTCGCCGACCAGTACGAGGTGTTCTCCCTCCTCTCGGGGGGAGGTCTCTCCCTGGCCACGCTGGGGAACAAGTACCTGAAGCCGGAGAAGGCCACCGAGCAGGAAATCGGCCTGGACATGGTGGCCCTGGAGCGCTTCTTCCTCCAGCTCACCTACGCCAACCAACGGACCACGGACCAATTGGTCAGCGTGCCCCTTCCCTCACTCTTCGGGTTCTCGAACCAATGGCAGAACGCAGGGACCATCGAGGGAACCACTTACGAGGCGACGCTGGAAGCCAGAATCATTGACCGTTCAAACCTGCGGTGGTCCATGACCCTGGTGGGGGACCGCTCCCGGAACAAGATCGTCGAGTACGACCGCCCCTGCCATACAGACGGGCTGGGGTATCGGTGCGCCGGCGAGCAGCTCGGGATGATGTACACCCAGACGCTGGTGCGGAATCCCAAGGACCTGGCGGAGCACCGAGGTGGACTTCACGCCAACTCCCTGGACCAGTTCCAGGTGAACGACGACGGGTTGATGGTCCCGGTGGGGGCCGGCAACTCCTACAGGGATGGAGTTGGCAAGAACCTCTGGGGCACCAACGTCACCATCGACGGCAGGAGCTACGCCTGGGGGATGCCCTTCAAGCTCCTCACCGAGGCCGGCACGGCCGTTTACCGGAAGACCGGGGACAGCAACCCGGACTTCAAGTGGGGCTTCAGCAACCAGGTCCAGTGGGGCGACCTGAGCCTTGCCGCCCTGGTGGACGGGCAGGTGGGGGGGAACATCTACAACGAGACCAGGCAGCGTATGCACCAGTGGGAGCGCCACGGAGACGAGGTGCAGGCGGGAAAGCCCGAGGAACTCAAGAAGCCCTCCTCCTATTACGTCGGCCCGCTGTACAACGCTGCCTCCTACATCGACTGGTGGGTGGAGGACGCCTCCTTTGTGAAGCTGCGGGAGCTGTCGCTGCGCTACCGACTGGATCCCTCACGCCTGGGTCCCCTGGCCCGGCTGAACATGGACCGAGTGGTTCTGGGCCTCATTGCTCGCAACCTGTTCACGTGGACGGAGTACCGGGGCTTCGACCCGGAGATCGGGGGGGTCCTCGACCGCGAGGACAGCTTCGACTACCCTGCCTACAGGACGTTGACGGCCAGCTTCGAGATCGTCTTCTAACCAGCGCCGGAGGAACGCATCATGAGAGTCGCATCGCTTCTCATCGTCAGCGCCCTGGCCATCGGCGCGCTGGCGTGTCAGGATCTCCAGGTCACGAACCCCAACAACCCCGACCGTGAGGTAGTGGTCACGAGCGCCTCGGACGTGGAGTCGCTCATCTCCACCTCCTTCCGCCGGTGGTTCAACCTCACCCAGAACACGACCCCCTCCACCGCGCTGGCCTGCGCGGCGGACGAGTTCACCAGCGGTTTCACCGACTACGGCTCGCACGAGCAGGGGCTGGAGCCGCGCAACGCCATCGACAACGGCCCCATCGCGGCGAACTCCCCCAACCGGGCCCCCATCTCCACCGCCTACTCCATCATCGGCGGGGTGAACATCGGGCTCCAGGCCATCCAGAAGTACGACCTGAAGGTCTACTCCGGGAGCACGGACGTGACCGCTCGCGCCCAGGCCTTCGGGAAGTTCGTGCAGGGCATCACGCATGGGTGGGTCGCCCTCCTCTATGACCAGAGCTGGATCTACAGCGAGAGCCTGGACACGGACACCGTCCGCTTCGTTCCAGGGTCGACCCAGGTCCAGGACCTGATCCGGCCCTACACCGAGGTGAGGGACACGGCCCTGGCGGAGTTGACCGCGGCGTTGGCCGCGGCCCAATCCACGACGTTCAACCTCCCCGGCGAGTTCACCTCCGCCTGGGTCCCCGGTGTCCCCATGACCAACACCGAGTTCGCCAAGCTCATCCGCTCGTACATGGCGCGGATCATGGTCTACTCGGCCCGGACGCCGGCCGAAAGGGCGGCCGTCAACTGGGCCCAGGTGATCTCGCTTGTCGACCAGGGGATCACCCAGGACTTCGCCCCCAGCGGCACTCCGGAGATCCTGGAGAGCTATTACAAGCAACGGGCGGCCCGGGAGCGGACCACCACCCCCAGCGACTTCATGCGCGTGGACTACCAGGCCATCGGCAACGCGGACCAGGGGACTGGGTTCATCAACTGGTACAACACCGACTGGGCGAACCGGAACCCCTTCACCATGGCCAGCGTGCAGGACAAGAGGATCATCAGTTCACCCACGGCCAGCTGCACCTCCTCCCAGTCGAATGCCCACGCCAACCAGGGTAAGTACATGGGGTGCCACGTGGCCACCATCTTCTCGGCGGCCCGGGGGACAGGGCAGAGGTCGTACTACTTCTTCCACAGGTTTGGGACCGGGGTGTCCTACAATACCGGCCCCCTCGTCGCCATGACCGTGGACGAGATGAGGCTGCTCAAAGCCGAAGGGCTCATCCGCCTGAACCGGGCGGCCGAGGCGGTCCCGCTCATCAACGTCACCCGGGTGGCCAACGGCGGGCTTCCCCCCGTGACACTGGATGGCGCGCCGGACCCCAACTGCACGCCGCGCAAGTACAACGGCAGCTGCGGAAGCCTCTGGGACGCCCTGCGCTACGAGAAGCGCATCGAGGGGATGGGGGTGGATCCTGGTGTGGCCCATTGGGATGCCCGGGGATGGCAGGCCATGGTGGAGAACACTCCCCTGAACTACCCGATGCCGGGGAACGAGCTGGAGCTGATGGGGATCCCGCTATACACCACGGGTGGTGGGCAGAAGGACAGCGCCCCCGCCCCCAATCCGGAGAAGTGCCCGGCGGGCGTGACCCTGCCCCGCTGCGGATGAGGAAAGGGCCATGACCGGCGCGTGAGGCCGGTCCGGCATGGGACCCTGTTCGAGGCCGAACCGCGGCGCCTCCGGCGTCGCGGCTCGGTTCCCTCTTGATTGCCAAGGAGTCCCTGATGTTCCGCGATCCTCCCTTCCGCCACGGGCCGGGAGCAGCCGCAACGCCGCTTCTCGTCCTTCTCCTCGCCATCCCCCCCGGGGCCAGGACCAGGGCCCCGGGGACCTCGGCGGGGCCGGAGGCGGCCTTTCAGGGCCCGGTGAAGGACACGCTCTGGATCGCGCGGTTCTCCGAGCCCTCTCCTGCGGACGCCCTCCCTACCGGGTGGCTGCCCATCTCCTTCGGCGGCGACCGGGGTGAGACGGAGTATCGGGCTTTCGAGGTGGATGGGAGCCATTGCCTCCTGGGGGAGACGCAAGGGGGTGGGTCCGGCCTGGTGAGGCCCATGGCGGCGGATCCGGCCGTCTTTCCCCGCCTTCGGTGGGGGTGGTGGGTCAACGGACCGGTTCCGGAGGGTGATCTGTTCCGGAAGGAAGGGGACGACTTTGCCGCCCGGGTCTATGTGAACTTCCGCTTCGATCCTTCCGAGGCGGGGTTTCTGGACCGCATCAAACATCGGTTGGCCTCCAGGCGGTTTGGCGGAGAGGCTCCCGGGCGGTCGCTGGTCTACGTGTGGGGGAATAGGGAAGCGGTCGGCACCATGTCTCCCAATGCCTACACCGATCAGGCCGTGGTCGTGGTCGTGCGGAGTGGGGTGGCGGAGGCCGGGAGATGGTGGGAGGAGGAGCGGAATGTCCTGGAGGACTTCCGCGCCGCTTTCGGGGAGGAACCCCCTTGGATCACCTCCTTCGCCATCATGTCCGATGGCGATGATACGGGAGGGGCCGCTTCGGCCTGCTACGGGGACCTTTTCCTCCTGGGGCAGCGTTCCTGACCTCAGCGTGCCAGGAATTCCTGGATGGCCCGGCTTACTTCCCCCGGGGCGTCCTCCTGGATGTAGTGGCGTGCGTCCACCCGAAGAACCCGGGCGCTCTCGAAATCCCTCCGGAAGGTATCCATGAAGGCCGGCGTGAAGGAGAGGTCGTCGATTCCCCAGGTCAGGAGAAGGGGGAGATGCCCCAGGGACTTCCGGACTCCCCTTTCGATCTCCCCCAACCAGTTGGCTGAAAGGGTGAGCTGCCGTGCGAACTCCGCCACACCGGCCCGGCTGTCCACCGTGGAGAAGGGCCCCCGGTAGTGTTCCAGAACCTCGGGAGCGAGGGGGTATTTCACGCCCAGGGGGATCATGCGGTCCACGAAGGTATTCCGACGGAGGATCATCCCCTGGAGGTAGCCCGTGGACATGGCCCAGCTGAAGGCTTTCAGGTGGAGGGCTTCCGTGGGCCAGTACCAGGTGTTGCCCATGACCAGGGCCCGCATGCGGGGAGTCTCGTCCAGTGCCACCCGCATCCCGATGGGACCACCCCAATCCTGCCCCATGAGGGTGAGGTCCTCCAGGCTCAGCTCCTGCACCAGGGCCCGGATCACTCTGGCGTGTTCCTCGGGCGTGTAGCGGTAGTCGTCGGGGTGGTCCGAGAGCCCGAATCCCGGGTAATCCGGTGCGATGCAGCGGAAGCTCTTCCGGAGGCGGATGATGATCCCCCGGTAGAGGAAGCTCCAGGTGGGGTTGCCGTGGAGAAACAGGATGGGCGGGCCCTCTCCCTCATCCACATAATGGACCTTTCCCGCCGGACCCTCGAACCAGCGGGACTCGAAGGGGAAGAGGCGGGGGTCAGGGCGGAAGGTCATAGGCTCTCCGGGATCTCCACCGTCCGGTGATCCCGGACGTTCCCCGTGTTGAGGGTGGAGGACGGCTCGAACAGCAGCAGATGCACCTCCTCCTCGGCGACGGGACGGTGCTCCGTGCCCCGGGGGACGATGCAGAACTCGCCGGGCTTCAGCTCCACCCTCCCATCCCGGAGCTCCAGGCGTAGGCTCCCCTTCAGTACGAGGAAGAGCTCGTCTTCGTTTGCATGATGGTGCCAGATGAACTCGCCTCTCACCTTCGCGAGCTTGACCATCTGACCGTTGAGTTCCCCTACGACCCGGGGATTCCAATAATCGTGAATGGTGGCGAGCTTCTGGGCCAGATTCACGGGGTGGGTGCCCAAGGGGACCTCCGCTCCGGAAGGTGGGAGGGGTTGGAGGGACTTCCAGGATTGGGGATCATCGAGGCAACCACCCTCCCGGGCAAGGGCATCTATTCCCAAGGATAGCGGAATCGCTCGACAGTTCCATCCTCTGAACGCGGATCCCGACATGGGCATGAAACCCCTCCGGCGGACCTCCCAGGTCCTGGCCCTCGTGGCCTTGTTTGCTCCCGTCGACGCCCGGGGGCAGGAGGCGGTGAACCTCCCTGCCCAGGACAAGGCCCTGCGGCCGAGTGTTCAGGAGGTCTTCTCCGTCGGGTCCATGGCGGGGGAGGAGTGGGAGACCTTTGCCCGGGTGAGAACCGTGGCGTTTGACGGGAAGGGGAACCTGTACATCCTGGATGCCGACAACGGCCGGGTGGTGAAGGTCGGACCCGATGGTCGGTTCCTGGGGGAGTTGGGGCGAAAGGGGGAAGGCCCCGGCGAGTTCCAGATGCCCCTGGGCATGGCGGTGACCCAGGAGGGTGAGGTAGCCGTCTTCGACGTCGGCCACACGGGGTTCACGCTGTTTCGGCCCGATGGGTCCTTTGCCCGGACCGTGCCCCTGGCGGGAGGCATGAGCTCGATTCCGACGGGAACCCTCCTTCCTCATCCCGACGGGGGGATCCTATCCGGGGGAGGTGGGGGGTTTCGGATCTCAGCGGGTTCCGGGGAGCCATCCTCGGGACCGGTGGGCCGGCCCATCACGCTCTTCTCCCTGGAGGATGGGAGCGGGAAGCCCGTGTACGAAGCCTGGGGGCCTCCTCCTCCGGGGGGGGGCCGCCCGGCCAACCTCTCCTCGGGAGGTGGGGGGATCAGGATCTCCGCCGCGGGGTTGGGCTTGAGGGCGTTTGACCCGGGGCTCTATGTGGGGGTGCTCCCCCAGGGCTCCCTGGTGGTGGCGGATTCGGCGACGTACCGGGTGAAGGTGGTGGGGGCCGACGGTTCGGTGCAGAGGGTGCTCACCCGGGCCGTCCCTCCCCGAAGGGTCTCCCGCCGGGACCAGGAGGACGAGAAGGCCCGTCGATTGGCGGAAATGGAGAGTTCCGGCGGGCCCCGCATCGTGATGAGGACCCAGGAGGGCACCTCATCCATGAGGGGGGGGGACGTCCAACGGATGATGGCCGACCAGATCGAGAGCATGGAGTTCGCTGAAGTCGTTCCGGTGGTGGCCGGGATGGGTGTCGATTGGACTGGTCGGATCTGGTTGGCCCGGGCGGGAAGGCGCGTCGGGGAGGACGGTCCCATCGACCTGCTCACCGCCGACGGCGGGTACCTGGGGACCTTGTCCCCGGGGGAGACGGAAATCCCCGACGCTTTCGGTCCCGGCGGTCTGGCTGCCTTCATCGAGCGGGACGAGATGGACGTGCCCCGGGTCGTGGTGAAGAGGATCATCCTCCAATGAGGTAGTGGGCGGCGGGGGCTGCGGCCCTCGCCGCCTTACCCTACCCCTCCCCCCATTCTTGACGCCCTCCCCCGCCTCCCCTTCTATTGGCGGATCCCCACGGTATTGAACACCATCGGATGGTAGGGCATGCGGGGTCCGGCCGGTGGGTGAATCCTCCCAGGACGAGGTCGACATGCAGAAGAACGAGAGTGGGCAGCGGGAGTTCTTCAACACCCGGATGGGCTTCATCCTGGCCGCCGTGGGAAGTGCGGTGGGGTTGGGCAACATGTGGCGCTTCCCCTACGTGGCTTCGGAAGGGGGAGGAGCCGCCTTCGTTCTCCTGTATATCGTCCTGACGCTCGCCGTCGGGATTCCCCTCATGCTCGCCGAGTTCTCCGTGGGCCGAAACACCCGCCTCTCCCCCATCG
This sequence comes from Gemmatimonadales bacterium, assembly GCA_041309685.1. GTDB lineage: Bacteria > Gemmatimonadota > Gemmatimonadetes > Longimicrobiales > Gaopeijiaceae > JBFYZD01. The sequence continues at coordinate 28,463 of JBFYZD010000011.1, read as the reverse complement.
GCGCCCTGAGGAAGCTGGGCGGGGGTAGATGGTCGATCCTGGGTTATATGTATGTCCTTACGGGCTTCATAATCCTGGCCTACTACTCGGTAATCGCAGGGTGGGTGGTCAGGTACTCGGTGGAGGGGATCCTGAGCGGATTCCCGGCCAATCCCGGGGACCATTTCACCGAGGTGACGTCGGGGTGGTCCCCGGTGTGGTACCATCTTTTCGTCATGGGGAGCACGATCTTCATCGTGAGCATGGGGGTCCAGAAGGGGATCGAAAGGGCTTCCCTCATCCTCATGCCCCTCCTTTTCGGCATCCTGATCCTCCTGGCCATCTGGGCCGCGACCCTCCCCGGGGCCGTGGAGGGGTACGGCTTCTACCTCAGGCCCTCCCTTTCCGAGCTCATGGACCCCCGCATCCTGAGCCAGGCGGCGGGCCAGGCGTTCTACTCCCTGAGCCTGGGGATGGGGTGCATGCTCACCTTCTCCTCCTACCTCCCTCCGGAGACGGATATGAACCGGGAGGCCACCATCGTCGCCTTCTCGGACTTCGGGGTGGCCTTCGTGGCGGGGCTCGTGGTCTTTCCGGTCATCTTCGCCCTGGGGATGCAGGGGGACGTGAGCGAAAGCACGGTGGGGGCGCTCTTCATTGCCCTCCCGGGGGCCTTCGTGGAGATGGGAGCCGTCGGCCGGATCGTGGGAATCCTATTCTTCATTGCCCTCATCGTGGGGGCCATCACCTCCGCCGTGTCCCTTCTGGAAGTGGTGACATCCTCGGTCATCGATGAATTCGAGCTTCCCCGAAAGCCGGCCTCCGTGGGGGCCGGGGTCGTCATCGCCCTCCTGGGGCTCTTCCCGGCCATGTCCCTCTCCATCCTCTCGGTGGTGGACAAGCTCGCCGAGGCCATGCTGGCCCTGGGAGCCTTCTTCATGGCGGTGTTCGTGGGGTGGGTGGCCAAGGGTGCCGCCCAGGAGCTCAAGCGGGGGGCCTCGGACCGGTCCCGGGCGATGGTTCCCCTGGTCATGACTCTGATCCGCTTCGTCCTTCCCCCGGTGATCCTTGTCGTCAGCATCTATGGTTTCGTCGCAGTCTGGCGGACGTACCTGGTGGAATTCGGAGGCTGACCTGGGAGGATCGGGCCGGTGAAGGCATGGGGCAGGCGGGTGAGGAGGGGAACCTGGGGGGGCGGGGGATATCCATCCTCGTCGGCGCCGTAGGTGAAACGGGTGGAGGTGGTGGCCTCCAGCTCGTTGGGGGATGTACCCGTGATCAGGACCCGGGCCTCTTCGGGAACCCGGGGTGGCTGATCAGGGTTGGAAGGGGGCTCCTGCCGGGACTCCTGCGACGGATCGGTCGTGGAACGGGACCGCGGCATGCCTGGGAAGGACCCCATCCGTGGCGACACCTGCCTGAGGAGATCCTGACGTCCATGCAGAAGCTCTCCCTGTGCTCGGGCGTTCATGTCCTGGGGGTCTTCCTGATGACCGGCATCTGGGGGCCACCCCTTTCGGCCCAGGAGGACCTCTGGTCCCGGGGAAGCGTGGGGACGGGGCTTCTGCTCAGAAGACTGGACGGGGTGAAGCGGGTCCTGATGATCGGGGCCCATCCGGATGACGAGGACACGGCGTTGCTCGCGGCGTTGGCCCGGGGCATGGGCGTGGAGACGGCCTACCTCTCCCTGAGCCGGGGGGAGGGGGGACAGAACCTCCTGGGGCCGGAGATGGACGAGGGGCTGGGTGTGCTCCGAACCGGGGAGCTGTTGGCGGCCCGGTCCCGGGACGGGGGACGGCAGTTCTTCACCCGGGCGTTCGACTTCGGGTTCTCCAAGAGCCCGGAGGAGTCTTTTCGCTACTGGCCCAGGGAGGAGCTTCTCCGTGATGTCACCTGGGTGGTCCGGACCTTCCGTCCCCAGGTCATCGTGACGGTCTTCTCCGGGACGCCTTCCGACGGCCACGGCCATCACCAGGTGGCCGGGATCCTGGCCCGGGAGGTATTCCATGCCGCGGGAGATGCTGCTCGCTTCCCTGAACAGATCTCCCTGGGGGGTGCGCCCTGGACACCCCTGAAGCTTTACCAGCTTACTCGCCGAAACCCCCAGGAAGGGCACACCGCGGTTGAGACGGGTGTCTTCGATCCCCTCCTGGGGGGGTCCTGGTTCCAGGTGGCCATGGACAGCCGGAGCCAGCACCGCTCCCAGGACATGGGGGTGGCCCAGCCCCTGGGTCCCCGACGCTCCACCCTCGCCTTGCTCGAGTCCCGGGTCTCAGGGGAGGGTCCTGACGAGCTCTTTTCCGGAGTGGACACGACCCTGCTGGGGTTGGCCGCGGAACTCCCGGAACCGGTGGGATCGGGGGTGAGGGACCGACTCTCCGGATACCGGGACGCGATTGCCGAGGCGAGGGAATCCCCCGACCTCGTGGAGCCATGGTGGGCCGCGCCGGCCCTGGGGCGTGCGGTGAGGGCACTGCACAGCGCTCGGGACCAGGTGCGTTTGTACAGGGGGGGGGTGCGGCCTGCCCCGGGCTGGGGGTCGGAGTTGGACGCAGTGCTTGAGGAGCGGTTTTCCCTGGTCCAGGTGGCCCTCCTCCGGGCGGCGGGGGTGGTGGTGGACGTGAGGATGGAGGACGAACTCCTGGTTCCCGGGGAGTCGGTGGAGGGGGTCATCGAGGTCTGGAACGGTGGTCCGTTCCCGTTGCGGGGCGCGTCAGGCCTTCTTCTCGCGCCCGACGGGTGGGGGGTCGAGGCTCTGGACCCGGACCCGGCTGATCCGAGGGGTGTCCCTCCCGGTGAGGTGGCCCGATGGCGATTCAGGGTCCAGGTGCCGGACTCGGTGCCCCCCTCTGGTCCCTACTATCTCCAGGAACCCCGGGAGGGGGAACTCTACCGCTGGCCCTCCGAACCTTCCCTGTGGGGCGAGCCCGGGAACCCGGCCCCGCTCCGGGGCCGGGTGACGCTGGAGGCGGGGGAGTCGGGGGGGGTGGAGATCATGAAGGAGGCACACTACCGGGGAGTGGACAAGGCCACCGGCGAGTTCGTGGAGCCGGTGCTGGTGGTGCCTGCTCTCTCGGTGACCCTGGACCCTCCCAGCGTGGTCTCCCCCGGCGGCGGGGAAGGAGGGCGGTGGATATACGCACGCATTCGGAGCCAGACCAGGGAGGGGGTAGAAGGGAGGTTGAGACTGGAACTCCCGGCGGGATGGAGCTCGGATCCCGTTGAGATTCCCTTCCGGGTTGCGGGCGCGGGTGCCGATGCGGCATTCGAGTTCCATGTGTTTTCCCCGGCGGGCGTCCCGGAAGGGACCTACGGCGTTGGAGCGGTCGCCCGCACCGTTCAGGGCACGGAGTTCCGGGAAGGGTTGACGCTGGTGGACTACCCCCACGTGCGCCGGACGGCACTTCTCTCCCCGGCACGGTCCAACGTCTCGATCGTTCCCGTCAGTCTCGACCCGGGGCTCAGGGTGGGCTACGTCATGGGTTCCGGGGATATGGGCCCCGAGGTCCTCCGGCAGATGGGGGCCTCGGTGGAGCTCCTCGGTCCCGAGGCGGTTCGGGCCGGGGCTTACCAGGGGGTCGATGTGGTGGTCCTGGGAATCCGTGCCTACGAGACCCGCCCGGAGCTGGCGGCGGCCAACGAGCGTCTGCTGGAGTTCGCCCGGCGAGGTGGCACGGTGGTCGTCCAGTACAACAAATACGAATTCCCCCAGGGCGGGTTCGCTCCCTTCCCGGTGGAGATGGCCCGTCCCCATGATCGTGTGACGGACGAGACCGCGCCGGTGACGATCCTGGAGCCGGGTCACCCGTTGTTTCAGCGGCCAAACCTGATTGGTCCCGGGGACTTCGAGGGTTGGGTGCAGGAGCGGGGGCTCTATTTCCTGAGCCGGTGGGACCCGCGGTTCACCCCGCTCCTGGGGATGGCCGATGCCGGGGAGGAACAAAAACGGGGCGGGTTGGTGGTGGCCAGGGTGGGGGATGGGGCGTACGTGTATACGGGGTTGGCGTTCTTTCGCCAGTTCCCCGAGGGGATCGCCGGGGCTTACCGCCTCTTCGCCAATCTCGTATCCCTGAAGGGGGAGGCTCTCCGTGAGTGATGAAGGGGGGGCCGAAGTCGGGCCGGACGAACCTCGCTGGTCCATGACCCGGGAGCGAGGCAGGGTCCCCGACCCGGAGGAAGCCGGGCCGGTAGGTCCCTTCCCTTCCTGGAGCTGGGTCTACGGCACGGTGCTGGTCTACGGGGTGCTCGTGATCGGTCTCCTCACCCTCTTCACTCGATTGCTGGATCCGGGGATCCCGTGACGGGCGTGGATTGGGGCGTATTCGCCCTCTATTTCCTCGGCATCCTGGGCCTGGCCTTCCACCAGAGCCGGAAGAACGAGGGGGTGGAGGGGTATTTCCTGGCCAACCGGCGCATGCCTTGGTGGGCCATCGGCCTCTCCGTCATGGCTACCCAGGCGAGCGCCATCACCTTCATCGGCACCACCGGCCAGGCCTTCGACGATGGGATGGAGTTCATCCAGTTCTACCTGGCCCTTCCCTTCGCCATGGTGGTCCTCTGCCTGGTCTTCGTCCCCTTCTTCTACCGGGCCCGGGTGTACACCGCCTATGAGTACCTGGAGCGGCGTTTCGACGCCAAGACGCGGGCCCTGACAGGCTTTCTCTTCCTCCTCTCCCGGGGGATGGGGGCGGGGATCATCCTGTACGCTCCCGCCATCGTCCTCTCGGTGATTCTGGGTTGGGACGAGCGCCTCACCATCCTGGTCATGGCGGCGGTGACGGTAGCCTACACCATGGTGGGGGGGATCACCGCCGTCATCTGGACCGACGTGGTGCAGATGCTCATGGTCTTCGGGGGGATTGGCGTGGCCCTCCTCGCCATATTCGCCAACCTCCCCGAAGGGGTGGGGGTGGCGGACGCGGTCTACATCGGCGGAATCCAGGGGATGTGGCGGAGCATCGACCTCTCCTGGGATCCCACCAACACCTACACTCTCTGGTCGGGCCTCCTCGGGGGGTTCTTCCTCTTCCTGGCCTATTTCGGCACGGACCAGAGCCAGGTTCAGCGCTACCTCACCGCCACCTCCCTGAGAGACAGCCGCCTTTCGCTGATCTTCACCGCCTTTCTCAAGGTGCCGATGCAGGTTCTCATCCTGTCCATCGGCGTCCTCCTTTTCATCTTCTACCACTTCGAGCGTCCCCCCCTGGTGTTCAGCCCCGCCGAGCTGGCGGCGGTGGAGGCCAGCCCCCGGGCTGGCGAGATGAAAGGGCTGGCGGAGGAGCAGGCCCGGGTCCACGCCCAGCGCCGGGGGGCCACCTTCCAGCTCCTGGAGGAGCGACACCGGGGGGCCGACGTGGAGGCCTGGCGGGAGACCATCGAGGGGTACGACGCCCGACTCCGGGGCCTGAGGGCCGAGGCGAAGGGGATCGTGGCGGAGGTGAGAGGCACCGCCTCCAACGACGTGAACTATGTCTTCCCCACCTACATCATCACCTACGTTCCCGCAGGCCTTCTGGGGCTTCTCATCGCCGTGATCTTCGCCGCCGCCATGTCCTCCCTGGACTCGGAGATCACGGCGCTGTCCAGCGCCACCGTGATGGACGGCTACCGGCGGTGGATCCGGCCCCAGGCCGGCGATGGCCATCTCTTGCTGGTGTCCCGCCTGGCCACGGGCTTCTGGGGCCTCTTCGCCATGGGAGTGGCTTTCTACGCCGGGCAGCTCGGCTCCCTCATCGAAGCCGTCAACCAGATCGGGTCCTTCTTCTACGGCTCCCTCCTGGGGGTCTTCCTGCTGGCCTTCTTCGTGCCGCGGGCTACCGGAACCGGAGCCAGCCTGGGACTGCTGGCCGGGATGGGGACGGTCTTCCTGGTTTCCCTCACCACGGACATCTCCTGGCTCTACTACAACGTGGTGGGGGCAGGAGTGGTGGTGCTGGTAGGGTGGGGGATGGGCTTCGGGCCTTCTGCCGATGGGGCCCGGGAGGGCGGCAGGGCATGAAGGCCGGAGGGTTCGCGCTCAGGCTTCCTGGGTCCGGATCCTCACCTCCTCCACCCGGGCCCCCATCCTCTCCAGGAGATGCCGATACCAGACCAGGGCGGCATCCCGCCGGCCTTCGTGCCCCGCGACCCCCCAGATCACCGTAAGGGTCTCGGTGGTTCCGGGGTGGGTCTTGGTCCGCTGCGCGTCCTTTACCGGATTGGCGCAGGGCCCCAGGGCGTCGTAGAGGCAGATCAATCCCCTCAGCTCCATCTCCTGCCCGGCGGCGTTGAAGACGTAGCGCTCCTCTTCGGTTCCCCGGGCTACCCGGAAGGGGGGCCGGGCCCGCTCCACGTCCACCAGGGCGATGGGGAAGGCAGCGTGGAGGGAGACGACGTTGCAGGCGTCCACCGCCGCGTTGATGGAGCCCAGCTCCCCTTCCCCCGCCGCCCGGACCAGGTATTCGGAGGAGGGCTTCCCCCTCCCGGCCGGTTTGTGTCCCCAATGCCGGAGCATCTCCCGGACGGCCAGGCGGACCTCCTCATCCCGCGCCAGGGGGGCACCGACCTTCAGGTCCAGGAATGCCGTGAGCCAATCCGGGGATGGCGTCTCCCCCAGGGGCCTGGGGAAACGGGTCAAGAACGCAACAGGACTGAGGAGGGGGTGGGCCTCGACAGGGAGGATGAGGGTCTGGTCGGTCATGGAAGGAAGATGGGGGAGGGCGCACCGAAGGCAACGGATCGGCTGGATCGGCCCCAGCCAGCCCAGGCCGAGGCTTGCCAGGGTGCCCCTTCCCCTGTGTCCTTGATATCTCCTGACCGCCTCCCACCCGCTGGCATCCGGACTGGTCTCACGCCGGAGCGTGTTCCGGGGCGCTGCGGCGGCTCCCCCCGGGGACACATCGGCCTCCAGAACACGACGACCGGAGCCCGGTGCACTCTCCCGGGACATCCACGGGAAGCACCCCAGGGGGGACCCGGAACCAGGGAGCCGCCATCCCTTCGGGCAGGGCGGCTCCGATGGGCCCGGGGGTCCCGCAGGCGCATCCTTCCCCCCCGAAACCTCCCCCCACCCCCTGACGTAGACCCCAGGGTGTCGCCGTTTCCCGATTCCAACAAGGGAGGCTCCCCGTGGCAGGGAAAGGACCGTCCCCATTCGGGTCCCCGGCCGGGCGAACCCATGTCCATTTGGCCCTGGCCCTGCGTCTGGCCGTGAGAGGCCTCTTGCGCTCGCCGGGAACCACCCTCCTGGCTGGCGCCGTCCTCAGCCTGGGACTGGCCGCCCCCACCACCTTCTTCAGCCTTCTGGTGGGGGCCACCCGTCCCCTTCCTGTCCCGGAGGGGGATCGGGTCGTGCGCGTGGAGGTGACCCAGCCCTCCCAAGGCGGGCGGACCCTTCCCGTCTCCATGGAGGACTTCCGGGGACTCCAGGGAGCCGGGAGCCTGGAGGCGCTGGGCGCCTTCCGCGCCTTCCAGGGGAACCTGGTGGAACCTGGGACGTCGGCGATCCGGCTCTCCGGGGCGGCCCTCACCCCGGAAGTCCTCCCCCTCCTTCGTGTGACCCCGGTCCTGGGCCGCCTCCCGGACCGGTCCGAGGCCGGGCAGACCCTCCTGCTGGGTCACGATCTGTGGATCGAGGCCTTCGAGGGGGACCCGGACGTGGTGGGTCGCGTGGTCTTCCTGGACGGGAAGCCAGAGACCGTGGTGGGGGTCCTTCCGGAAGGGTTCGGCTTTCCCTTCCACCAAACGGCCTGGACCCTTCTGGCAGGAGAGCCGGGGGATACGGAGCCGGTGGAGCTCGTCGGTAGGCTGGCTGCGGGGGCTTCCCCGGAGTCGGTCCAGAGCGAGCTGGCGGGCCTGTGGGGGCGAGGCGAGCTCCTCCGGGGACCCGAGCAGACCGGCGGGCGTGTGGAAGTCGATGGTTTCACTGGAGGCCGGGGAGAGCGAGGGGAAGGGATCGCCTTTCTGGGACTGGTCCTGGTAGCGTTGGCACTCCTCCTCATCGCCTGCTCCAATGTGGCCAACCTCCTTCTGGTCCGGGCCACCGAGCGGGTGCGGAGCCTGGCGGTCCAGGCCGCCGTGGGAGCCGGCCGCGGCCAGCTCGGTTTCCAGCTCCTCCTGGAGGCCATGTTGGTGGCTGCCCTGGGGGGAGCGGGGGGCGTGGTCCTGGCCTGGGTATCGCTGGAGGCGATCCAGAGATCGCTGGCCGCGGAGCACTTCGGGTACTACTGGATGCGGATGGCGGTGGACGCCCAGGTGCTGGCTTTCACCTCCCTCCTGGTGTTGGGGACGGCCCTGGTGGCGGGCTTTCTCCCGGTCTTCCGAATACTGAAGGCCGACCTCCACGGTGTCCTGAAGGAGGAGACCGGGGGTGTGACCTTGGGGGGTGGGGGCTCGTGGAGCCGCGGCTTCGTCACCCTCCAGCTCGCCCTTTCCTGCGGGGCTCTAGTGGCTGCCGGACTCACCGGGCAGTCCCTGATCAGGAGCGGTTCCTACGGGAAAGACCTTCCCTCCAAGGAGACCCTCCTGGCATCCCTCTCCCTCGATCCCGCCCGGTGGGAATCGCAGGTGACGGAGCTGGCAGCGGCGCTGGCGGCGGTTCCTGGCGTGCAGGAAGTGGCGCTGGCTCTGGGGGCACCCGGATTCATGGAGCCGTGGGGGGCGGTGGAGGTCGAGGGCGGGGAGATGGCCCGGGCCCAGGATCGGCAGGACGTTCTCTGGAACGCCGTGACCCCGGGGTTCTTCCGGCTTTTCGGGCTGGAGATCCGGGCGGGGCGAGGCCCCACCCTGGCCGACGCCGCCGGCGCCCCGGCGGTGGCAGTGGTCAGCGAGAGCTTCGCCCGGCGCTTCCTGCCCGACGGGGACCCCCTGGGGCGCCGGGTGCGCTTGGCCGGGGCCGACACCGCGGCGTGGTTCGGGGTGGTGGGGGTGGTGGAAGACGTGGGGCTGGGGGGTGGGGCTCCGGACCGGAAGGAGCGGGTCTACCTGTCCCTCCCGCAGCTTGCCCGCTCAGAAGTCATGGCGCTGGTGCGGACGGGAGGGGGGGACCCGGGGAGTGTGGCCCGGGAGATCCGGGGGGCGGTAGCCAGCGTGGATCCCGGCCTTCCGGTCTGGTCCACCCGCACCCTGGCGGACGCTCACGCCTACCTTATCCGGGTGCCGCGAGCCATGGGAGCCATGGCTCTTGGAGGAGGCGTTGCGGGCCTTCTGGTGGCGGTGGTGGGGCTCTACGGGCTACTGGCTTTCCGGGTGCGGCAGCGGCGCCGGGAGCTGAGCCTTCGCCTCGCCCTGGGGGCCGATGGACCCCGGCTGGCCCGGGAGATCCTGGCGCTGGCGCTCCGGCAGCTTGTGCCGGGGGTGCTGGCGGGCCTCGCCCTGGCCTGGATCGCGGCGCCTCTCATCGCCGTGGCCCTCCTGGGAGGGAACCCCCGCTCCCCCCTGGTATTTGCAGGAGTGGCGGCTGCCTTCCTCGTCGTGGGATTGGGATCGGCCTTGGGTCCGGCACTGCGGGCTGCGGCGCTGGACCCCGCCCGGGTCTTGCGTGGGGGTTAGGAAGGCCTCCGATCCTCCTTACTCCCTCATCACCCTCGCCGGGCACAACGCTCCATCCTGGGTGCAACCCGGGGCGCTTATCGTCCGCTGGAAAAGCTCGAAGATGCGCCGGTACTCGTCGGTCCAGGAGGAAGGCTCCACGAAGCCGTGGTTCTCGACCGGATAGACGGCCATCTCCCAGTTCTCCTTCCCCAGCTCGATGAGGCGCTGGGCAAGGCGCACCACGTCGGAGAAGTGGACGTTGGTGTCTACCATCCCGTGAGCGATGAGGAGGTGCCCCTTGAAGTTCTCCGCGAAATAGATGGGCGAGGACTTCTCGTAGGCCTCCGCGTCGTCCTGGGGCTGGTTCAGGATGTTGCTGGTGTAGCCGTGGTTGTAGTGGGCCCAGTCCGTCACGGAGCGAAGTGCGCCTCCGGCGGTGAAGACGTCGGGCTCGGTGAAGAGGGCCATGAGGGTGATGAACCCGCCGTAGGAACCCCCGTAGAGCCCAATGCGCTGAGGGTCGATCCCTTGTTCGCGGACCAGCCAGGCGGCGCCGTCCGTATGGTCGGAGAGGTCCTTTCCTCCCATCCAGCGGTAGATCCCCGTCCTCCAATCCCGGCCATACCCGGCCGATCCCCGGTAGTCTATGTCCAGAACCGTGTAGCCGTTGGCCGCCAGGAAGTGGTTGAACATGTACTCCCGGAAGTAGGACGACCAATGGTTGTGGACGTTGTGCAGGTAACCCGCACCGTGGACGAAGAGGACGGCCGCACCGTTCGCCCGGGCGCCGACGTCCGCGGGGCGGTAGATGCGGGCTGGGACATGGACCCCGTCCCGGGCCGGGAAGCGGATGATCTCGGGCTCGATCCAGGGGAAGGCGAGCCACTCCGCCGTGGGGGATACCGTGACCTGGTCCAGCTCCGCCCCGGCCCGGAAGTCCGCCACGAAGAGCTCCTCGGGGCGGTTGGCCCTGGAGTGGATCACGGCCATCCTCCGGCCGTTGGGGGAGAGGGTTGCCTGGAAGCCGCCGTTCCCAGCAGTGACGGCGGTTCTCCGGGACCCGTCGAATTCCACGGTGTAGACCTGCTGGTTGAAGGGGGAGCCTTCGTTGGTGTGAAGAAGGAAACGGCGCCGATCCTCCCCGATCTCCACGCTCAGGACCTCCCAGTCGCCCGAGGTGAGCTGGCTCCGGTCCGATCCGTCGGCGTCCACTGCGTAGAGGTGGGCATACCCGGTGGCCTCGCTCACGAAGTAGGCCCGGTCCGTACCCGGGAGCCACCCCAGGCAGCGGGAGCAGGGCCCTCCCACCCAGGCATCGTCATGGAGGGTGTCCAGAAGGGTCAGCTCACCCGTCGCGGCCTCCACGGAGAAGATCCAACGGGTCTTGGTATCGGAGGAGAGGCTGGCGAGGAGCCCCTGGCTTCCGGCGTCATTCCAGCCGGCGAAGGAGGCATAGGCGAGGTCGGTGCGGTTCCGATTGCCCCCGGCTCTCTCCTCCCCTTCCTCGTCGTCCCCGGGGGAGAGATCGAGCCAGGTGACCTCTCCGGTGGCGACCACGATGATGCCCACGCGGGTCTCGCCCTGGGCATCCCCCACCTTGGTGCGGCCGTTGATGTCCTCGGTGTATCCGGACTCGGTGACCCAGTCCGGGATGATGGTCGTCTTGGTCCCCTGGGCCTGGCGACTGGCAGAGAGGGCCACGTGGGTGCCGGTGGCGTTGGGGAGGACCAATCCGGCCCGCTCGCCTGCGGCAAGGTAGACGGGCCGGGGCCGGCTATCCTCCTCGGCCTCCCTTACCGAATCCCGCGCGGCCCCCTGGGCCTTCTGCCTGCGGATGTGCTCGAAGAGCCTCTCCTGCTGGGCCTCCAGGAAGGCTCTCTGCCCCTCGGCTTCGGGTTCGTCCCTGGGTCCGGGCCCCGGGCGGATGTCCGTGAGCTGCCGGATCCTCCCCTCATCCAGGGTCATCTGGAAGACGTTTCCGCCCTGGTTGTAGAGGATGGCTCGCCCGTCGGCGGAGAAGATTGGCGAGCTTTCCCCCTCCTGGGTCTCCGTGAGGCGCCGGACCCGCATGACATCCCGCTCCACCAGGTACAGGTCCCCGCCCACCGATGACACTCGCAGTCGCCGGTCCCGGGAAAGGTCCCCGGACGCGGTGAAGAGGGCCGCTGAATCCACCATCTCCTCTGGCACTCTCTCCGGCTCGCCCCCGGCAGCGGGCACGCGGTACAGCTCGGGGGTGTCCTCCCACCCACCGCCTCCCGGAAGCCAGCGGAAGTAGACCCAGCGGGAGTCGTCGGTCCAGCGGACCCCGGAGGGGGCCAGCCCCACGTGTTCGGGTCCCCTCATGATGGATTCGATGGTGAGGGGGAACTCGAATCGGGACGCGGTTCCCGGCTCCACCCGAGCCAGGCTCTGGGCGGAAGAAAAGCCCGGGAACAGGATGACGAGGGCCGAGGCCAGGAAACGAATAGGCCCGATGCGGGTGCGGATCATGCTCGACTCCCTTTCGAGGAAAACCCAAGCCCCTTCGCCCGAGGGGCGAAGGGGCAAGATAGGGAAGACGTCGGGTTGGGAAAGCCCTGGAGGCGAGTCCGTTGGGATTGTGGCCAGAGCGGCGTCCCCCCGGGTCGCCGCGGAGCCTCCTCAGTCCCCGAAACCGATCCCCAGAGCCCGTGCCGTGCGCATGACGTCGCCATGGACGTCCACCAGCTTCGGCCGGGCCAGGGCCTCCCCCAGGGGCACGGCTCTCACGTCGGGGGGGTCCAGAGAGACCATGGAGCCGAAATCGCCCCGCTTCACCAGCTCGATGGCGGCGGCCCCGAAACGGAGAGCCAGCAGGCGGTCGTAGGAGATGGGCTGCCCGCCCCGCTGGAGGTGCCCCAGCACCAGGGACCGGGTTTCCACCCCGCACATCTCCTCGATCTTGCGGGCCAGCTTGTCGGCCAATCCTCCATACCGGGCCTCCTGGCCGGGTTTGGCCTCCTCGACGAAGGATGCCTCCCCACCCGCGGGCTTGGCCCCTTCGGCCGCCACCACGATGGCGAACTCCCGGCCCCGGTCATAGCGGGCCCGGATCTTGGCCGCCACCTTCTCCATGGAATAGGGGATTTCCGGGATCAGGATCACGTCGGCCGTGCCCGCGACTCCCGAAAAGAGGGCGATCCAGCCTGCGTTCCGTCCCATGACCTCCACCACGAAGGTCCGTCTGTGGGCCTCGGCGGTGGAGTGGAGCTTGTCGATGGCGTCGGTGGCGGTCTCCACGGCGGTGAGGAAGCCGAAGGTCATGAGAGTGGAGCCCAGATCGTTGTCGATCGTCTTGGGAATCCCGACGACCGGAAGCCCCTTGTCCCGCAGGCGCCGGGCGATTGCGAGGGACCCGTCGCCACCGATGGCGATGAGACAGTCCAGGCCGTGTTTGCGAAATCCCTGGATGATCTCGTCGGACCGGTCGATCTCGAGGATGGAGCCGTCAGGTTGCTTTTGAGGCCACTTCATGGGGTTACCGCGGTTGGAGGTCCCCAGGATGGTGCCTCCCATGTGGGTGATTCCCTTGACGGATTCAGCCGTGAGGCGGACCACCCCGTCGCCGTTGAACCTCTCGGTGTTGAGAAGCCCCCCGAACCCGTCCCGGATCCCGTAGACCTCCCAACCCTCGTTGATGCCGGAAAGGACCACGGCCCGGATCACTGCGTTCAGACCGGGGGCGTCCCCCCCCCCGGTGTTGATGGCGATCTTGTACGACATGTGTCCACCGTTCCGTTCAGGATGCAAGAAACCACGCACGGCAAAAGAGAGCGCCCGGCCGTGCCGGGCGCAATCACAGGGTAGTAACGGACGGGGAACTGTCCCACTTGAGGACTTCCCCGGGGATTACCCCTCCCGCTAGATCTGCCAGCGGAGCATCAGCCCCACCTCCACTCCCCAGAGGCTCCTGGTCTCGCCGTCCGAGGCCTTCAGTTGACCCCAGGAGAAACGGCCGCGGGGGAAGGCATCGAAGGACCCGAAGAGGCGGAGGGGGATGTCCAATCCCGCTCCAGCCAACCACCCTTCTCCGATGTCTTCCTCCCTCATCTGGTAGCGAAAATCCAGCGCGGGACGAACCCGGAGGGAGCCGAGGAGGGCAGATCCATTCAGCCCCACCACCACGAGGTTCTGGCTTCCCACGACCACGGTGGTATCCCCTACCACCGTCCCCTGGGAGTCGACCAGGTCCAGGAAGGCGTCACCCTTCTCCCGCCAGATGTCCACCCCGTAGAGAGCCCAGGTGGACCGGCCGGACCGGAAGGCGTAGGACATGTCCCCCCTTATCCGGCTTCCGGCCTGGAAGAGGTTCCGCATGTCCCCGGCGGAGGTCTCGAATTGATCCTCGGAGAAGTTCTGGTAGGTGACACCGGTGGTGAACTTCCCGCCCTCGCCGACATTTCGGTCCAGCCCCAAGCGCACCCGGATCTCGTTTCCGGGCTCATAGGTGAGACTGCTCCCGTAGGTGGGCTCGAACCCCTGGGAAAGCCGATAGCTGGCCCCGAGACCCAGGCTCCAGGTTCCGGCCTCCATGGCCGTGGCGAAGCCGGTCGTGACGGCTCCGCCCGTGCCCCAGGTGGCTTCCCGGAAGCCCAGGACATCCGTGGAGAGGACGCTGGCCACCACCGCCTCCTCCTCGTCGTGGGTGGCGTTTCCCGTGGGAAGGTTCACGGAAGCGGTGAGGATTGCCCAGGGGCTCGCCTGGAAGATGGCCCGCACCCGCGTGTCCACCATGCCTTGAAGCAGGTAGGTGGTCCCGCCGCGCTCCACCCTGCCATCGGCGTAGGCGCCGTAGAAATCCAAACCCAGACGTCCTCCGATGGGGACGGAATAGGCCAGGGGAACCATGTTGAGGGTGGCCACCTTCGCCCCCAGGCCCTCATCGAAGGAATAGGATTGGAACTGCCACCCGACCCCGAAAGCGTGCTCCGTGGCCTGGGAAGCCAGGGGATCGGGCAGGGAGAGCGCCAATCCCAGAAGTAGCATACTCGGGGCAGTGTACCGGAACCCGAACCGACGCTGGAAGTCCCGCATCTCAGTTCCCTCCCCCCGGGCGGCGGATGGTGATCAGGATGGAGGCCGTGGTGGGGGTAGTCACCCCTTCCTGGCCCTTGGATTCCTGGGCCGGATCCCGGGTCTGTCCCTGCTCCGTGGTGCCGGTGGACACGCTGCCCAGTCCCACGATGGAAACCACGGGGGTCGGGACGACCTCGTTGGCGGTGGCGTTGAGGATCGAAGATGTGCTGGAGGCGCTTCCGGCCATGCTCAGACCTGGGTCTGTGCCCGAGAGGGTGGGTGGGGAGAGCTCTCCTGTGGATCGGCCTCCCACGTCATCCGGGCCGGTTCCGGTCGCCTCCTGGAGAGCCGCGGCCTCGGCCTGCCCCTTCAAGGCTGCCGTGAAGCCGGGGTCCAACTCCACAGCCCGGTTGAAGAAATCTCCGGCCTGTGCGAAGTCACCCCGGTCCAGCGCCTGCAGTCCCTGACCGAAGGCCAGGAAGGCGAAGAGGTTGGCAGCCCGATTGTTGGTGATGGCCTCCCGCTCCGACGGAGTGAGCTCCACCCCCAGGATGCCCAGGATCTGGAAGACGCTTTCCTTCTCCAGGTCGAAGAGGTGCTCCAGGGCATTCTCCGCCGTGGCTTCTCCCCGGGACTCGCTCCTGGCGGTGTTCAGGACGTCGGTGGCGAATTGGAGGTTCTGGTTGGGAAGCGTCAGGAGGGCGCCCTGGACGATGTGCTCGGCCCGCAGAAGTCTCCCCGCCCGGGCCCCGGTTTCGGGATCGGTGAACCCCGCTTCCGTGAGAGCCATCTCGGTCAGGAGGGTCTGGATCTGGGTGCGCTCCAGGACCCTGAGGCCCCCCGAGAGCTCCAGGTCCGTGGTCATCATGTCGGCCAGCGCTACCTGAAGGGGTAGGAGATCCTCGTCTTCCGTGACCACCTGGAAGGGGAACACGGCCACGGTTCCGGGGGCCGGCGTTGCCGTCGAGAGCTCGCTCTCACGGGCCAGGGCATCCTGGGCCTGGGCCCGGAGCTCCTGGCGGACGATGAGATAGAGACGCCGCTCGATCTCCTCCTTGAGGGGACCAAAACGGCCCGCCTCGAGGTAGGAGCTGTAGGACTCCCGGGCCCCCCCCCATTTCTCCTGGCTCTCCCTGGCCAAGCCCAGGTAGAGGTAGGCCGCGCCGGTGGCCTCTCCCGACTCGATGGCCATGGCGAGGGACCCTTCGGCCGCCTCGTACCGCCGGGCCTTGAACTGGGCCATGCCGAGTTGGGTGAGGAGGTCGGGGTTGCCCGGGCTCTGGACCAACGCCTGCTCCAGGCGGGGGATATCGGCGGGGGTGGCATCGGGGATGCGGTGCACGCACCCGGATGCCAACGACAGGCCGATGAGGGCAAAGAGGAACAGCGCCAGGTTCTTCATGGGAGAAGGCTCCTTCGAGGAGCTACGGGCCCGCAACTGTGTCGCAGCGGGAAATGGAAAGTCTCGCATCCCTGCTTGGGGGCTCTTAAACTTAATGAGGAGCATTTTTGCGGGCAAAGGGTTTCTGAAGCCCCCCAAGCCCGTTTCTTACGCGGTCTTCCGCAGATTCCAAGGGTGTACTCCCTTCCAGACGGAGGTAAATCTCTTGCGCACCCCTGCATTCCGAATCCTCATCCCGGCTGCCCTGCTCTTGATCCTGGGCACCCAGGATGGGTTTTCACAAGAGGGACGGGCGGATCTTCCCACGGTGGCGGTCCTCGATTTCACGGGGTTTCTCATGGGGGAGGGGGGGAACTCGGTTCCCTTGGGCAAAGCCGTTTCCTCCATGCTCGTTACCGAGCTTTCAGGCCGGGAGGGCCTGAGGGTTATCGAGCGCCAGGAGCTTCAGAGCATTCTGACGGAGCAGCGCCTCGCCCTCTCCGGCCGGGTGGATGAGAGCACTGCCATCCAGGTGGGGAGGCTGGTAGGTGCCCAGTATGTGATCCTGGGCCAGGTCTCCAGCATCGGTGAAACCACGCGCATGGACATGCGGGCCGTCGACGTGGAGACCTCCGAGGTCCTGGAGGTCCAGAAGCTCCTGGACGAGACCAGCGAACTCCTTTCCATGGTCGTTCGGATCGCCGACATCTTCTCCCAGAAGCTCAAGCTTGACGCACCGGCGGCTCGGCCCCAGATGGAGGCGATCCCGGTACAGGCCACCATCGCCTTTTCCCGGGGGGTGGATTTCGAGGACAAGGGGGATAAGGAAAAGGCCATCGAGCAATACCGGGAAGCCTTGCGCATCCACCCGAACCACCGAGATGCCCAGAAGGCCCTTGACCGGCTGATCCAGGGCGGAGGCGAAGACCGATGATCACGCGCGATAGGATGAAGACCGCGGCTCTGACCGTTCTGCCCCTGGTGGGGCTTCTGCTACTGGGCACACCGGCGCACGCTCAACAGAGCGGGGGCATCGCCTTCAAATCGGACCTTCCCCGGACCCTCGTGTTCGTAGCCGAGGAAGGGGACGGGGGGGTGGCGACGAGGGATCTTACCGATTTCCTCCGGGAGGCGGGGTTCCCGTTGATCGATCCCGCCCTGGCCCACACCGCCGCTCAACGGGAACTGGTGGATCGAGCCCTCGGGGGGGACGAGGGCGCGGCCACCGAGCTCGGAAGGGACTTCGGCGCCCAGGTCCTGATCATAGGCCGGGCCGACTGGGGTGCCCGTCCAGACCCGGTGGACGGATCGCTGATCACGGCCACGAGCGAGATCTCCGTGCGGGCGCTGCGCCTGGATGCCGGAAAGGTGGTGGCTTCGGCCCGGGCGGACGCCCGGGGAATCGAAGCCACCGAGCAGGCAGCCCGAACCAAGGTGATCCACCAGGCCTCCGGGGAGATCCTCCGGGGGACCTCCTTCGTGGGCCAGATCATGAACAACTGGGGAGCGGAGCCGTGGACCGACACCGAATACTGGCGTCCCGATCCCGGGTCCGTGGCGGCCGTGACCCAGATGGCCCAGGCCCGGCCCGGCCCGGCGCCGGGGCTGGCGATCCTTCTGGCCGACGTCCGCCCTTCCAGCCAGGCTGGAACCCGGGGGTTGGGGGTGGTGAAGGCAGGGGACCGGAGTGCCGCCCTCTTCAACCCGGTTCGCCTGGAGGGTGTGGTTACGGGTGAGATCCGGGGTGTGACCGTGGAAGGGAAGCCGGCCAACCTGGAGGCCCTCGGTCAGGACGAAGCCCGCCGGCTGGGCCTGGAGGGCCAGAATGCCCAGAAGTTCTGGGCCGAGACCACCCTTCCCATGTCCCGGGACACGGTGAGCGTTGTGGCCCAGAGCTCCTCCGGTGCCGTGACCCACGCCGTGGCGGCACCTCGCATCGATAAGCGTTGGGCGGTGGTGGTGGGGATCGGAGCGTATCGCTCCGAGGAGATCCCCGACCTGGAATTCGCCGAGGCCGATGCCCAGGGAGTCTACGATTTCCTCACGAGCTCCCCTGCCGGGCCCTTCGAGAGGGAGAATGTCCTCTTCCTCAAGGACGAGCAAGCCACGGGCGCGGCCATGCGGGAGGCGATGTTCGTCTTTCTCCAGCAGGCCAAGTGGAACGATCTGGTGGTGATCTATTTCGCGGGGCACGGAGCCCCGGACCCGGCACGCCCGGACAATCTCTATCTCCTTCCCCACGATGCGGATCTGAACGCTCTGGCGGCCACAGGCTTCCCCATGTGGGACGTGAAGACCGCCCTCCGGCGGCAGATTGCCGCGGAGCGGGTCATCGTCATCGCCGATGCCTGTCACTCGGCCGGGGCGCAGGAAGGGATCGGTGGCGAGAACCCGATCGCCGGTGGTTTTTCGGAGCTCTTCACCCCTTCCCGCCGCCTGATCATGACCGCGGCGGATTCCAACGAGTTCTCGCTGGAAGATGCCCGGTGGGGCGGCCACGGGGTGTTCACCCACTTCCTGCTGGAGGGTCTCAAGGGGGGTAGTGATGCCGACGGAAACGGGATCATCACCTTCACCGAGGCCTTCGATTTCGTGTCCGGGAAGGTGGTGGAGGCGACCCAGGGCCGGCAGAACCCCCAGAGGGCGGGCTTTGGAGACATTCCTCTGGCCGTGGTGGAGGGGAGCGCCCGGTAGGGGGAGAGCCCTATGTAGGGTTGGCCCCCTTTCGACCAGGGGACATGAACGAGGCCCCGGCGGGTTCTATCGCGGGGGCCTCGTTCTTTGGACTCGGTCGTTCAGTCCGTTTCCCCTACAGGTCCCGCCAATCCGTGTTCAAGACCTTCTCGTAGACCTTGGACTCAATGAAGAGCCGGACGGCGTCGGCATCCAATGCCCCTTCCCCGGCTTCCAATTCCAGGATGGCCAGGGCTCTTTCCAGGGGAATGGCCTTCTTGTAGGGTCGGTCCGACGCGGTCAGGGCGTCGAAGATGTCACACACCGTCATGAAACGGGTCTCCAGGGGGATCTCTTCCCCGGTGACCCCCCTGGGGTAGCCGGTCCCATTCAGTTTTTCGTGATGGCCCTGTACGATCTCGGCGATCCGGGAGAGGTCGTCCGTCCATGGGATCTGGAGGAGGTAATTGTAGCTGTGGACCACGTGGGACTCGATCTGCTTACGCTCGTTCGGGTCAAGGCTTCCCCTTGGGATGCGAAGGAAATGCAGCTCCTGCTGGGTCAGGTAGGGCTGCTCGCTCCCGTCGGGAGCCATGAAGGTGAGCCCGGCGATCTCCTCCAGGATGCCGGCTGCCTCTTCCGGAAGCACGCGGGGCATGTTCGCCTCTTCGACGGCCTTCCGGAAGCGATCGAGGCGACTCAGGGACTCCGCCAACCCCCGGTCCAAGACCTGTCTCTGGAACTCGAACCCGTTCTTCGGGTGGGTCAGCAGGTACTCGGCTTTCCTCCGCTCGTTCTCCGCCTCCAGAGATTTCTGGATGTAGTCGAAGCGGGCCATGACCCTCGTTTCCAGGACCGGCGGGAGCTTGTTCGTCTTCACCAGGACCTCCTCCCGCACGCCGACCTTCCCGAAGTCGTGGAGGAGGCCCGCGTACCGGAGCTGCTTCATCTCCTCCTTGGTGAAGGACACGTCCCGGTAGGGGCCGCCGGTGGAGTTGTGTGCCGCTCGGGCGAGATCGCAGGTGAGGGCCGTGACCCGAACGGAATGCCCTGATGTGGTAGGATCCCGCTGGTCGATGGCGGTCACCGCAGCCTTGATGAATCCCTCAAAGACGTTCTCGATGTCCTGGTAGAGATTCCCGTTCTCTATGGAAACGGCGGCCTGACCGGCCAGGGAGCGTACCAGCTCCACATCCCGCGGTGAATAGGGGAGGACGTGGGCGTCGGCGGATGGCTCGTCCCGGATCGTTGCCTCCGGGTCTCGCTTCCGGTTGATGAGCTGGAGCACTCCCGCGACCTTGTCCCGGTGATCCATCATGGGGACCACCAGCATGGATTTCCCCCTGTAACCGAATTTGTCGTCGAAGGCGGCACGGTTGAAGGAGAAGGGACGGTCGGAGGGAATCTCGTATACGTCGTCGATGGCGAGTGTCTCCCCGGTGGATGCCACGTACCCCGCGATGCTGGTCCGATCGATGGGGAGGCGGAAATCAGGGTCGGGCAAATGCGGGAGCGTGTCGTTCTGGGACAGCCGGAAATGGAGGCAGTCGTTCTCCGGTCCGTCATCCTCCACCAGGTAGAGGCTTCCTGCATCGCTGGTGGTGAGACGCCGGGCCTGCGTAAGGATGAGCCCCAGGAGGCGGTCCGGGTCCCGCTCGCTCATGAGGGCCATCCCGATCTTGTTCACTTCCCTCATCTCCGCCTGTGCCTGTGCCAGGTCCCGCAGGACCGTGGACTGGCGCTGCGCCGATTGAAGGAGGAGGCGGCCGCGAGGCGAATCCAGCGGCAGGTCCTCCTCGAGGGGGAGGAAGATCCGGCCTGCCCGGGCTGCTTTCTCCTGGGCCTCGGCACCCCTGGCAAGGATGGCGACATTGTCTGGAAGCGCCTTGAGGTCTCCCTCCTTCCAATCCGTGGACCGACCCAGGAGGAAGATCACCGGGGAATCGCCCGAATCGACCTCCTGAGGGGTGGATGCTCTGTGGACGGTCAGACCCTCCCTGCCGGCATCGAGACCGGGCTCATCCGATGGGGCGAAAACCAGGGGCCCCACAGAGGAAAGGGAGGTGTCGTAACTCATCGGATGAGCCTGTCTGCCTGGTCGAAGGCTTTTCGCGCCCCATCGAGGTCCCCCAGTGCGTCCAGGATTTCCCCCTTGAGAAGGTAAGCCTCCACCCCCAGTGGTTCGCCTATACCTTCCAGGAATTCCAGGGCACTGGCCGCGTTATAGAGTAGCCCGGCCTCCCGGTAGACGACGGCGCCGAGGAAGGCCCCATCCCCTTCGGGGTCCAAACCGGCCAGGGCGAGGGTCTGGAGCCGTTGCACCAGCGCGACGTGATCTTCGTCCGGGAGGACCTTGAACTGCATCTCACGGCTGGGCCGTCCCTGGCCGGTGGGTCCCACCGTCCACCAATAGAGGTTCCCCCGCTCGAGGGAAGGGGCGCTCTCGGGGAGGGTCCAGATCGTCTCGGGGCCGGACTCGTAACGAACGGGGGCTTCCCCATCCTTCCGGATCTGGATCCGATAGCCCTGCGCTCCCTCGGTGGGGTGCCATTTGAAGGTGGGCCTCGACTCCAGGACCATGACGAGGTTCCGGGGGGAGATGATCTCCGGGTACCCCGGGACGGGGCGGATCATCCCCTGGCGGTTCGGCTGATTCCGGGCATCGGAGCTGGCCGCCTGGGCCAATACCTGGACCGTCCGGGTGAACATATCCCCGGTACCTCCTTCGGCGGGCGCCTCGATGGTCAGGGTCTCGGTGACCTCGAGGGTGGCCCCGGTCTGATACACGACGATGGCCCGGGCACCTGCCGAGGGAAGGATCTGGTCGCCAGGCGAAAGGCGTGCTCCCACCCTGGCTGGTTGGGGAGCGGTGCCCCCGATCTGTACCTGAACCGAACCCTCCACTTTGACCACCACGGCGGCCGGAGTGTCCTGCGGGGCTTCCCCTCCCGCGCCGAGGAGGAGGAGGGATGTGGCCAACGCGATCAGCTTTATCATGGTTCGCTCCGGTTTACTTCACCTTGCGACGGACGACGAAATCCCAGTCCGCCGGGGGTGGATTCGCGATGCAGTCCAGGGCCCGCTCGAGGTAGACCTTGCTGGGTCCATCCTGCGGGTCCGAGGCCAGGGCAGCCTGGAAATATCGAGCCCCCAGCTCCCAATCCCGTCGCTGGTAGGCCGCCAGGCCAGAGTTGAAGTGAATCAGTGCCTCCCTCTTGGGCTCCGGGAGGGTGCCGTTGCTCATCCCCAGGATCTCATACACCCGAACCGGCAGAGTCTTTCCCTTGACGGCCAGGAGGTCCAACTCCCTGAGGTAGTAATCCGCCGCCACGGCTTCCCTCAGGGTGAACTCGGATGCCATCACCAGGGTGTTGTAGTCCTTGTTGGCGGGCTCCAGCCGGGCGGCGAGATTCACGGTATCGCCGATGGCGCTGTAGTCGAAACGGTCCCTGCCTCCCACGTTCCCCACTACGGCGGGGCCGCTGTTGATCCCGATGCGGGCAATGAGCCGCTCCCCGTCCTGCCCCGGCACCCAACGTGCGTTCAGCTCCGCCATCTTGCTCTGCATTCTGACGGCGCAGCGCAACGCACGGTCGGCATGGTCCTCCTGGTCCTGGGGGGCGTTCCAGAACGCCATGATGGCGTCGCCGATGTACTTGTCCAGCGTCCCCTGCTCCTCGAGGACGATGTCCGTCATCTCCGTGAGGTAGTCGTTCAGCAGGGTGACCAACTCCTGTGCGTCCAGCCGCTCCGAGAGGGTCGTGAAGCCCGCCAGATCGGAGAAGAGGATGGTGAGCTCCCGCTTCTGGCCCCCGAGGCGCAAGGATTCGGGATCCTGGGAGATCTGCTCCACCACCGCGGGGGACACGTACTTGCTGAAGGCTCCCCGGATGAACCGCTTCTCCCTTCCCTCCACGATGGAGACGTAGGCCGTTGAGCCGATGAAACTCAGGAAAGAAGCCACCAGGGGCGCCACCAGAGGGACCCAGAGGAATCGTGAGTCCATCTCGACGAGTGTTCCCACGAAGGGGAGGAAGACCTCCCCCAGGTAAGCCCACCACGCCACGGAGGTGGCGATGACGAAGGCCCCAAGGGCGGCAGCCGCTCCCCACCCGGCTCCCTGCCAGAAGGTCAGCAGCGCCACGGGTCCCGCAAGGAGCAGGAGCAGGAGAACAAGCCAGGGCAACCCCAGCGGCCGTACATACTCCGAGTCGAGGAGGTTCTGGAGCGCGTTGGCGTGGATCTCCACTCCGTAGGTCCAGCCGTAGAAGTTCCCGCTGCCCTGCCCTCCCCCTGCCCCCGGGACCGGGACGTCGTAAAAAGGGCTCCGGAACTTGTCCGAGTCATGGAACCCCGTCCCCACCATGACAATCTTGTCCCTGAAGAACTCAGGGGAGAACGCCGCCAGCACGGGGACGAAGGAGGCAGAATAGGCGCTGAAGGTCCCGGCGGCCGGATTGGTGTTCTCCGGCCTGGACGGGGGACCGTTGAAACGGATGGGGAAGGTCACGGCGAACCCGGCTGCTCCCCCGGGTTCGTGCCAATCGGCCGGTATCCCGCCCCAGCTTTCCGGAAGGCCCGGCAGGGAGACCCGGCCGCGTTCCCATGCCGTTTGAAGGATGGAATCGGGGTCGAGACCCCGGGCGTGGGCGTAGAGGGCCATGGCCCAGCTGGGCGCCAGCCCTTCAGCCGAGCGCACAGCCAGCACACCTTCCCGTACCGTTTCGTAGGGAGTGGGGAGCTCCGCCGCTCCGACACCGGCGGCCACCTCGGCGAAATGGGGGTGGGGATAGGCCAACTCGTGCTGGCCCATTTCAGAGGAGACGGGTGCGACCAGCACGATGTTTCCGGCTCGCTCGATCGCTCCCCGGAGGAGATCGTCACCTCCCTCCTCGGCGTTCAGCTGTGGATACAGGCGCTCCAGGTAGACGTCCAGCCCGATGGTCCGCGCTCCGGCTGCTGCCAGGGCGTCCACGAGATCGGCGATGAAGGGGCGGGGGAAGGGGGATTCGTACTTCCATTCCCTCACCGCCGAACCATCGAAGAGAACCAGGACGATGTCGCTCTCCCGCGCCCCCTCCACTCCGGCCTTGCGGATCTCCGCCGCTGTGCGCTGGCGCACGTCCAGGGTCCAGAGCTCCATGGACTCGGCGCCGGTCAGACGGCCCACCCCCCGGACCCGCACCAGAAGCCCTCCGGTGACTGCCACCAGGAGGGCAATGGCGAAGGCGAGGATGCGCTGGGCCTTCATGGCGTCTCGTCCCTCGGGCGTTTCCCGGTTCCCGGGCTCGTGGGGCTACCGGATGTCGTAGACCACGGAGGCGCTGGCCCACCCTCGCAGGCGAACCGCTTCAGGGGCGCTTGCCAGCTCACCGGCGGCCTGCCGCACAGCCTGGGCGATCCGGTCGGCCAGGAGCACGTCTCCGGAGGTGAACTCCTCACCCGCGGGAAGGTCCAGAGGGAGGGGAGTGAGAAAGGCCCGGACCATTCCCCGTCCTGCCGGAGGCATGGCCCGGATCTCCGACTCCATTCCGGCGGACGGGAAGGTCACCTCCTGTCCGGCGCTGACGCGGTTGTCCCGGTCGTAGGGGTTGGGAAAGAGAATCGTCACCTTCCCGTCCGTTCCAAGGTCCACCAGGGTCAGGTAACCGTCTGCGTCCGCTTCCGCATGGAAAGTCACCGCCTCCCCGATCCCGATGGAGGTCTGGTTTTCGGCCAGCCACACCTTGAGTCCGAAGGTGGAAGCCGGGTTCTCCATGTCCGCCAACTCTTTCGCGGACGCCTCCTTCTTCAGGGCCGCCACAAGCTCCTGCACCCCTTCGGGGCCCGAGCGGAACACGTGGCGAAGAGCGCCGTCGGTGCCCACCACCCGGATCATGGTTCCTTCCCTCCGGAGGAGGAGGTGGGCGAAGTCCTGGTTGCGGTCCACGAGTGCGATGCTCTCGACGCCGGAAAGGGCGGTCGCGAGCGCTTCGGAGGTAGCCGAGTCGATGCTCCCCACCCCCACCCTGAGGACGGACCGAGGGAACCGATATCCCGTGAGGTGAGCCGCGTCTCCCTCCGCCACGGACCCCCGAACCACACGAGCCGTCGCCCGGTCGGAGGTGATGGATTGGACCAGGAGCTCGCCGCCGCCCTGGGTTTGGAAGAGCGAGCCGGAGGTGATGCCCAGCGCCTGGCCCCCGGCCAGCACCGTCATGCCACCGGTGGTAGCGGACCCGATGACTCGAAGATAGGCGTCGGCCGCGGCCCCGGCCTCTCCTTCCAGGGAGAAGAGGAACGCGCCCTTGAGGGAGACATCCTCGGAGAGATAGGGGTCCTGCTCGAAGCGGTTTCGCTTCAGCGCATCCCGGACCCGGACAAAAACCTCCTCGTAGCTGGCGTCGGCCGGAGCCCTCCACAGTTCCCGGGCCAGGAACGTGGTGAAAGCTCCCCCGTGGAAGGCCTCACCTCCCTCTTCGGCGGGGAAGTAGGCGTCCACCGCTGCCTGGAAGGGTTGGGCGGCGGAGATCTCCAGCACCCGACCATCGCTGGCATCGAACCCGGTCTCGTCCTGTTGGCCCGGAAGGGAACGCCGGGAGACGGAAGGGGGCTTGGGGACGGCGTTCACGTCCCGGCCCAGCTCCCGGGTCCTGGAGAAGGGAGTGACGGCGCGGGTGCCCGTGCCGGAGTTGCAGTTGTCCAGCACGACCACAACGTTGTCCGAGGGGAGGGCCGCCAGCCATTCGCTCATCAGGTCGTCGCTGATGTCCATCTCGGTGGTCTCCGGCCTGACGTCGGCAGGGGCGATGGTCTCGTCGAGGCCGTCGTCCTCGTCGCCGCTCTCGTCCCACATCTGGGAGCCGTGGCCCGCGAAGAAGATCGTGATCTGGTCCCCCGGTCGAGCCTTCCCTGGGATCCACCCCGTCATGGCCTCGGTGATGGCCGCCTTGGTGGCGTCCCGGTCGAGGAGCATGCGGGTGTTCTCAGGGGGAAGACCCCAGCGCTCCACCAATACGTCCCGGATGATTCGGGCATCCCGCACCGCTCCGGGGAGGTCCCCCCCGGGCCCATCCTCGAAATGGATGTAGTCATTGATCCCCACGAAGAGCGCCCAGCGGGTGGAGGCCACCCGCTCGGCTGGGCCAAAGGCCAACATGGGAACCACGGCCATGAGGATGGCGAGGGGTCCATAGCGTTTCACGTCATGCCTCCTCGATCAAGACCTGTTTGCCCTCGAAGGCGGCGTGCACCCCGAGGTCCAGCCCACGCTCCTGCACCTGGGTGCGGAAGTGGGTCAGGATGTGATTCAGCTCCGCATCAGACCGTTCGGGAGCGTGGTGGAAAAAGAAGAGCTGCTTGACCCCGGCGCGCTCCGCGAGCTCGAGAGTCTGGGTGAATGTGGAGTGCCCCCACCCTTCGTGGGCGGGATACTCCTCCTGGGTGAACATGGCATCGTGGAACAGCAGGTCGGCCCCGGCGACGAACTCCTCCAGCTCCTCCCGCCACCGCGGAGGAGTGGGAAAGACCCCTCCCACCAACTCGTTGTCGGGGATGAACACCACGGACCGGCCGAAGACCTCCACGCGGTAGCCCACCGTGAAGGAGGGGTGGCGCATACGCATGGCCCGCATGCGGATGCCTTCGTGCTCCCGGATCCCCTCGTGGATGTGGTCGAAGGTGAGGGAAGCCGACAGGGCCTGGTAGGGAATCGGGAAGTAGACCGGACCCATCTGCCCGGCAAACAGGGTTTCCACGCTCAGCCCTTCCTGCATCGGTCCGACGATCTTGAGGCTGAATTCCGGGTTGTAGACCGGGGCGAAGAAGGGAAAACCCTGGATGTGATCCCAGTGGAAATGGGTGAGGAAGATACAGGCCTTTCGGTCCGCGTCCTCCTCCATGAGCTTGTTCCCCAGGAGTCGGATCCCTGTTCCGGCGTCAAAAATCAGCCGGCGGTCTCCGGCCTTCACCTCCAGGCAGGTGGTATTCCCTCCGTAGCCGGCCGTTGCCGGGCCCGGACTGGGAATGGAGCCCCTTGTGCCCCAGCACCGCACGGACAACGAGTTCGTCTCGCCATCAGCTGCCTTCCCCGGGGGGAAAGCGCCATCAGGAGTCCCGAGATCCAAGGATCGGCCTCCAGGGGAGGATGAGGAAGAGGGTCAACATTCCAATCTAGGCATTGAAGGCCCGGGGGAGCGAGGGTTTTCCTCTCCCGGGATCGGGTCACCCGGGGGGACCGTACCGGAAAGGACGGAAGTCTTTCTCCCGCCGGCACCAAATGTTTAGATTGGAAAGTTCCGACCGATTCCCCATATGGAGAGCCTGCCGTGGAGGTCATGGATCAGAGCTGGCCCCTGGAGGAAGTCCTTCCCCTCCTGCGGAGAGTGTCCTTTTTCGAAGGGCTTCGGGACGAGGACCTGGAGCGTATTGCCGGGATCGTCCAGAAGGTGGAGGCCGGGGAGGGGGAATGGATCTTCAAGGAAGGGGACGAGGGGGACACCTTCTATATCGTGTACTCGGGAGGCGTGGACCTTACGGTATCACGCCAGTCCGGGGCGGAGGACAAGCTGGCGTTCCGCCGCCCGGGAGAGCCGTTCGGGGAGATGTCCCTCCTGGATGAAGCCCCCCGGTCTGCCGGGGCAAGAGCCAGGGAAGCCACCGTGCTCCTCCGGATCGGGCGGAGTGAGTTCCGCAACCTGCTGGGTGACAATCCCATGGCGTTCCGGGTTCTCTCCTCCCTCTCCAGGGCCCTGCGGGCCCTGGATCTCCGCCTCAGCGCCCAGGAGCGTCTGAACGCGAGGGCCGGGGGAAGGGGGGTAGGGGTCGGGGAGATAAGCCGCCTTATCCAGCGCGGCCTGATCCCGGAGACCGCGCCCTCCATCAAGGGGTTCGACCTTGCGGCGGGGACGAACCTGGAGGAGGGAGGCTCCGGTAGAACCGTCTGGGACCATTTCCAACTGAAGGACGGTAGGGTCGGCCTGGCGATCCTGAACGTCCAGGGGGAGGGCCTTCCCCCTGGCCATTACCTGGCCATGGCCAGGAGCCTGCTCAGGGAGCTGGCCCTGGACCACGGGGAGATCCAGGGGCTCCTGGCTCGGGTGAACTCGGGATTGGCGGCGGCCGTGGTGGAGGGGATGGAGCAGTACGTGGAAGCGGGGGTCCTGCTCCCCTCCGCCGGTGCTGTGGAATGGGCCGGTGCCGGTCGCTCCTCGGGGGCCGTCATCAGGCGGAACGGCGTGTTTGAGGAGTTCTCCACCCACGGGCCGCCCCTGGGGATGCTGGAAGGCTTCCTTTACGGAACCCAACGAATCGAGCTGGGCGCCGGGGACGCGGTCATTGCCCTTTCCGAGGCTTCTCCCGGGATCTTCCGAGGCGCGGCCGATCTCGTGGCCTCCCTGCAGGGGAAACCGGTGGGGGAGATTGTCACCACGGTCCATAAGGCGCTGAAGAAGGCCCAGCCTGACGCGACCCTGGAAACCTCGGTCCTCTTCGTGCGGAGGCAGTAGCCTCCCAGGGAGGCTTGCGCAAACCAATAGCCCCAGGGGGCAGCATGGCGGTGACGGAGAAGGAGGTCCGGGACGCTCTCAAGAAGGTCAAGGACCCGGAGCTGCACCTCGACCTGGTCACGTTGGGGCTGGTCTACGACATCCAGGTGGAGGGGGATTCCGTGAAGGCCATCATCTCTCTTACAAGCCCCATGTGCCCGGTTGCCGATTCCATCGTGGACCAGGCCCGGCTGGCCATCGCCAAGCTGGATGGGGTTGAGAAGGCGGCAGTGGAACTGACCTTCAGCCCTCCCTGGACCCCCGAGCGGATCAGCCCGCTCATTCGTTCCTCCCTGGGTCTTTGATCGCCTCGGGCGCTCCGGGGAGATTCGGGAGAGAAGAGGGCCGCGACCCGGGGG
>JBFYZD010000010.1:0-6704 GCA_041309685.1 Gemmatimonadales bacterium | reverse complement strand
GTAGATGTTCTCCTCCACCGCCGACGCGCTGGCCAGGAGCCGGTCGCCGGCCGCCCGCAGGCGGGCGTCCCCGGACTTCCCGTAGCGGTCCTGGAGCTGGGCTTTCACCCGGCGGACGGCGATGACGGCCTGGTTGGCCTCCGTCACCTTGTCCCGCACCTGGCGGGAGAACGCGTACTGGGCCTGGAGGTCCGCGTCGGTCACGTCGGTGATGAGCGGGTTCCGCTCCACCGCGAGCGGCGCGGTGAGGGTCCGGCCGGCGGCGGTGAGGCGGAGCGTGTAGGCGCCCGGGGGAACCACCGGCCCGGCGCTGCGGGCGCCCCAGAAGATCATCCCCGGGAAGGTGACGTACCCCTCCGTGCGCAGGTCCCAGGTCGTGCGGTTGAGGCCTGCGGCCCGGGGGGCCTGGAGGGTCCGTAGCACCTCCCCTGCCCCGTCCAGGATCTCCAGGGTGGCCTCCTCGGCCTGGTCCTTCAGCCACCAGCTCAGCGTCACCCCGGGGCCGGAGCGCACCGCGGCGGGCGGCGTGAAGAGGAGGGCGTCGCTGGAGGCGAGGCCGGCGTGGGCCTGGCGCAGGGGCGCGAGGTTGTCCAGCACCCAGAACCCCCGGCCATGGGCGCTGATGAGGAGCTCGTTGGCCTCCACCAGCACGTCCACGATGGGTAGGTCGGGGAGGCCAGGGTTCAACTCCTGCCACCGCTCCCCGTCGTCAAAGCTGACGTACACGCCGTGGTGGGTACCCGCGTAGAGGAGCCCCCGGCGGGTGGGGTCCTCCCGGACGGCATGGACGAAGGCGTCCTCCCCGATCCCGTTCACGATCCTGGTCCAGCTCCGGCCGAAGTCCCGGGTGCGGAAGATGTAGGGGGCGTGGTCGTCCAGGAGGGGGCGCTTCACGGCCATGTAGGCGGTTCCGGCATCGAAGGCCGAGGCGTCGATGAGGCTCACCCGGCCGAAGTCGGGCATGTCGGGGGGCGTGACGTTGGTCCAGGTGGCCCCGCCGTCCCGGGTGACGTGCACCAGCCCGTCGTCGGAGCCGGTCCAGATGACGTCCAGGTCGGTCTTGCCCGGCGCCACCGCGAAGATCGTGGCGTACACCTCGGGGCCGTTCATGTCGTGGGTGATGGGGCCGCCCGACGGCCCCAGGGTGGCAGGGTCGTGGCGGGTGAGGTCGCCGCTGATGGCGGTCCAGCTCTTCCCCCCGTCGGTGGTCTTCCACAGGCGCTGGGAGGAGGTGTAGAGCACCCTGGGGTCCACCGGGGAGAAGACGATGGGGAAGGTCCACTGCCAGCGCTCGCGGATCTCGCTGGCGGGCTCCCCTGAGTAGAACCAGGGGTAGGGGTTCACCTCCCGGTGGGTCCCCAGCCGCCGGTTGAACTTGTCCAGGTAGCCGCCGTTGTTGGTGCCGGAGTAGTAGATGTCGATGTCCAGGGGATCAGGGGCGATGTAGCCGGGCTCCCCTCCCCCGGCCTGGTAGGCGAAGGCCATGCCTCCGGCCGCCGGCTCGGCGCTGGCGCTTCCCCCGTCCCGCCGCCCCCCACCCGCCGCCAGGTTCCAGTTGAAGGGGACGCACAACGTGCTGTTGTCCTGCTGGGAGCCGCAGACATGGTAGGGGATGTGCCGGGTGGTGACGACATGGTAGAACTGGGCCGTGGAGAAGTCCTGGTCCGTCCAGTGCTGCCCCGTGTCCGTGGTCACCGCCCCGCCCCCATCGTTGCCCACCACCATGTGGGCGGGATCGTCCGGGTCGATCCAGAGGTCGTGGAAGTCGCCGTGGGTGCCGTTGTTGATGGACTGGGTGGTCCGGCCGCCGTCGGCGGAGCGGAAGAGGGTGGTGTTCTGCATGTAGACCACGTCGGGGTCGCGGGTGTCGGCGAAGACGTGGGTGTAGTAGAAGGCCCGCTGGCGGATGGCCCGGTTGTCGTTGGCCAGCGTCCAGGTGGCCCCGGCGTCGGAGCTCACGAAGAGCCCCCCGTCGTCGTTCTCCACCAGGGCGTACACCCGGTCGGGATCTCCGCCCGACACGCCGATCCCGATGCGCCCCACCGCCCCGCTCCCGGGGAGCCCGGGGTTGCGGGTGATCTCGGTCCACGTCTCGCCCCCGTCGGCGCTCTTGAAGAGCCCACTCCCGGGGCCTCCGCTGGACATCTGGTACTCCTTGCGGAAGGCCTCCCAGAGGGCGGCGTAGATCACATCAGGGTTGTGCCGGTCGATGACCAGGTCCACGGCGCCGGTCCTGTCGTCACGGTAGAGGACCTTCCGCCAGGTGGCGCCGCCGTCGGTGCTCTTGAAGACTCCCCGCTCCGGGCTGGGAGCGCCGTATTTCCCGAAGGAGGCCACGAAGACGATGTCGGGGTCGGTGGGATGGATGCGGATCTTGCTGATGGCGTCGGAGTCCCGGAATCCCACGTGCTCCCAGCTCCCCCCTCCGTCCCGGCTCCGGTAGACCCCGTCCCCCGGGATGACGTTGCCCCGGATGCAGGACTCCCCCATCCCGATGAAGACCAGCTCCGGGTTGGTCTCACTCACCGCCACCGCGCCCACCGAGGCCGAGGTGATCTTGAAGTCGGTCACCGGGAGCCAGCTCTCCCCGCCGTCCGTCGTCTTCCAGAGGCCCCCTCCGGTGGCGCCGAAGTACGCCTCGTTCGGGCGGCCCTTCACGCCGGAAACGGCAATGGAGCGCCCTCCCCGGTCGGGGCCGATGTTGCGCCACTGGTACCCCGCCAGGAAGGCCGGGTCCAGGACGACGGGGGCCGCCGCGCTCTGCTGGGCGGAGGTGGGGGCAGGGCCGGCGAAGCAGGCCAGGGCTGCGAGGAACGCCGATGCGGTCAGGATCAGTCGCTGGGGCATGGGAGGCACCGAGGCGAAGCGGGGAACGGGGCGAACACTGGAAGTTACGGGTCCGAGGGCCGTCCCGCACCCGGCCCCGCCCGGACCCGGCGCCCCCGGCCGGCTTCGCCGGCTCAACGTTCCGCTTGAGGGGGGGGTCGGCCAGACGTACTATCACCCGAGTTCAATCCGGCCGCACCAGGGCGACGGAGCACCCCCGTTTCCAGGGAAGGAGTCTCATGAGCACCCCGACTCGATCCATCCTCCTCGCGGCCTTGGCCCTGGGCCTGGCCGCCCCGGCCGCGGCCCAGAGCGGCCCCCGCCTGAGCGACAGCTGGCTGGAAGGCTTCCGCTGGCGCTCCATCGGGCCGGCCAACATGTCCGGACGCGTGACCGATGTGGAAGGCATCCCCAGCCCCTCCAAGACCTTCTATGTCGCCTCCGTGGCCGGAGGCGTCTGGAAGACCACCAACAACGGCACCACCTTCCGCCCCCTCTTCCAGAACGAGGCGGTGGCTTCCCTGGGGGACCTGGCCATCGCCCCCAGCGACACGCTCCAGATCTGGGTCGGGACGGGGGAGGAGGACTCCCGGAACTCCATCTCTCCCGGGGGCGGGATCTACAAGTCCACCGATGGCGGGTTGACCTGGGAGCTGAAGGGGCTGGAGGCCACCGAGCACATCGGCCGGGTGGTGGTGCACCCCACCAACCCCGACGTGGTCTGGGTGGCGGCGGTGGGCGCCTTGTGGCGGACCAACGCCGAGCGGGGGCTCTACAAGACCACCGACGGAGGGGATAGCTGGAGGCTGGTGAAGTCCATCAGCGACCGGGCCGGGTTCGTGGACGTGGCCATCCATCCGCGTAACCCGGACGTCCTCTTCGCGGCGAGCTGGGAGCGGATCCGGGGGCCCCACTTCCTCTACAGCGGCGGGCCCGGGAGCGCGCTGTGGAAGAGCACCGACGGCGGGGAGAGCTGGACGAAGGTGGAGGGCGGGGGGTTCCCCGAGACCGAGCTGGGGCGCCTCGCCATCGCCATCTCCCGCAGCAATCCCGACATCATGTACACCATGGTGGAAGCGGCTGCTCCGGAAACCGGGGAGGGCGCCGGGGAGCGGCTCTCCGGCCTCTACCGGTCGGCGGACGGGGGCCGGAGCTGGGAGCGCACGAACTCCTTCAATTCCCGTCCCTTCTACTACTCCGAAGTGGCCGTGGACCCCGTGGACCCGGACCGGGTCTACTTCTCCTCCCTGCGCTGGTCCGATGACGGCGGCCGCACGGCCGGGACGGCGGCGGTGGGGACCCACGTGGACTACCACGCCATCTGGATCGATCCCAACGATCCGGAGCGCTTCGTGGTGGGCAACGACGGCGGAGTGGCCGTCACCTTCGACCGGGGCGGGAACTTCATCTTCCCCAACAACTACGCCATCGGCCAGTTCTACGCCGTGAGCTTCGACATGGCCGTGCCCTACAACGTCTGCGGCGGCCTCCAGGACAACTACTCCTGGTGCGGCCCCAGCCGGAAAGCCAGCGGCACCATCACCAACCACGACTGGTTCAGCGTGAGCGGGGGGGATGGGTTCGTGACCCAGCAGGATCCCCGGGACCCCAACATCGTCTACTCCGAGTCCCAGGGCGGGAACATCGGGCGCTCCAACCTGGCCACCGGGGAACGGAAGGCCTTTGGCCGGCCGAACTGGAGGGACTCCTACCGGGAGATCCAGGACTCCATCGCCCTCCTCTGGCCCGACAGCACCCAACCCGTCCCCGGGCAGCATGCGGCCCGCATCCGGGCGCTCCAGGAGAGGGCCACGGCCGACTCCCTGGGCCTTCAGCTCCGGTTCAACTGGAACACCCCCTTCACCCTTTCCCCCCACGACCCTGACGTGGTCTATGTGGGCTCCAACCGGGTCCTGAAGTCCACGGACCGGGGGGACCACCTGGTGCCGGTGTCCCCGGATCTCTCCCGGCAGGACGCGGAGCAGATCCGGATCAGCACGCAGGAGACGGGGGGAATCACCCCCGACAACACGGGGGCCGAGACCTTCGCCACCGTCGTCTCGCTGGCGGAATCGCCGGTGCGGCGAGGCCTCCTCTTCGCCGGCACGGACGACGGGAACCTCTGGATGAGCCCCGATGACGGCGCCACCTGGAAGGACCTCACCCCGGCGGTGGGGCGGCTGGTCCCTGATGGGACGTACGTGAGCCGCATCGAACCGTCGTCCCACTCCGCCAGCCGGGTCTACGTCACCTTCGACAACCACCGCCGCGGCGACTTCACCCCCTACGTGGTGGCCTCGGACGACGGGGGCACGAGCTTCCACTCCATCGCCGCCGATCTCCCCACCGGCGGACCGGATTTCGCCCACGTGATCCGGGAGGACCCGGTGAACCAGGAGCTTCTTTTCGTGGGCACCGATGTGGGAGCCTACCTCTCCCTGGACCGGGGCGGCTCCTGGCAGCGCTTCATGAACGGCCTGCCCACCACGCCGGTCCACGACCTGAAGATCCACCCCCGGGACGGCGACCTCATCGCCGGGACCCACGGGCGCTCCATCTGGATCGTGAACATCACCCCCCTTCAGCAGGTGAACGCCTCGGTGCTCTCGGCCGACGTCCACTTCTTCGCGCCGGCCCCGGCCTTCCACTTCGGCACCCGTCCGACCGGCGGGGAGTTCACGGGCCAGCTCTACTTCGAGGCCCCCAGCCCCCCCTACGGCGCCTACCTGCGCTATTGGCTGGGTGAGACGTCCCGGGAGGAGGTGGAGATCCAGATCACCGACGCCCGGGGAAATCGGGTCCGGACCCTGAACGGCTCCACCCGGCCCGGCCTGAACACCGCCACCTGGAACCTCAGGGGCGAGGGGGCCACCCTGCCCCGCTCCCCGTCGGAGCTGAGGGACAGCATCGCCGCCGAGAGGCGCCTGGCCTTCGTGGTGGACTCCATGGCAGGCGCGGGACGGGACCGGGACGAGCTGGAGCGGGTGGCGGAGCAGCTCAGGACGGCGCCCCAGGGCGCTGGCGGGTTCGGCGGTGGAGGGGGCGGGGGCGGGGTGTTCCCGGTGCCGCCCGAGAGCTGGGCGGATCGCCCCGCCGAGGCCCGGGCCACGGCCGGGGGCGGTGGCGGCGCCGGTGGAGGGGAGCCCTCCCTCCAGCAGGAGGTCCTCCGTCTGGTTCGGGGAGGGGCGGCCGGCGGGGGCGCCCGCCGGGGGGGTGGCGGCGCGGGGCTCTTCCCGGTCCGCTCCGAGACCGCACCCCTGGCCGAGCCAGGCACCTACACGGTGACGCTGAAGATCGGTGATCGGACCTTCAGCCAGACGCTGCGGGTGGAGAGGAGCGCGAGCGCACCGGAGGGTTGAGGCGCAGCCGGCCTTCCCCGGATCGAACCCCGATCCGCCTGGACGACGCACCGGGGGGCGGTCATCCGCCCCCCGGTTCTGGGGAACCGCCTTGTCACAGGTCAGCACCACCGGCTTGCTCCGGACCCGGTGCTCCCCCGGCCCCCGCTCCGGGGCTCCTCCGGGCCCACGTTGCCGACACTCCCTTCCCAGGCTACATATGCTCATCTCCTGCCCCCACCGGGCCCACCCCTGAAGGAGAGTGGAGATGGTCAACCGATTCCTGGCCGTGTTCCCCGCCGCCGTCCTCCTCCCGTTCGCCACCGCCTGCGGGGTCCAGTACTCCGGTCCTCCGGCGGACCTGGTGGTGGTGAACGCCCACGTCGTCACCATCGACAAGGCAAACCCCCGGGCCGAAGCCGTGGCGGTCATCGGCGAGGAGATCGTGGCCGTCACCACCAACCGGGCCGTCTAGGCCTACATCGGGGAGACCACCGAGGTCATCGACGCCGGAGGCCGGCTCATGATCCCGGGCTTCAA
>JBFYZD010000009.1:0-5571 GCA_041309685.1 Gemmatimonadales bacterium | reverse complement strand
GCCTATCTGGTGGGCTCGGCCTACGTGGAGTGGCTGGTGGAGAAGGAGGGGCGGGGAGGCCAGGTGCTCACGGAGCTGTGGGCCCGCATGACGGCCCGGGAGGCCCGGGGCTTCCCGGAAGCCTTCACGGGGGTGTTCGGCGCACCCCCCGACGACCTCTACGGCCGCTTCATGGTGGAAGTCACGGACCGGGCACTGGCGGTGAGACGGGAGATCGAGGAGGCGGGAGGCGTGGCGGAGGGGGATCTCTTCCAGCGCCTGACCTGGACTCCCGGGGAGCCCGCGGTGTCACCGGACGGTGAGAGGATCGCCCTGGTCCTCTCCTCGCAGGAGGGGCCGTCCCGGTTGGTTGTGATCTCCTCCAGGCCGGACACCGTGCCCACGGAGGAGCGGGAGCACCTGGCGGAGATCCTGCGGAAGGACCCGCAGGACGTGGCCCCTGTCCGGCGCCTCCCGAGGGCCCAGGAGGCCGAGGCCACCCTCTGGCCCGACTTCGGGCACCCCTA
The DNA here is from genome assembly GCA_041309685.1 of Gemmatimonadales bacterium. GTDB lineage: Bacteria > Gemmatimonadota > Gemmatimonadetes > Longimicrobiales > Gaopeijiaceae > JBFYZD01. Next base: position 5,065 of record JBFYZD010000009.1, on the reverse strand, counting down.
CGGACGTCCCCGCTGGCTCCCCGATGGGAAGGGGATCCTGGTCACCCGGGACGTGGCGGTGGGCAATGAGCAATTGCGACCGGAGCTCTTCCTGTGGGAGTGGGAGACGGGCCAGATCCGCCAGATCACCCACGATGAGGCCATTCGGGAGGGGGATCCGGCGCCGGACGGCACCTGGGCGGCGGGCCTGCGCTGCCTGGGAGGCCGCTGCGACATCGTCCGGGTGGAGCTCGGCTCCGGGGCCGTCACCACCCTGGCCCGGTCCGACCTCCTGAGCCCCTACAGCCAGCCCCGGGTCTCCCCGGACGGGACCACCATCGTGGCCGCCCGCCAGGTGGAAGGGGTGTGGCGGATCGTGGCCATGGAGGCCGACGGGTCCCGGGAACGCCTCCCGGGCCCCGACGATGGCGCCGCCCGCTTCGGCGCCGCCTTCCTCCCCCCCGGGGGCGACCTGGTTCTCACCTCCACCCGGGGAGGGATCGCCAACCTGGAGATCCTGGATCTGGCGACCGGGGAGGCCCGTCCCCTCACCCGCTCGCTGGGTGCCGCCGTGGCCCCGACGCCCGCCTCCAACGGCGACGTCTTCTTCCTCTCCCTTCACAGCCGGGGATGGGACCTGAGGCGCATCCGCGCCGACCAGGCCGCCGGGATCCTGCCCCACGTCGACGCCGGGCTCAGCCCCGCGGCGCAAGCGGGACCGGAGGAGGCTCCCACCTTCCCCACCGGGACTCTGGAGCCGGCGAGGGCCTACGGGCCGGGCCCCCGCCTCCGGTCCTGGCTCCCCATGGCCAGCTTCGCCCAGGAAGGGCATTCGGGCGGGCTGGTCCTGAGCTCCACCGACCCGATCGGACGCCTTACCTGGCAGCTCAAGGGGATCGCCGGGGACGAAGGGGCGTGGAGAGGAGGCTCCTTCGACCTTCTCTGGCGGGGGTCCAGGCCCAGGGTCCTCCTGGAAGGGTTCCTTGCCGACGGCCCGCTCCCCAGGGAGGCGGGCGCGGCGGCCCTGGAGGGGTACCGGGAGCTGACGAAGGGCTACTACGGCGGTCTCGCCGCCCTCGAGATGAGCCGCGTCCGGGACCGGGGATCGCTGGAGCTGCGCCTCGGCGGCGCGGCAGGCCGCCTCGAGGAAGCGAACCGGACTCTCGGGTTCGCTTCCCTGGAGCTGGCCGCTCGCCAGAGTCCGGGCCGGGGGTTCCTGGGCCAGTCGGTCCACCTGGAGGGAGCCACCGGGAGCACTGGTGGCCTGGACTGGACCCGCTGGCTGGCCACCGGCAGCCTGGAGGTGGGGGGGCCGTCCAGCACCCTCTTCGTTTCGGGGACGCTGGGGCGGGTGGACGCCCCGGCCGAATCGGTGGAAGGCTTCCAGGTCGGGGGCACCGAGCCTCTCCTCCTCGACCCGGGGATCCTCTCCCAGAGGGTTGCGATGCCGGCTCTCCCCCCAGACTTCCTCAGGGGAGCCGAGGTCGCCACCGCCAGGGTGGAGCTTCGGAGCGTGGAGCTGGGGAACCTCTTCTTCTGGGCCGGGAACGCCGCGAACGACGGCGAGGGGTGGTACCGCATGGTCGGGACGGAGATCTCCGCGGATGCCCACCCCCTTCCCTACCTCCGCATCCCCTCGGTGATCTTCCGCACGGGGAGCGCGTACCTCCTGGACAACCCTCATCGGGGGGCGTGGCGCTGGTGGCTGTCGCTGGGATGGAGGCCGTGAGCATGGCGTAGCTCCGCGGAGGACCCCAGAATGAGGGCAAGGAGATCAACGACCCCCATGCCCGCCAACGACCCCGACACGATCCTGAGCATCCATGGCCTCCGGAAGTCCTTCGGAGACGTGGAGGCCGTGCGGGACCTTTCCCTGGAGGTTCACCGAGGGGAGGTCTTCGGCTTCCTGGGCCCCAACGGTGCTGGGAAGACCACTACCATCCGCATGATCTGCGGTCTGCTCCGGGCCGACGGCGGGGACATCCGGGTGAACGGCATCTCCCTCGGCCAGGACGTCCGGGCGTGCCGCCGCCACATCGGCCTCTGCCCCCAGGAGCTGGTCATCTGGGAGACCCTTACCTGCCTGGAGCAGCTCGTCTTCGTCGGGACCCAGTACGACCTGACCCGCAGGGAGGCCCGGCGCCGCTCCCTCGAGCTCCTGGATGTCCTCGGTTTGGCCGAGAAGGCCGACCGCCGGGCCAGGACGCTCTCGGGGGGTATGAAGCGCCGCCTGAACCTGGCCCTCGCCCTGGTCCACGACCCGGAGCTCCTGGTCCTCGACGAGCCCCAGGCGGGACTGGACCCCCAGAGCCGGATCCTGGTGAGGGAGTACATCCTCTCCCTGGCCACGAGCAAGACGGTCCTGCTCACCACCCACGAGATGGACGAGGCGGACCGGCTGGCCGGCCGCGTCGGGATCGTGGACCACGGCCGCCTCCTGGTCCTGGACACTCCGGAGGGGCTGAAGCGGGCCCACGCCGGAGGAGAGATCCTGGAGGTGGGAATCCCCGAGGAGGCCGCGGACGACCTCCTCCGCAATCTCCCCCCCGGCCTCGCCCGCCTGGAGAGCCTGCCCGGGACCCTCCGCCTCACGGGCCCGGCCCTCCACGAGCGCATCCCGGACGTCCTCCGTAGCCTCTCGGCCCACGGCATGGAGCCCCGGGACGTCACCATCCGCAAGCCCACCCTGGAGGACGTCTTCATCTCCCTCACGGGAAGGGGGCTCAGGGAATGAGGGCCCCAACGGCGCCCTTCCGCCGCCTGGCCTCCCTCTTCCGCAAGGAGGTCACGGAGTCCGTCCGGGACTGGAAGATGTGGAGCATGACCCTCTCCTTCGCTCCCTTCTTCGTCCTCCTTATGTACGCCTACCTGGGGCATGGCACCCCGGTCTACGACATCGCGGTGGTGAACACCGACGCCGGGGCGTCCGCCTCCGCCGGGACTCCCTTCCGGGCCGGGGACGAGCTGGTGCAGGCGCTCAGCGAAGTGGTCTCCGAGAACGGGGACACGATCCTGAGGGTGAGGGAGATCCGGGAGGAGGAGGCCGAGGCTCTCCTGGAGAACCGCAGGGCGGACCTGGTGGTGGTGGTCCCCGAGGGGTTCTCCCGGGCCATCCAGGCCGCCCGGGCCGGGGAAGGAGTGGATCCTGTTCCCCTCCGGAGCCGCGGGGATCCCGGGAACCCGGACTACCTCATGGCCGCGGCCTGGGCCGACATGACCATGATGACCTACGTGGAGGCGGCATCGGAAGTGGCCAGTCCCGCCTACCTCCAACCCGAGACCGCCGGCGGTGGGGAGACCCTCTCGGAGTTCGAGCTCTATGTGCCGGGGCTCCTGATCCTCTCCCTCATGATGCTCATGTTCACCGCCGCCGGAGCGCTGATCCGGGAGAAGGACAAGGGGACCCTCATCCGCTTGCGCCTCTCCCACCTCACCGTCCTGGAGTGGCTCACGGCGGTGAGCGCCACCCAGCTCCTCATGGGGCTCCTGGCACTGGGGTTGACCTACCTCACGGCCGTGGCGGTAGGGTACCGGGCCCAGGGCTCCCTCCTGATCCTCCTGGTGGTGGGGGCCCTCGCCAGCCTCTCCATCATGGCCTTCAGCGTGCTGGTGGCCGCCTTCCTCCGGACGATCTTCGACCTGGTGACGGTGGGGTGCTTCCCCTTCTTCATCCTCATGTTCTTCTCCGGAGGGATGTTCCCCCTTCCCGGAATCCCCCTCCTCACGGTCGGGGAGAGGACCGTCCAGGTCAACGAGATCCTCCCCACCACCCACGCCATCGCGGCGCTGGACCGGGTCCTGAGCTACGGAGCCGGCCTGGGGGACATCGTCTACGAGATGGTGGCGATGGCGGTCCTGACGGTGGCCTTCTACGCCCTGGGCACCTGGATCTTCACCCGCAGGCACATGCCGGCGGTGGGGTAGCGAGAAGGGGGAAAAGACCGACCCCACCGCTCCGGGGGGGAGGTGGTGGGGCCGGATGGGGGCGAGGCCGAGGCTCCCGGCCCACCCCTGGTTCACCTTCCTCGGTCAGTCCCTCTCCTCCCCATAGCCCAGCAGGACCTTCGTCTCTCCGCCGTTCTCGTCCGCCAGCACGAACACCATCCGGCCGGACTCCTCGTTCCGGGCCCAGAGAGAGGCCTGGCGGTGATCCCGGTCGGTGTCCCGGAGGCGGTGACGGGCCTTGAGGTCGTAACCGTCCCGGACCAGGAGGTCCTGATAGTAGCGGAGGACCTCCTCCGTGGAGTCGTCGCTCTGCCAGGTCACGGCCCCCAGGAGCCCCTCCCGGGAAGCGAGGGAATAGACCCCCCGGGGATCCCCGGGCATCCCGTCCATGCGGGGCACCCAGCCGGGCATGGACTCGGCCGCCTCCCCGGCGCCGAAGCGGAGGGTCCCCTCGTCACTCCGGATGGTGAGCTCCCCGCCGTTGTCTCCCCGAACCAGATCGAAGCGGACTTCCCCGCTCTCGGAGTTGATGGTGAGGAAACCGCCGTTGCCGGTCTTCACCAGGTCGAAACGCACCTGGCCGTCCTCGGAGCCGATGACCAGGGAGCCCCCATCCTTCCCCTTCACCACGTCGATGGACACCGCGCCGTCGTCGCCTTTCACGGAGAGGGACCTCCGGTCCTCCATGCCCTCGAAGGCCTCCGCGAGCTGCTCACCTCCCCACTTCCGCCAGGAATCCCCCGTCACCATCTCCCGGAAGAACTCCTCCGGGGGACCGTCCATGGGAACGGTCTGGAGGAAGTCCAACCCCTCCTCGGGGTCCAGGCCCACCAGCCGGGCATGGGACTCCATGCGCCCCACGACCTCCGCCGCCACCAGGGACTCGACATCGAAGTCCCGGGAGAACTCCTGGGCATACTCCCTGGAGAACTCCTGTACCCGGTTGCGCACGTAGAACGCGGCCGCGCCTACACCGACGACCCCCAGGACGAAAAGGGCCCCCAGGGAAAGGGCGAGCCACCCCAGGAAGGAGAGCCCCTGGCCGCTCTTTCCGGTGACGACGCGTTCGTACTCCCTGTACATGTCGGACATGGCGTACTCCTTCTGCTGGCTTCCTTCTGACCCCCGATTCAAAGCACTA
>JBFYZD010000008.1:0-11266 GCA_041309685.1 Gemmatimonadales bacterium | reverse complement strand
GGTGAAGGACGACCTGGTGGCCGCCGTCCGGGGGCGCCACGCCGGGGGGGAGATGCGGGACGCCATCGAGCTGCTCGCCCGCTGGGACAACACGGTGGGGAGGGAGAGCCGGGGGAGCACGCTCTTCGAGCTCTGGTCCCAGCGTTACTTCGCCACCACCGACACCGCGGTCCAGTTCCGGAACGGGTGGTCCCGGGAGGACCCCACCCGCACCCCCCGGGGGTTGGGGAGCCTGGAGAACGCCGCCGACGCCTTCGAATGGGCCGTGGCGGAGGCGAAGACCCGGTGGGGCGGGTGGGACGTGGCCTGGGGGGAGGTGCACCGGGTCCGGGCGGAGGGGATGGACTTCCCGGTGGGCGGGTGCAGCTCCTCCCTGGGGTGCTTCCGGAGGCTGGACTACCGGATGGACGAGGACGGGAAGTACGTGGCCTCCAACGGCGACGCCTGGATCCTGGCGGTGGAGTTCGGCGACCCGCCCCGGGCCTACTCGGTGCTGGCCTACGGAAACAGCAACCGCCCGGAGTCTCCCCACTACTACGACCAGGCCGAGATGTTCGCCGACGAGCGGATGAAGCCGGTGGCGTTCACCGAGGACGATATCCGGAGCGACATGGTGATGCGGTATCGTCCCGGGGAGGAACGGGGGCGGTAGGCACGGGGGAGAGGCCGGACACGCGGAGACGGGAATGGAACCCACGCTCGACCTCAGAGACCTCCCGTTGGTGGGAAGGGAGGAGGCGCAGGAGGGCCTCCTCCGCGGGCTGGAAGAGGCCGGGCGCGGGGCAGGACGGACCGTCCTCCTCCGCGGCGAACGGGGGGCGGGGAAGACCCGCCTGGCCCTCGCGCTACGGGAGGAGGCGGAGAGGCGCGGCTTCCTCCTGGCCTGCGGGCGGGCCTACCGGGCCGAGACCGGCGTTCCCTACGCTCTCGTGTCCGATGCCTTCCTCCCTCTCCTCCAGGGCCAGACGTCCCACTCTCTGGATGTCCTCACCCGGGGAGCCGCCGGGGAACTGGGCCATCTCTTCCCCGGGCTGGCGACCACCGGCTCCCCGCCCGCCGGGGTGGGATCGGAGAGCCCTGGAGAGCAGAAGACCAGGGTTCTGTGGACGTTCACCCAACTGCTGAAGGAACTCTCCCGCCGCACCCCCCTCCTGATCGTCCTGGAAGACCTGCAATGGGCCGACCCGTCCTCCGTTGAGCTGATCCACTTCCTCGCCCGACAGCTTTCGGGGGCGGCCGCCCTCCTCCTTCTCACCCTGGAGGAGACACCCGAGAATCGGGACCCGATCCTGGGGGAGATGGAGCGATCCCTCCTGGAGCAGGGGATCGCCGAGGGGATCTCCCTCCCTCCCCTTTCCCGGGAGGGGACCGGCCACCTCCTCAAGGCAGCGTTCGGCGTGGAGGAGGGGGCGGTGGGGGAATTCGCCGACCTCCTCCATGGCTGGACAAGGGGAAACCCCTTCTTCCTGGGGGAAACCCTCCAGGTCCTGGTCCGGTCCGGGCAGCTCTATCGCAAGGGGGGGATGTGGCTGGGTTGGGAGATCCGGGAGATGGCCCTGCCCCGGACGGTGCGGGAGGCCCTGCTCTCCCGTCTGGACCTCCTGCCGAAGGAGACCCGGGCCCTCGCCGAGCTCGCGGCGGTCCTGGGCGGACGAGCGCCCTTTCACCTCCTCCAGGCCGCGAGCCGGCTCCCGGACCCGGAGCTCATGGAAGCGTTGGAGATCCTCATGTCCCGGGGGATCCTCCTGGAGGGGCTGGAGGGGAGCGCGGTGGTGTACGACTTCCGCCAACCCCTCCTTCGGGAGACCCTCCTGGCGGAGCTGGGGCTTGCCCGGGCCCGGCTTCTCCACGGCCGGGTGGCGAGGACCCTGGAAGACCATTATGGGGACCGGGCCCGGGCGCACGCCGACGTCCTGGCCTACCACCACCTGGAGGCCGGGGAAGAGGGGCTCGGCCCCCGGGGTACGCTCTACCTGGTCCTGGCGGGGCGTGACGCCCTGGAGCGGGGAGGAAACCCGGAAGCGGCCCGCTACCTCCGGGGAGCGCTCGACCTCCTGCAGGACGACGCCTCCCGGGGGACCGCCCCCTCGGACCTCGAAGCCGGCCGGCCGGGGATCGTCCGGGATCTGGCCCGGGCTCTAACCCGCATGGGGCGGTACGGAGACGCGATCCCGCTGTGGGAGGAAGCGTCCCGTCTGGCCGAGGAGCGGGGGGACCAGGAGGAGGCCGCCGAGTGCCGGCGCCGCATCGGGATCATCCTGAGCTACCAGGGAGACCCGGCGGGTGCCTTGAAGGAGGCGGACGGGATCCTCTCCCGCGCCCCCCTGGGCCTCTCTCCCCTTCTTCTGGCTCGGGCCCGCCTGCGCCGGGGGTTGGCCCTGGAGGAGCTGGGGAGGCCGGAGGAGGCCGGCCAGGAGCTGGAGGCGGTGCTGGAAACGGCCCGACACCTCCGGGATCCCATGATCCTGGCCCAGGCCCACCGGGCCCTGGTCCTCCTCCATACCTGGACCGGCCGCCCCGACCGGGTGCGGGACCACGCCAGGCAGGCCATGGATCTGGCGACGGAGTCGGGAGCACGGAGCGTCGTGTTCTGGACCCATTGGGGTGTGGCCGTCCTGGAGGGTCTATTGGGAAACACCGAGCTCATGGCCCAGCGGGTGAGGGAGGCGGAGCAGGTGGCCCTGGAGCTGGGCTCCCCCCTCCTCAGCCTTCGGAGCGCCGAGCTGGCCATCGAGCAGGCCGCCGCCACCGGCGAGTGGGACACGGGCCTCGCCGTGGGGGAGCAAGCCATCGCCCTGGCCAGGAGCCTCTCCCAGAACACCATCCTCCCCCGCCTCCTGGTGTGGACCTCCCTCATCTACCTGGGGCGGGGAGAAGTGGCGCTGGCTCGACCCCTCCTTTCCGAAGCCTGGACGGTGGCCGGGGCCGGGGAAGGGAGAACGCCGAATATCCACGGCCTCATCCCCGCCTACACCGGTCTGGGGTACCTGGCGCTGGCGGAGGGACGCCTCGATGAGGCCATTCGCCTCGGGACGGAAGGACTGCGGCTGGCCGACCGGGTAGGCTATTCCATCCTGGCCGTCCACCGCCTCCTCCCCCTTCTGGCGGAGGCCTTCCTCTGGAAGGGAGAGCTGGCCGGGGCCCAGAGCATCGGGGAACGCCTCCGGAAGGATTCCAGCGCCATCGGCCACAAGCTGGGGCTGGCCTGGGCCCAGACCTGCGAGGCCCTCGTCACCTGGCTGGGAGGAGACCCGGGGAAGGGGGCCAAGCAGATGGAGGAGGCGGCCCGGGCCCTGGAGGAGGTTCCCATGATCCCCGATGCCACCCGCCTGCGGCGGCAGCTCGCGGGGCGGCTCGCGGAGATGGGGGACCGGGAGGGGGCCCTCCGGGAGCTCACCCGGGTCCACGAGACCTTCCTGAAGCTGGGGGCGGAGGTGGAGCTGGAGAAGACCCGGGGGATGTTCCGGGAGATGGAGGCCCGGCCACCCCGGAGATCCCCCCCCGGGGAGGGCGCTCTCAGCGCTCGGGAAGTGGAGATCGCCGGCATGGTGGAGAAGCGCATGTCCAACAAGGCCATCGCCAAGGAGCTGGAGATCTCCGCCCGGACCGTGAGCACCCACCTCTCCAACATCTACCGGAAGTTGGGCGTCGGGTCCCGGGGGGAGCTGGCGGACTGCGTCCGGGTCAAAGGGGTGAGGGCCGAGTAGCGCGGCCCCGGAGGACGACGCCATGAGGGAGGCAAGGGATCGGACGTGGGAGATGGGGGAAGGGGCGATCCCCGGCTCCCGGCTCCCCGGAATCCGTCTGGGGGTGGACCGGGTCCTGCGGGACCCGGGGGCCTTCCCCGCCCTCTTCCGCCCCGGGGGGCGGGTGGGGCTGGTCACCAGCGACGGGGCGCCGCCCGGGTCGGGGACGACCCGGGGCCGGAGCTCCCCACCCTCCACCCGCCTGGCCCTTCAGACGGCCGGCGTTCCCCTGGCCAGGCTTTTCGCCCCCGAGCACGGGCTCTCGGCCGCTGCCGCGGACGGCGAGGGGATCGGGGACGGGCTGGATGCCCAGACCGGCCTTACCGTGGTGAGCCTTTACGGGGCGAGGTTCTCGCCGGATCCCACGGCTCTGGCCGACCTGGACCTGGTCCTCTTCGACCTCCAGGACGTGGGGGCCCGCTTCTACACCTTCCTCTGGACCCTCTCCCACCTGATGGAGAGGTGCAGCGAGGTGGGCATCCCCCTCTGGGTCCTGGACCGTCCGAACCCCCTGGGAGGGGAGGAGGAGAGCGTGGAGGGTCCGCTCCCCGACCCGCTCGCGCCGGACTCCCTCCTATGCCGCTGGCCCATTCCCGTCCGCCACTCCCTCACCCTGGGGGAGATGGCCCGCCTCCTCCGGGCGGAGAGGGGGCTGGACCTGGATTTGGAGGTGGTGGCCATGGAGGGGTGGCGGCGGGAGCATCACTGGCCGGGGACGGGCCTCCCCTTCCACCCCCCCTCGCCGGGGATCCCCGCGTACGAGTCGGCCCTCCTCTACCCGGGGCTGGCCCTCCTGGAAGCCACCAACGTGGGGGAGGGGCGGGGAACGCCCCTGGCCTTCCGGTGGCTCGGGGCCGCCTGGATGGACCCCGGGCGGCTGGCCGATGCCCTCCTGGAGGAAGCCCCCCCCGGGATCCTGGCCCGCCCTCTTTGTCTGAGGCTGCCGGGAACCCGGGACCCCGTTCCCGGCGTCGCCCTGGAGGTCACCGAGCCCCGCCTCGTCCGGCCGGTGGCCCTGGGCTTGCGTCTTCTCGCCCTCCTGGGGACCCTGTTTCCCTCGGACTTCGCCTGGGGTCCCTATCCCACCACCGCCAACCCCGCCGGGGAGGGGCACCTGGCCCGGCTTCTGGGCCGGGCCCCCCTGGTGGAGGCCCTGGAGGGCGATCCCGGGTCCGTGGACGGCCCCCTGATCCGAAGCTGGACCGAGGCTCCCGGCTGGTGGCGCAGGGCCGGGCCCCATCTCCTCTATGAGTAAGGCACTCCCCATGCACCCCAACGGACCCCCGCCCGACGGGTGGGATCGCATCACCACGGTGGACGTCCACACCGCCGGGGAGCCTCTGCGCATCATCACCGGGGGCTTCCCACCCCTCCCGGGAGCCACCATCCTGGAGAAGCGGCGCCAGGCCCGGGAGCGGCTCGACCCCCTCCGCACCGCCCTGATGTGGGAGCCCAGGGGACACGCCGACATGTACGGCGCCCTGTTGACCGAGCCCGTGACACCCGACGGGGACCTGGGGGTGCTCTTCCTGCACAACGAGGGGTACAGCACCATGTGCGGCCACGGCGTCCTGGGGCTGGCCATGGCGGGGGTGAACGCCGGGGTGGTGCGCCCCCGGGAGGATCCGGGCTCCGACGGCATCCTCACCCTCCGCCTGGATACCCCGGCGGGGCGGGTCACGGCCTTCGGGCGGCGGCAGGGAGGGTGGGTCCGGGAGGCCTGGTTCCACAACGTCCCCTCCTTCGTCTACGCCAGGGACCGGCAGGTGGAGGTGGAGGGGGTGGGGCGAGTGCGCTACGATGTGGCCTACGGTGGAGCGTTCTACGCCTTCTGCCGGGCCGAGGAGGTAGGGGTGGGGCTGGGGCCGGGGGATTTCCGGACCCTCATGGACGTGGGGATGCGGATCAAGCGGGCCGTAACGGCTTCCCTTCCCATCCGCCACCCCTTCCAGGAGGAGCTGGGCTTCCTGTACGGCACGATCTTCGTGGGGGATCCCTGGGACGCCGCCCACCACAGCCGGAACGTGTGTATCTTCGCGGAGGGAGAGGTGGACCGGTCCCCCACCGGGACAGGGGTCAGCGCCCGGGCGGCCCTCCACTTCGACCGGGGGGAGATGGGCGTGGGAGAGCCCTTCACGGTGGAGAGCATCCTGGGGACGACCTTCACCGGACAGGTGGTGGAAGCCACCTCCTTCGGGCCCTACGATGGGGTCATCCCCCAGGTCTCGGGAACCTCCCATATTATGGGGCGTAACGAGCTACTCCTGGACCCGGCGGATCCTCTGAGAGAGGGGTTCATCCTCAGGTAGGGGGTGCCAGCCGAAAGGAACGGCCCACATGACCGCGAACGTTCAGACCACCCCCGCCTTGAGGGTCCTCCAGGCCTGGTGCGACCTGGAAACGGCCCTCCGGGGCGCACTCCCGGCTTGCTCCGTCGCACCCCCCACCCAACCCTCGGAGCTGTTGGCGGCGCTCCGCATCAACCGCCGCATCGGGCCCGAGGAGGAGGCAGAGGTCATGGCCCTCAGGGAGCTTCGCAATCGGGCGGCCCACACCCTCGAAGAGCCCCCCGAGCACGAAGCCGCCCGGTACGAAGCACGGGTAGCGGAGCTGAAGGGCCGCCTCGCCGGCGGCCTCCCAGGCGTCTGTTGATGCCCCTAACCCATCGCCTTTCCCCGGGCCCGGGTCCCGTCCCACCCGCTCACCCCTCATGAGCCTCCCCCCCACCCTTCAAGCCGTCCTGGGCCTCCTCCTCCTCGTCGTCGGGGGGGACCTGCTCATCCGAGGATCCTCCCGCCTGGCCGCCGCCCTGGGCATCCCCCCCCTGGTGATCGGCTTGACGGTAGTTGCTTTCGGCACCAGCGCCCCGGAGATGGCCGTGAGCGTGCAGGCCGCCCTCGGGGGTAACTCTGGGGTGGCCCTGGGGAATGTGGTGGGGAGCAACATCTTCAACGTGCTCTTCATCCTGGGCGTATCGGCTGTGATCACCCCGCTCACCATCCAGCGCCAGCTCATCCGCCTGGACGTCCCGGTCCTGGTCCTGGCCAGCGCCCTGGTCTTTCTCCTTTGCCTCAACGGGGCGTTGGGCCGTTGGGAGGCGGGCTTCCTCCTGCTTATGGGGGTGGCCTACACCGGATACCTGGCCTGGATGGGAATCCGTAGAGGCCCCCAGGACGGTCCGCCCGCCTCGGCAGCGGGCATCGCCCTTGGCCTCCGCTACCGCCTTGTGGACCTGGTCCTGATCCTCCTCGGCCTCGGGATCCTGGTCGCCGGGGCCAGCCAACTGGTGGAAGGGGCGGTGGCACTGGCCCGGCGCTTCGGGGCCAGCGAGCTGGTCATCGGCCTCACCCTTGTAGCCGCCGGCACTTCCCTGCCGGAGGTAACCACCTCGATCCTGGCCGCCCTCCGGGGAGAAAGGGACCTGGCGGTGGGAAACGTGGTGGGGAGCAACATCTTCAACCTGCTCTTCGTCCTGGGGGCCGCCGGGTTGGCGACCCCCGGGGGAGTCCCTGTTCCCCCGGGAGCACTCACCTTCGACCTCCCCGTCATGGTCGGAGTGGCCCTGGCCTGCTTTCCTATCTTCCTCACGGGCCGGGCCATCAGCCGTTGGGAGGGCGGCGTCTTCCTCCTGTACTATGGGATCTACCTGGCCCTCCTCATCCTGGACGCCTCAGGGCACGATTCCAGGGACCTCCTCTTCCATGCCGTCCTCTGGTTCGCGCTCCCCCTCACGGTGATCACGGCTCTGATGGGATGGTGGTGGGAGAGGAGGGGCCCCGGCGCGGGACCCCGAGCCTGACGGCTCCCCCCTGGCGGGGCGCCTCGCCCCCGGGAGAGCAGCGGACGGCCCGCCCGCCCCGGCCAGACGGGACGCTGGACCCACCCTCCCCCCTTCCCCTATCATTCCCCAATGCGGTGGATCCGTCCCGGGGCCTGGATGGGAAGGCCGGAGGGCCGAAACGTAGCCACCCTGTCCCCGTTCAGAATCTTCTACCGATGAGCGCCCCTTCCCCGGACGCCACGAAAGGAAGCAGTACCATGTTCGGCACGTGCACGCGACTCGCCTCCTCCCTGGGATTCCTCACCACCCTCCTCCTGGCCGCCGCCCCGGGCCTCGCGCAGGACGTGAAGTTCACCACGGTGTCCCGCTCGGAGTTCGGGGGCGTCCTGGGGACCATGATGCGCATGGCCCCGGGGGCTCAGGACCCCACCCGCCAGACCACCTCCATCAAGGGCTCGTCCATGCGGACGGACGACGAGGGGTCATCCACCATCATGGACATGGCGGAGGGGCGCTTCACCACGCTGGACCACGAGGCCAGGACCTTCTACACCTTCACCTTCGCCGACATGGCCGCTCAGATGGAGGGCGCCCGGGCCGAGATGGAGGCCGCGCGGGCGGAAGCCCAGGCGGAGCAGCGTGGCGATGAGCCGCCCCCGGAGGTGGAGTTCGAGACCAAGCTCACCGTGGACCGCACCGGCAGAACCCAGCGGATGGACGGCTACACCGCCGAGCAGGTCCTCATGATCATCGAGATCATCCCCAAGGTGGCCCCGGAGGAGGGCGCCGACATGCAGCAGGCCGGGACCATGGTGCTCTTCAACGACATCTGGATGAGCAAGGACTTCCCCGGCTACGAGGCGTACAAGCGGGCCACGGAGGAGTTCGCGAAGGAGGCCGCCGGGAAGATGGACATGGAGGGGATGGGGAGCGCCCTGCAGCAGGCCTTCGCTTCCGACCCCCGCATGAAGGAGGCCTTCGAGAAGAGCGCGGAGGAGATGAAGGACATGGAGGGGCTGGCGGTGAGGACCGTCTCCTCCTTCTTCATGGTCCCCGTTGGGGTGCCCTTCGACCGGGACGCGGCCATGGCCTCCGCCGACCAGCCCCTTCCCCAGGGGCCGGATCTGGGCGGCGTGGCCGCCGCGGGCGCCAGGGAGGCCGCCCGGTCGGCCGTGAGCAACATCACCGGAGGGCTCCTGGGCCGGCGGCGCCAGCAGCAACCGCCGCCGGAGGAGGCCGCGCCGGCCCCGACCCAGACCCCCATCACCCGGGTCACCTCGGTCATCGAGGACGTGGTGGCCGGGAGTCTCTCCGCCGACCTCTTCCGGGTTCCGGCGGGGTACACGGAGGTGAAGCCCGACTGGATCAGGGGCGGCGGGGAAGGCTGAGAACGCACCCGGTGCGGGAGGGGCGCCCCGTGCCTGACACCACCCTCGCCGTCCAGATCCCCCGGTTCGGTCCCCCGGAGGTCCTGGCGGAATGGGAGGCGCCCTTGCCGGAGCCCGGCCCCGGGGAAATCCACCTCCGGGTCCGGGCCTCCGGGGTGAACTTCGCCGACCTCCTGCAACGGGCCGGCCTCTACGGCAACGTGCCCCCCCTCCCCTACAGCCCCGGCTTCGAGGTGGCGGGAGAGGTGGCCCGGGTCGGGAAGGGGGTCCGGGACTGGAGGGAGGGGGACCGCGCGGTGGCGCTTCTCCGCTTCGGGGGCTACGCCCGGGACGTGATCCTCCCCGCCGATCAAGCCTTCCCCTACCCTGCCTCCCTTTCCCCGGCCGAGGCCGCCGCGGTGCCGGTGGTCTTCCTCACGGCCTGGGTCTGCCTCTTCGAGACCGGTCATGCCCGACCCGGCGCCACCGTCCTGGTCCTGGGAGCCGGGGGCGGTGTGGGGACCGCGGCGGTGCAGCTGGCCGTGGAGCGGGGCCTGCGGGTGTTCGGAACCGCCGGTACGGCGGCCAAACGCACCTTCGTGGTGGAGGAGTTGGGCGCCCAGGCCTGCTTCGACTCCCGGGGGAACTGGGCCGCCGACCTCCACCAGGCGCTGGGAGGGAAGCGGGGGCTGGACATCGCCCTGGACCCGGTGGGGGGAAAGGCCACCGCCGCCTGCCGCAGGCTCCTGAACCCCCTGGGCCGCCTGGTCTTTTACGGGATGAGCGAGGCCCTTCCCGGGGCGAGGCGGAGCTGGCTCCAGGCCGCCCTGGCCCGCTTCCGAACCGGGTCCATCCACCCCCTCTCCCTGGTGGTCCCGAACCAGGGGATCTTCGGGGTCCACCTCCTCTACCTCAAGGACAAGGAAGCGCTCATGGGGCCGGCCCTGGCGGAGATCTACGACGGGGTGGTGGACGGGCGGTGGAGGCCGATCCTGGACCGGAGCTTCCCCCTGGGCGCCGCCGGCGCCGCGGACGCCCACCGGTACCTCCACGGGCGGAAGAACCTGGGGAAGGTGGTGCTGGTGGGTTGACCTGGGACGTCGAAGTCAGGAG
The DNA here is from genome assembly GCA_041309685.1 of Gemmatimonadales bacterium. Taxonomy (GTDB): domain Bacteria; phylum Gemmatimonadota; class Gemmatimonadetes; order Longimicrobiales; family Gaopeijiaceae; genus JBFYZD01. The sequence goes on along the minus strand of JBFYZD010000008.1, from coordinate 1,259 downwards.
CAGTGCAAGCGGCGAAGGTCCCTTCACCTCCGCTCTGTGCTCACTCCTGCCTGAGGACCACCATCGGACGGGCCTCTCTCACTTCCGCCTCAGTTACTTTCTCAACGGCAACACCTGCACTACCTCAGCGTCAAGTTCGTCCAAGGCGACTCCCGCGACCCAGTCCGGACCGACTGCATACAACGTGAACCGCTCCGGGGCTTCAACCGTGGTAATCCAACGGCCATCCTGGTCGAAGACGTGCCAGGGCGCACCTCTGACCCCGATCAAGGGGTACTCCCGCACCCAGAGGTTTCCCTCGGTATCCACGAGGGCTTCCCGAAAAGCGGGAAGGGTCTCGGCATGGTCGATGGTCGCATGCTCCTGCCGAGCACGCCGAATCAGATTTTCGATATCCCGGTTTCGGCTCCGCCGAAGGGCCGCAACACGAGCCTCTCCTGCCCGCTGCCATGCCCGGTCTGTGACGTGGTAGGGTTTCCACTCTTTCGACAGGATTCTCACCAAGCGACCAGCGTGGTCAAATTGGCGAAACTCAAACCTATCCCCGTACCCCCAGTAGAAGTGACTCTCCCCAACAGCGAACACGGAGAGAGGGCCGAGGTCCATGCTCCCAGGCGGGTTGCCGGCGTAGGATTTCGGGACCCAACCCACGGTATCGGGAGCTGTTCCTTCAAGGCTCAACAAGAACACTGCTGTGGAGTCCCCAAGCCCCCCTCCACCTCCAATCATGAACGCGTCCGACGCAAACAGGAAGCGGCCGTCTGAAAGAGCCCCTTGCGGAAGGTACCCGTGGGGGACGAGGGACCCAAACCGGACCTGCCGAGCGTAGGTTCCCTCCTTATCGAAGAAGGAAAGAGTACGGTGGAACAGATCCACCACGTAGACGGAATCACCCCGGAACCGACCCAGGGATGAGATGGCCCGAAACTCACCGGGTCCATTCCCCCACCTGCCGGCAGTCCTGGTCACGTTCCCGGATGAATCCAGGTATACCAGGTTGTAGCTCCCATCGTTGGCGACGACGGTGACTCCATCGGAGAACCGGACCAGGCCCCTCACCCTGTAGAAATCCTGACTCTCCGGCTCGTCGGGGCTTCCGGCTTCAAAGAGTGGGTCCTTCCCGATGGTCCAGCCAAAGCTCTCCTCCAGAAGGCGGCGAGGGTTTTCCACCCGAGGCACCGCCTCGACCTGCCTCGCTTCGGCGCCAGGAACGGGCAGGAGAGCCCAGGCCAGAGGAAGGGCCAGGACTCCGAGCCGAG
>JBFYZD010000007.1:0-3516 GCA_041309685.1 Gemmatimonadales bacterium | reverse complement strand
CCCCCTCCCAGTCGTAGCGGTCCTCCGCGGCGACACCTCGGAAGAAGCCGGCCACGGCCTGTGCCGGCACCCCGGAAGGCCGATGGCTGGCCGGGGCCGCACCGGGGTCGGGGTCCTGCCAGGCAGGGAGGCGCCCCATCCCCTCCAGCGTTGCCAGGAGCCCACCCACCGCGGCCCGGGCCAGGGAGGTGGGATCGGCGCCCCGCGGCGCCGTGACGCGGAAGCTCTCCACCACGTCCCCCGACTCGGCGTCCACCAGTCTCATCTCCAGGAGGCCCCCCACCGGCCCGGCCTCGACGAAGGTGCCTTGGAGGAACAGCTCCGCACCCGGCGAGACCCCGACGGGGGGCGCCCCCGGAGGCCGGGGGAGGCCCCTCCGCTCCCTCTCGGCGGCCTCGGCGAAACGGCGCCGCTCCACGAAGTGCACGTCCTGCCGTCGAAGCAGCCCTGCGGACAGGAGCTCCTGGAACCCCAGGCCGGCGGGGATGGGGGCGTCCGATGCCCAGGCACCGGCGGGCACCACGATCTCCCCCACACCGATCCGGACCGCTCCCGCCAGGGGTTCCGGCCTGGGCTGGTTCAACCGCTCCCAGATCCCCTCGGAAGAGGCGGGGCCGGACCCTCCACCCCCCCCGGCGGCGCACCCTGCGGAGGCCAGCAAGGGGAGGAGGAGGCCGAGACGGGCGGCGTGCCGCCGGAAGCCGGCCGGGGTGGGGTTCGCTGGAGTTGCCATGGCGAGGGTTCCTCCCTGAAGGCTCATGCTGCGTGCCTGGACCGAATCCTTTCAGTTTACTGCGAGCCCCGGGGAAGCACCAAGACCCTCGGTGGCCAGCCCGCCGGGGCCGCCGGAGGCGCCGGGCCGGTCGGGCCACCTCCTCCCGGCTGGCAGGGGTGCCGGCTCCCCCCGGGCTTTCCCTGAGCCCGCGGACCTCCGATCCTTCCCCATTCGAGAGGAACCACCCCAGCCCCGCTCCCAGGAGGCCGGCCATGAGGCCCGATCCCGCCCTCTTCTCCCTCTGGCACGAAGTGGACGTGCGCTTCAAGGACATCGACGTGGGGGGCCACGCCCACCATTCCCTGGCGCTGGTCTACTTCGAGGAGGCCCGGGCCCGGTACTGGCGGGAAGTGGTGGGGAAGGGGGGGCTGGAGGAGGTGGATTTCATCCTGGCGGAGGCCTCGGTCCGCTACCACGCCCGGATCCGTTATCCACTCCGGCTTGGGGTCGGGGTGCGGGTGGCGCTGGTGGGGAGGAAGCATTTCGTCATGGAGTACCTGGGGCGGGATCCCGAGGGAAAGGACCTGGTCTCCGGGCAGACCACGCTGGTGATGTTCGATTACCGGTCCGGGCGCCCCAAGGCCGTCCCCCCCGAGGTGCGGGCTGCCATCGAGGCCCGGGAGGGGCCCTGGAATGGAGGGGCCCCGCCCCTTGCCCCGTGGCCCGGGGCCGTCTCCGGTGGATCTTCTCCCGCAGAGGGACGGTAAGAATACAGTAGGATCGGCGGTATAGGTTGTCCTGGTGGGGCGTCCGGTGGACCCAGGACGAGGGCTGGGGAAGGGATGTTGACCATATCTCCGGAAACCGTATAGATTTCCGGACTTCCTCAAGAGAGGGTGGCCGGTGCTCCGGGGGGGCTGCCCTTCTCATCGGGAGGCGGGAACGTCTCCCTCGTCCTCCCGCACGTCGGGTGTGGCTTCCCCCCGGTAGTGCGTCAACTCTACCCAACCCAGGGAGAAGGAACCATGAACGGACGGCTCCGGTTTGGGCTCCTGGCCCTCGTCACGGCCAGCCTGGCTGCCATCCCCTTCCACCCCCAGACCCTTCTGGGACAGGAGGCCTCGGCCCGTTTCCGGGTCCTGGTCCCCGACATCCAGGGGCAGGCGGGGGCGGACAAGAAGTTCGGAGAGCGTTTTGCGGATGAGCTGAGGAACCTCATCAACAACATGCCCACTCATCAGCCCGTGGATGAGAAGGAGCTGAAGAACGCTCTCCGGCAGTACGACATGAAGATGGAAGACCTCACCTGTATCCGGGTCCGGCAGCTCGGGGCCCAGATCAGCGCCCAGCTCATGTTCTGCGGCACCTTCGCCAGGGAGGGCGCGGACTTCAAGGTGGAGGGGGAGTACTGGAGCCCCAACTCCGAGTCCTTCGTGGTGGACCCGATCGTGGTCGCCGAACGGGGCCAGAAGGAGGCCGCCCAGCACTTCTACGCGGCCCTCCAGGTGCAATCGGAGCAGATCCGGAAGGCCCAGTTCTGTGGCGACTACGCCAGCAGCGGGCTCTTCGAACAGGCCCTCACCAACTGTGACGAAGCCATCCGGCTCAATCCCAACGCGGTGAGCTCCCGGTTCACCCGGGCCATGGCGCTCCGGAACCTGGATCGGAACGAGGATGCCCTGGAGGAGTTCAAGCGGGTGCTGGAACTGGACCCCCTGAACGAGCAGGCCATGCAGAACGCCGGATACCTCTCGGCGATCCTGGGCCATGACGAGGATGCCCGGACCTACTACCGGCTGTACCTCGATCTCAACCCGGCCAACGCCGCCGTGCGGATGCGCATCGCCTATGAGCTGGCCCAGGCCGGCGACCCCCTGGGGGCCATGCAGTTCATCGAGGTGGGGCTCGAACTGGATGGCGAGAACGTGGACCTCCTGAAACAGCACGGGGGATTCGCCTTCACCGCCGGGGCCGAGGCCGCCGCGGGCCAGGAGCAGCTCCCTCCGGAGGCCGTGGAGCTCTACCGGAAGGCGCTGGCCTCCTTCGCCAAGGTCTATGAGTTGGAGGGGGAGACCATGGACGTGGCCTACCTCAGGAACATGGTGGCGGCCCACAGCCAGCTCCAGGAGTATGCGGAGGCCGTCGAGCTGGCGGCCCGGGCGCTGGAGACCCATGGAGACGAGCCGGCCCTCTGGTCCTATTACGCCGACGCCCTCCAGAAGACCGGAAAGGTGGATGAAGCCATAGCGGCGCTGAACCGGGTGCTGGAGCTTGACCCGGCCTACCCGAACGCCGTGGCCCGCCAGGCCCAATGGCTGTTCGAAGCGGACCGGCAGGACGAGGCCGTGGCGGCCCTGCGACAGGCGGTCGAACGGGGCAACATGACCTCGGACGACGCGGCGATCCGGGTGTTCGTGAACGCGCACCAGAAGGGGGTCACCCCCCAGCAGTGGGACTACGCCGTCCGCCTCATCCGGTTGGCCAAGGGGTTCCAGGTCTCCGACGACACCCGCCAGCAGCTCGACTTCTGGCTGGGGTACTCCCTCTACCAGAAGGCCAGGCTGCAGCAGGAGCCCTCGACGATCCAGACCGCCCAGGCCACCCTCCCGCTCTTCCAGGAGGCGCTCCGCCTGACCCAGGGCTGCCAGGGATACGCCCAGCGGAACAACCTGGAGACCAACCGCCAGCAGATCCTGACGGCCACGCAGACCTATATCGAGATCCAGGAAGCCATCATCAAGCGGGGCCGCTAGGGGTTTCCTCCTCCTGACCTGAGTGCCGGGGGCCCCGGGGGGGCCCCC
>JBFYZD010000006.1:0-3306 GCA_041309685.1 Gemmatimonadales bacterium | reverse complement strand
AGAGCTCCGCCTCGGTGAAAAGGATGCGCGCCGCCTCCCCGGGACGGAAATTCTCCAGCCCCCGGTAGTGCTCCCGCCAGAAGGCCGGGGTGGCGGTGGGGCCGATCTTCACCTCCCCCCGCACGCCGATGGTGAAGTGGACTCCCAGCCAGGGGCGGGCCAGCTTCGGTACCGGGTAGATGTGGACCCGGGGACGAAGCTCCCGGGGGTCCCCGTAGAGGTAGAGACCCTTGAACGGAAGGATGTCCAGATCCTCCCCGAACCCGAAGGCCTGGGCCAGCTTGTCGGCGTAGAGGCCGGCGGCGTTGATGAGGTATCCCGGCTCGAAAGGTCCCTCTGTGGTGAGAAGGGTCCCTCCCCGGCGCCCCAGCGCCCTGATGCCAAGGCGGAGGTCGACCCCCGCCTCATGGCAATCCGCGGCCAGGGCCCGGGTCACCTCCCCCGGATCCACCGATGCGGTGGTGGGAGAGAAGAGCGCCCGCTGGAAGGTCCTGGCCGCCGGATCGATCTCCCTGGCTTCCTCCTCCGTCACCTCCTGAAGGACGACCCCGTTGCGGTCCCCACGCCGCTTCAGCTCCGCCAACCCCTCCAACTCCCCGGGACCCCTGGCCACCACCAGCTTCCCGCACCGGTTGATGGCCAGCCCCCGCTCCAGGCAGAGCTCCGTCCACCGCCGGGTCCCTTCTCGGGAGAAACGGGCTTTGAGGCTGTCGGCGGTGTAGTAGAAGCCGGCGTGGAGGACTCCGCTGTTCCGCCCGGAGGCGTGGAGCCCCACCGCTCCCTCCTTCTCCAGAAGGGCCACGCTGGCGTCGGGCCAACGGGCTCGCGCCGCCCGGGCCACCGCCAGGCCCACGATCCCGCCGCCGACGACGAGAAGATCAGGATTGGATCGGATCGCCATGGCCCACCTTCCGCCAGGAATGCAGCCGGCGCCCGGGAAGGCCGGGCCCGGTCCGAACGGGGAAGCAAGGGGGTCGGAACCCGGGGGTCAAGGGGTCGGACAACCAGACAGCCCCTTCCGGCGTCTGATAGGGTGTTCCCCTAACGAAAACGGACCTCACACCGTCCTGAGAGCAGCAGGGCCGCAGGAACGTAGCCCCGTCGGCGCGGAAGCTCCACCAGAGAAGGCAAGGACATCGAGGGAGGAAGGCGGGCATGGGAGCATCGACATTGACTTTCCTGGTGGGGCGGGTGGGCCGCTTCCTCGAGGAGGCCGGCCGGAGACGGGTGTGGAGGTCCGCACTGGCCTACGGCGCGGTCGTCTTCGTCCTCCTCCAGCTCGCGGAGATCGTCTTCCCCGCCTTCGGGGCGCCCCCATGGGCCCTGAGGCTCCTTGTGGTCTCCTCCTTCCTGGGACTCCCCCCCGTCCTGTGTCTGGCCTGGATCTTCGACCTCACCCGAACCGGGATCCGAAAGACCGGCGGGGAGCCTCAAGGGGAGGGGTCGGCCGGGGGAGTGAGGGGGTTCCCTGCCGCCCTTCCCCGTATCGCTCTCATGGCCGTCACCCTGGCCACCGTCGGGGGCCTGGGGTGGTGGACTGTTCAGGATACCGTGGGGGATCCCTCCCTGCCCGACGCCGGGGGCGAGGACGGATCCCTTCTGGACGTGTCGAGGGAGGAAGCACCGGTGGAGGTCCGCTCCCTGGCGGTCCTCCCCCTGGACGATTTCAGCCAGGAGGAGAGCGGGGGGTACTTCACCGCCGGCTTCCACGAGGAGCTCATCGCCCAGCTGAGCCAGCTCGGCGCTGCCCGGGTGGTCTCCCGGACCTCGGTGGTAAGCTACGATCGCACCGGGAAGGCCATGCCCGTCATCGCACAGGAGCTGGGGGTGGAGGGCGTGTTGGAGGGCTCGGTCTTCCGGGACGGGAACCGGGTGCGGATCACCGTCCAGCTCATCTACGCCCCGGGGGATCGCCATCTCTGGGCCAACAGCTATGAAGGCACGCTGGAGGACGCCATCACGTTGCAAGGGGAGGTGGCCCGGGCCATCGCCGAGGAGATCCAGGCTCTCCTTCTCCCGGGAGGGGCCATGGACCCCCGGAAGGAACGGATTGCCCTCGACCCCCGGGCTCTGGAGGAGTACCGGAAGGGACGGCTGGAGCAGGCCAGGGCCACCCCCGAGGGGCTCACCGAAGCCATCCAGCACTTCCAGGCCTCCGCCCGGGCCGATTCCTCCTTCGCTCCCGCCCTGGCCGGACTGGCCGTCGCCCAGTTCCTCCTGAACGAGCAATCGACCGACTCCGCCGCACCGGCCCGGCGAGCGCCGGAAGGGCGGCTGGAGGTCGCCAGGCACCTGCAGATGCGGGCGAGCTTCAAGGAGGCGGAGCAGGTCGTCAGGAGGGTGATCCAGGACTCTCCCGCCTCCACCGAGGCCTGGGAGGCCCTGGCCCACCTGAGGACGATCCGGGGGGACTACGGGGGGGCGGTGGAGGTGTGGAGAGAGCGCGCCGCCGCCCGGGCGGGCGAGCCCGGCGAGGTGACCCTGATCCACTCCCTGGAGGGGCAGGTGCGGACGGAGGGGGAAGCAGGCTACTGGCGCTGGCGGCTGGAGGAGCTCGAGGCCCGGAGGGACAAGGGGGAGCCCTTCTCTCCTGTGGAGCTGGCTCGGGCCTGCCTGGGGGTGGGGGAAGCGGACGAGGCGGTCGTCCTCCTCCAGCAAGCCAGGGATAAGGAGGACCCCAACCTCATCACCCTCTGGACCGACCCGGCCTGGGACCGCCTCCGGAGCGACCCCCGCTTCCGCGAGATCCTCACGGAGCTCCGCCGGAGGGGGAGCGAGGACTCCCTGTTCTTCTGAGGAGGAGCTCCCCGCCCGGGAGACACCCCTTGCCGTGAGCGGGTCCGGCTCCCTCCGGACCCGCTCCCCTTTGCGCCAATCCTCCCTCGGCCTCATTCTCCTGGCAGGTTCCCTCTCCTCCCTGCCGGAGGCGCGCATGTGCCGTCGTTTCGTTTCGACTCTTCTCGTCACCCTGGCTCTCCCCCTCTCCCACGGCCCCCTGGCCTCCCAGGCCCCGGCCGCGTTCCCGGGTGCCTGGAGCCGTCTGTCCGCCGAGCTCCGGGACACGCTGGAGGCCTCGGGGGTGGTGGGAGGCTCCTGGGCCTTCGTGCGGGACGGGAAGGTCGCGGCGCTGGAGAGCTTCGGCTTCGCCGACCTGGACACCGGGCGCAGGGTGGACGAGGCCACCCTCTACCACTGGGGCTCCATCACCAAGACCCTGACGGGGATCGCGATCTTCCAGCTCCGCGACCGGGGGATGCTGGAGCTGGACGACCCGATCCTGGACTACGTCCCCGAGCTCGGGGAGGT
>JBFYZD010000005.1:0-7878 GCA_041309685.1 Gemmatimonadales bacterium | reverse complement strand
AACCCCCACGCCCCAACCCCTTTCGCTGTGAGCCGATCGTCACGAATGAGCACACAATGGCTCCAGGAGTGGCCTGGGGCAAGCGTGTGCGGTGCGGTAAAGGGGACGTCTCCCGCTGGGTTGCCGAGCCGGGGAGGAGGGTGGGGCGCCTCGTTTGGGAAGGTCGGGGGCGGGGTGCCTCCCGGTGAGGGGGGTTGGCGAATCAAAGGGGGGGGCGCGGAGGAGGAAGACCATGCTGGAACCAGGGGACACCCTGACCTCCAATCCGGAGACACTCCGCTTGCGTGGAGCCCGGCGCGTTCATCCCGGCCCTCTACCGGTCCCATATTGGGGGGTACCCCTACAGCTTCGCCCCGTCAGTTACAGACCTGAAAGGAAGGGGCCTGCACACTTTATCCCAGCGGGCCCGACCTTCCGGGCCCGGATTTATCCTTGGGGGGGCGAATGCAGGATACTGCGCCCGGAGGCGAAACGCCAGAGAAAAGTGAACCGGGTTAAGCGGGGCCTCCGGGATCCAGGGGGAAGGGGCCTCGCCCCCGCCCTCACTCCTCTCCCTCCCCCAGCTCGTCCAGGGGGTTGCGGATGCGGGAGAGGTCGCGGTTGCTCACGTGGGTGTAGATCTCGGTGGTGCGGCTGGAGGCGTGGCCCAGCAGCTCCTGGATGTAGCGCAGGTCGGTGCCGGACTCCAGGAGGTGGGTGGCGAAGGAGTGCCTGAGTGTGTGGGGGGTGACCTTCTTGCGGAGCCCGGCCCGGACCCGCGCCCGGGCCACCATCTTCTGGACGCTGCGGGCGCTGATGTGCCGCCCCTTCCTCTCCCCGGGGAAGATCCAGGGCTCGCCGGTCTGGTCCCGGAACAGGAGGTGGCGCTCCACCGCCTCCAGGGCCCGGCGGCTGAGAAGGGTGTAGCGGTCCTTCTTCCCCTTGCCGGCCCTCACGCGCAGGAGGCCCCGGTCGCGGTCCACGTCCTCGAGGCGCAGGCGCACCGCTTCGCTCACCCGCAGCCCGCTGGAGTACAGGACCATCAACAGGGCCCGGCTGGAGGGGTGGCGCACCGCCTTGAGAAGGGCGTCCACCTCCTGCCGGGAGAGAACGGCGGGGAGGCTCGCCTGCTTCTTGGGGCGGGGGATGTCCCGGATGACCTGGGGGCGCCGGAGGACCTTCTCGAAGAGGAAGCGCAGCGCGCTCACCGCCTGGCTGTGGGCGGAGCGGGAGACCCCCCTCTCCTCCACCAGGTGAACCAGGTAGCGCCGTACCTCCTCCAGGCCGGCTTCCTGGAGGGGCGTGCCGATCCAGCGGGCGAAGCGGCGGGCGTACCCCAGGTAGACCTTGCGGGTGCGAGGGGAGAACCCGGCCAGGACCATGGAGTGGGCCATCTCCTCCAGGGTCTCGACGCTGGGGGTTTCGGGGGCCGCGGCCGCCTCCGCGGGTTTCCGCTCCTCCGGGAGGAGGATCCCGGGGAAGAGGCGCTTGAGGAGGGCGGCGGTGTTGGGCTGGGCCGGGATGCGCCACGCCTTCTTCTCGGGGCTCCAGCGGCGCCCCCCGATCCCCCGGATGCGCTCCAGCGCCTCGGAATCGAAGCGTAGGAGGCGGACGAGGTAGTGTCCGGTGCCGTCATTCCTGACGATGGGGGGTGGTGCGCTCATGCTCAACCATGGCGGGTCCCCCGGGGCGCCACCATGGTGGAAGGGGACGGCCGCGCATCAGGGCCGGTCCGACCCCCAGTTCAGCCGGAAGTTCTCCCCCAGGTCGAAGAGGAAGTCCTTGACCCGGACCACCCTGCCGCCCTCCAGGCTGATGACGGTCACACCGCTGTTGCGGCCCACCCGTCCGCTGCGGTTGGTGAGGTGGATGTCCCAGTGAACGGCGACGGTATTCGTGCCGGTCAGGGCGAAGATATTCTCGACGCAGACCTGCTGCACGTCGAAGCGGATCTGGGGGTATTGCGCGAAGAACCCGCGGCACCACTCCTCCACGGCGCCTTTGCCCGTGAAGGTGCCGCTGGCCCATAGCTCGCCGGGGTAGGTGAACACCCCGTCGTCCCGCCAGGGGGCCATGAAAGCGGCCAGGTCGTGGTTGCTCAGGGCGCGGAAGGCGCCCGCAACGGCCTTCTTCGCCAGAAGGGCACCGATCATGGGGACCTCCTCCAGTGTGCAGGGGATGTTCCGCAAGATAGCTCTCCGGCGGGGCCGCGGCAGGGGAGAAGGAGGGGGCGAGGCCGGGGCGGGAGGGGACCCCCCGCCGCTTCCCGCCTCCACCCCTGGCCCCGCCGCTCCCCTCCCCGCACTTTCCTTCCGCTCATCGTCCCACCCTTCGGGAGGTAGTCATGTCGGCCACTCGGTCCCGGATCCGCCCCCTTCTCCTCCTCCTGCCCATGACCCTTCTTGCCTGCGGCGAAGCCGGTCCGCCCCTCCCGGATGCCTATCCGGCGGCGGTGCGCTCCGACCATACCGACCTCTACTTCGGCACATCGGTGCCGGACCCCTACCGCTGGATGGAGGCCCTGGAGGCCCCGGAGGTGGCGGCCTGGGTGGCAGCGCAGAACGCCATCGCCGAGCCCTTCCTGGCGGCCATTCCGGCGCGCGAGACGATCAAGGCCCGCCTGACCGAGCTGTGGAATTACGAGCGCTTCGGCATCCCGTTCAAGGAGGGGGGGCGCTACTTCTATACCCGGAACGACGGGCTCCAGGACCAGGACGTGGTCTACCTGGCGGAGGCGCTGGACGCCGAGCCCCGGGTGTTCATCGATCCCAACACCTTCAGCGCCGATGCCACCGTGGCGCTGGCGGGGATGAGCGTGAGCCCGGACGGCCGTTACGTGGCCTACGCCACCTCGGACGGGGGGACGGACTGGACCAGCTGGCACGTGCGGGAGGTGGCCACCGGCCAGGACCTGGAGGACGCGGTGGCCTTCACCAAGTTCACCTCCGCCTCCTGGCTCCCCAACGGCTCCGGGTTCTTCTACTCCCGCCACCCGGTGGGCCCCGACGGCCAGGGGGACGGGCAGGCCCAGGTGAAGATCTGGTTCCACCGGGTGGGAACGGCCCAGGACGCCGACGAGCTGGTCTACGAGGTGGAGGACTCCGGGAGCCGAAACCCCTACGGCCACGTCACCGAGGACGGCCGCTACCTGATCATCGATGTGTCCGAGGGCTACGACAGCAACGCCGTCTACTACCGCGACCTGGGGGCGCCTTCGGGCAGGGTGGTGCGTCTCCTGGACGGCTGGGACGCCCTCTACACCTTCATCGGCAACGACGGCCCCGTCTTCTTCTTCCTCACCAACAAGGACGCGCCCCGCTACCGGGTGGTGGCCATCGACACCCGTAGCCCCGCCCCCGAGGGGTGGCAGGTGATCGTCCCCGAGGCGGAGGAGACGCTGGGCTCGGCCTCCTTCGTGGGGGGACACTTCGTGGGGCAGTACCTGAAGGACGCCCAGGCGCTGGTGCGCGTGTTTGCCCAGGACGGGACGGCGATCCGGGACGTGGAGCTGCCCGGGATCGGGACGGCCTACGGCTTCGGCGGGAAGGCCGACGACCCGGAGACCTTCTTCGCTTTCGAGAGCTACACCGTGCCCCCCACCCTCTTCCGCTACGACGTGGCGACGGGGGAGTCGGCCCTGTACCGGCAGACGCGGGTGAGCGTGGACCCGGAGGCGTACGAGACGGTGCAGCTGTTCTTCACGAGCAGGGACGGGACCCGGGTCCCCATGTTCATCACCTACAGGAAGGGGTTGGTCCTGAACGGCCAGAACCCGACCCTCCTGTACGGGTACGGCGGTTTCAACATCTCCGAGACGCCGTCCTTCTCGGTGGCCCGGGTGGTGTGGATGGAGATGGGAGGGGTGTTCGCCCACGCCAACCTCCGGGGTGGAGGCGAGTACGGGGAGGCGTGGCACACGGCGGGGACGAAGACCCGCAAGCAGAACGTCTTCGACGACTTCATCGCCGCCGCCGAGTATCTCATTGCCCAGGGGTATACCTCCACCCCCAGGCTGGCCATTCAGGGGGGGAGCAACGGCGGGCTCCTGGTGGGCGCGGTCCTGACCCAGCGGCCGGATCTCTTCGGCGCCACCCTGCCGGCCGTGGGCGTGCTGGACATGCTGCGCTACCACACGGCGAGCCTCAACGCCCGCCAGTGGTCCAGCGACTACGGTCTCAGCGAGAACGAGGAGGAGTTCCGGGCGCTCCACGCCTACTCCCCCTACCACAACGTGAAGGAGGGGACGTGCTATCCCCCCACCCTGGTGACCACCGCGGACCGGGACGACCGGGTGGTGCCCTGGAACAGCTTCAAGTTCGGGGCGGCGCTCCAGCACGCGCAGGGGTGTGGGAACCCGATCCTGGTGCGGGTGGAGACGCGGGCCGGGCACGGAGCGGGCAAGCCCACCTGGATGCGGATCGAGGAGGTGGCGGACGGTTGGGCCTTCCTGAAGTGGGCGCTGGAGTTCTGAGGGGGAGGTAGCGACCCGCAGGGCCGGACCGGCCGGGAGAGGAGGTTCGTGGGAGAGGAGGTTCTGGTTGCATAATATGCGATTACATCGCATATTATGCCTCATGTGGATCCCCCGCGACATCGAAGCCCGGCTCCTGCATTCGGCCCGCACTCGCCCGGTGCTGGTTCTCACCGGCCCACGGCAGACGGGAAAGACCTCCACCCTCCGGCGGCTCTTCCCGAATCACGCCTTCGTGTCCCTGGACCTCCCCACGGAGGCCGAGCAGGCGGAAAAGGAGCCCGGCGCCTTTCTTCGCCGCCATCCTCCTCCGGTGATCCTCGACGAGGCCCATTACGCCCCGTCCCTCTTCCGGCACCTGAAGGTGGCCGTGGACGCGGACCGGGGGCGGAACGGCCAGTTCCTCCTCACGGGGTCGCAGAAGTTCCCCCTCATGGGGGGGGTGGCGGAGTCACTGGCGGGGCGGGCCGACATCGTGGAACTGGCGACCCTGTCGCTGGAGGAGATTCGAGGGGGGCGCCCCGGCACTCCGCTGGTGTCCGCCGTCCTTCGCGGCGGCTTCCCGGAGCTCCATGCCAACCCCGAGATCGACGCGGTGGCCTACTACAACTCCTACCTGGCCACCTACCTGGAGCGGGACGTGCGCTCGCTGGCCAACGTCGGGAGCCTGCGGGACTTCGAGCGTTTCCTCCGGGCCTGCGCCCTTCGGTCCGCAAACCTCCTCAACAAGGCCGATCTGGCCCGGGATGTTGGGATTGCCCCCTCCACCGCCAACCAGTGGCTCTCGGTCCTGGAGGCCTCGGGGCAGATCGTCCTCCTGGAGCCCTTCTTCACGAACCGAACCAGGTCCATTGTGAAGAGCCCCAAGCTCTACCTCGCGGATACCGGGCTCCTGTGCGCGCTCCTGAATCTCCGCTCCGAGGAGGCGTTGCTCGAGGCGCCACATGCCGGAGCGGTCTGGGAGACCTTCGTCCTTGCCCAGCTCCGCGCCCGGGAGCGGCGCGCGGGCCGGGTCAGGAGCCTCTTCTTCTGGCGGGACCGCACGCGGGAGGTGGACTTCGTGGTGGACGCCGGGGGGAGGATCGAGCTCTTCGAGGCGAAGTGGACGGAGCTCCCCCGCCCCGGCGACGCCGCCAACCTGGAGCACGTGCGCAGGGCGATGGGTGCCGAGGTTCTCTCGGGCGGCGGGATCGTGTGCCGGGCCCCCAACGGCTTCCCCCTCACGGGGCCCTTCCGCGCGCTGCCGGTGGAGGAGCTAGAATAGGAGGGCCCTCCGGGGAGCGCCGTCCCGGAGGGAGGCATACCCTCTTCCGGGAGAGACCCCCATGACCCTGCGCGCCGCGATCCTGGCCGGAGCCCTCCTCGCCTCGCCCTTCCTCCCCTCCCATCCGGCGTCCGGCCAGGCCGCCACCCCCGACCCCGCCTCCCCCCGCCCCATCGACGCCCACGACTCGGTCTGGATCGAGGAGCTCACCTGGATGGAGGTGCGGGACGCCATCCGGGCCGGGAAGACCACGGCCGTCATCGCCACCGGGGGCGTGGAGCAGAACGGCCCCTACCTGGCCACCGGCAAGCACAGCATCATCCTGGAGGCCACGGCCGAGGCCATCGCCCGCAGGCTGGGTAACGCATTGGTGGCTCCCATCGTCTCCTTCGTGCCGGAGGGGGCGTTCGACCCCCCTGCGGGGCACATGCGCTATCCGGGCACCATCGGGGTGCGCGAGGAGACCTTCCGGGCGCTCCTAACCGACATCGCCCGCAGCCTGATGACCCACGGCTTCCGGCACATCGTCCTCATCGGCGACTCGGGAGGGAACCAGGCGGGGATGGAGGCGGTAGCGGCAGCGCTATCGGCGGAGTGGAAGGGCTCCGGGACCCGGGTCCACTTCATCCCGGAGTACTACGACAACCCGCGCTGGAAGACGTGGCTGGAAGGGAGGGGAATCGTGGAGGTGGACCAGGGGCTGCACGACGACGTGCGCCACACCGCGCTCATGATGCTGGTGGACCCGGCCACGGTGCGTAGGGAGGAGCGCCGGCGGGCCGGGCTCTTCTCCATCAACGGGGTGGCGCTGGACCCGGCGGAGAGCACGCTGGCGCTCGCCCGGGGGCTGTTGGACTACCAGGCGGAGGTGACGGTGGACGCGATCCGGAAGGCCGTGGCGGGAGGAGGAAGACCGTGAGCGCGAGAGGGTCGTGGGGGAGGAGGGCTGTGGGCGGGGGCGGTGTGGGCCTTGGCGCGGTGCTGGCCGCCGCCCTCTCCCTGGCGGGATGCGCCCGGGAGGAAGCGCCCGCGTATGCCCTCCGCGACAGCGCGGGCGTCGAGATCGTGGAGAGCGTCCGGCCGGCCTGGGGAGGGGGGGAGGAATGGAGGGTCGGCGCAGAGGCCCTCCTGCGGATCGGCGTGAAGGACGGGGAAGCGGCCTACCAGTTCGGCAGGGTGACCGGGTGCGCCCGGCTCCCGGGCGGCGGGGTGGTGGTGGCGGATGGCATGGCCCAGGAGGTGCGGTTCTTCACGGAGGACGGAACGTTCCAGGGGGCCGTCGGGCGTCCGGGGGAGGGCCCAGGGGAATTCGCGGGGCTGGCCGGGGTGGGCGTGAGCGCCGACGGCCGCGTGTGGGCGTACGACTTCTCCCTGCGCCGCCTCACCTGGATGACGGGGGAGGGGGAGATCCTGCGGGTGGTCCCGCTCGGCCCCGATCCGCCCGTCCTGAACGCGGTGGGGGCGCTCCCGGACGGCACCTTCCTCCTCAAGCAGCTCTGGGGGGCGGCGGCGGTGGCGGGCGCCTCGACCACCGGGATGCGCCGGGACCCCGTAGCCTACGTGCGCTTCGACTCGCTGGGATCGCTGGTGGACACCCTGGGGCTCTTCCCCGGCCGGGAGGTCTACCTCACCGACGAGGGCGGAAGGGGCGTGATGAACACCCCGCTCATGGCCCGGAATTCGGTGGGGGCGGTATGGGGGGAGAAGGTGGTCGTGGGCTCCATGGTCCGCTTCGAACTGGGGGCGTTCAGCGCGAGCGGGGAGAAGGTGCGCCTGATGCGCATCCGGGACCGGGACCTCTCCCTGGGGCCCGGGGAGGTGGAGGCGCTCATCCAGGCCCGCATTGAGGCGACTCCGGCGGAGCGGCGGCTGGGGCTTCGCGAATCCCTCGAGGCGATGCCGGTCCCCGACGCCCGGCCCGCTTATGGCGCTCTCCTCCCAGATGGCGCTGGCAACCTGTGGGTGGCGGAGTGGGCCCCGTCCGGCAGCACCCCGAGGGGCTGGACCGTCCTCGACTCCGAGGGCCGGTGGCTGGGGAAGGTGGCGATGCCGGAGGGGTTCCTCCCCACCCAGATCGGCACCGACTGGGTGCTCGGGATCGAGACCGATGAGCTGGGGGTGGAGCGGGTGGTGGTGTACCCGCTGGCGAAGGGGTAGGGGAGGG
>JBFYZD010000004.1:0-3122 GCA_041309685.1 Gemmatimonadales bacterium | reverse complement strand
AGGCGCGACCCAGTGCAGAGGGGGCTGATGGAGGAGGTAGATCCCGTAGGACTGGGTCCCAATCCAAATGAATGAGGCGGCCCCCGGCAGCCGCTTCATGCCCCCCTCCCAAAGACCGTAGAAGATCCCGGTGAGTCCCAGTGAAATGAGGAAATTGGACACCAGGGTCCCAGGGATGGTGATGGATGCGCCGAACCCGAGCAGGTAGACCAAAACGGCCAGGCCGAAGACATGCCGGGGTGGTGGCAGGCCCATGGTCACCATCCGGGCACCGAGGACCTGGGCGATCACCATTCCTGCGGTAAACTCGGCCAGCCGAGTCCCGGCGAAGATGCCCGTCATCCAGAAGTAGAGGCTGTCGGAGAAGCGGATGCCAGCCCATCCCATGCCCCGGAAGACCATGGTGAGGGCCACAGTCGCCGCCAGAAAGGTCCACGGCCCCAGGCGACGCTGGGCCCTGAACAGGAGGGGGAAGACGAGGTACAGCTGGAGAAGTGTCCAGACAAACCACCAGGAGGGATTCAGGAAGAAGAAGCCCCCGTCCGTGAAGCGCAATCCGAGAAGGCTGAAAAGGACCTGCTTTCGCCCGAAATGGAGGTCGGGGAGGGGAAAGGCCAGCGCCAAGCCCAGCACGACGAAGTGGGCGGCAATGTAGAAGGGGTAGATCCGGGCAACCCTGCGGCGCAGAAAGCGGGGATAGGACAGGAGCCCGTCGGATCCCAAAGCGGACCAGGCCAAGCCGAAGCCGGACAGAAGGATGAACACTCCGGGTCCCGAATCCCCCAGCCAGCCCAGGAACTGCCCGAAGCTCAGGAAGAAGGAGTCGAAGTCCTCGGGCCAGATTCGGCCGAGGCGGGTGCCGAAGTCCGGCCATCCGCCGCCCGGATTGGTAAACCAAGGGCCAGGGGCCACCTCCTCGACGACGTGATTCAGGAGGATTCCCACCAGCGCAAAGGCCTTGGCGGCATCCACCCAGGCCATGCGCTTGGTCCCGGGGGCGTCAGCCATGGCTCGGACCCAGGTCGGGCAGCACGCACCCGGTCACGCAGCTGAGGGCGATCCGGCGCACCTCGTCATAGCTCACGTCGTTGAAGGGCCCGTCGGAGAAGAGCAGGTTGTAATGTTCGATGAGAGCAGCCACCTCACTGCCCACGTCCAGCTCCATGCGCCGGAATCCCTCCAGGACCTCTTCCACCCGGGCCGGCGAGGGCGGCCTCTTCCCGCGCCCGATCCCCACCGCTTCGACCCCGAGGGCGGAAAGCGCTTCGCCGGGAAAGGCGTTTGCCCCGTCCACGAGGCCCTCCAGGCCACCGGCCCGGGACACCGCCGTCCGGAGCTCCTCTCCGAGGTAGTCCCGATGCGCCACGCAAAGAAAGGCGAAGCGGGCCCCCCCGAGGGCTCCCTCCAGGTCTCGGGTGAGGTACCGATCGAGGTCGTTCCGGAGGAGATTCTGATCACCGGCCCGGACGTGGGGGTCGTGGAGCCTCACGTCGCAGCCCTTCTCGATCAGCAGTCTGGCGAGCACCAGCGTGGGGGAGTTACGGGTGTCCTCGGAATCGAACCGGTAGGCGGTGCCCAGAAGGGCCACGGGGGACCCGTCCAGGGGCCCGAACCTCCGTTCCGCGAGGGCCAGCGTCTCCCCGGGAGAGGCATCGTTGATCTCCCTTGCCCTCAGGATCCAACTGCCGGCAGGGTCGAGCTCCCCCCGCTCCAGGGCCCGCCACCAGAGGAGGATCCCGTCCTTTGGAAGGCAATGGCCGCCTACGCCGACCGTTGGCACCAGCAACCCCCCCGAAGGCACCTGGTTGGCCTTGGCGGAAGCTCCGTCGGCCTGCCCCAACGCGGCATTCACCGCATCCCGAAGAGCGTAGAAGTCGACGTCCTCCGCGTCACAGCGCCGGGCCACCAGCGCCGAGAAGGCGATTCTCACGTCCCGGTAGGCGTTCTCCAGGGTCTTCTCGATCTCGGCGGTGAGGGAGTTGGTGGGGAAGAGGACCCCCTGGGTCACGATGTGCCGGTAAACCCTCGCGATGAGCCCGGGCGTGGAAGGATGCAGGCCCGCCACCGCCTTGTCCGAGGAGCGTACCCGGTCAACCAGGCGACCGGGCATGACCCGGTTCGGGCTGTTCCCCAGCAACACATCCCTTCCCTCTTCCAGGCCGAAGGAAGCGAATTTCTCCCGGATCAAGGTCGCCATGGACGACGGAGCCAGCGTCGACTCGAACACCACCAGGGGGAGGTTCCCCGCTGGCTTTTCCCGCAAGGCCAGGCACAGACCATCCAATGCAGCCATGAGGGGGCCGTAGTCGGGCGCGATGCCCCTCCTGTCCGTTTGGACGCAGACCAGGACCAGATCCGCATCCTGTGCAGCTCCTATGTCGTGGGTTGCGGAGAGCAGCCCCTCGGCCACCGCTTCCTGAACCACCTCGTCAAGCTCCGGCTCCACGCCCCCGATGGGAGACTCTCCCCGGTTGATCGCGCCGACCTTCCAGCCGGACGTGGGGGAGTTCCGCTGGATCACGACCACCTTGGCGGGATCCGCTGATCCCTCACGGATGCGTGCGTGTGCCAGGAGCGCGGCCATGGGCATGCCCACGATGCCAGGGCCTATGACCGCGATCTTCTTCAGCTCGAAGTGATCGACCTGTGTGCCTTGAAGTCGAAGGGGCATAGGGCGTCCGGTTACGGGGACGGAGGAGCCGGTTGCGGCTGGTCGATGAACTGCTGAAACCAGAGCTCGAGGTTCAGGGCACCCCAGAGCCTCCGGGAGAAGGCCTCCTCCTGCCCCAGGAGTCCCTCCATGGCGTCCATTGAAAACAACCCACGGGTCCTTGCCGCGCTTCCGAGAAGGACGTCCATGGCGAATTCCCTGGCGCCGTCCTCCATCCACAGATGCAGGGGAACGGGGAACCCCATCTTGTCCTTGCGGTCCAGGATCTCCCGGGGCAGGAGGTCGCCTATGGCCTCCCGGAAGAGGTGCTTGGGCTGACCTCCCTTGAACTTCATCGCCGGCGGCATGGATGCCAGGAGTTGCACGATGCGGTGGTCCACCAGCGGTACCCTGGATTCCAGCGACACCGCCATGCTGACCCGGTCTTCCACATGGAGCAGGGCAGGGAGGT
>JBFYZD010000003.1:0-6881 GCA_041309685.1 Gemmatimonadales bacterium | reverse complement strand
CGACTTGTCCGTCACCTTCTCCACGATGGTCTGCTGGAGCCAGTCCTCCTTCTCCTCCAGGGAGAGGCCGGAGCGGAGGACCTCCAGCTGGAGGTTGAATCGAAGAGCCCGCTTGGGAAGGAGGACCCGGGTGATCCCACTGGGGACCCGCCGGTCCTGGGCGGTAAGGGCCTGGAGTTCCCTCCGGGAGAAGCGCCGGAAGGAGAGGAGCGCGGTGAAGCTCCGGTAGTTCCGCGCCAGGTCGTCGGGGTTGGTGTAGCTCACCCGGTCGAAGAAGGCGAAGCGGTGATAGACGCGGGTGAGGGCGTGGAGCTGCTCCACCTTGGCCTCCAGCTCGGCCCCTCCGGTGAGGGTCACAGCCCGGCCGTCCGCGAAGTGGAACCGAGCCAGGGAGGACGGCTCGTCCAGGGAGGGGCTTTCCGCCTCGGTCATCCGGACGCCGTCGATCCCCTGGCAGTGCCCCAGGAGGCGATCGGGAGGAAGGTGCTCGATGGCGTGGTGCCAGGCTTCCAGCGTCAACCCCGGGTCGAACAGCTCCAGCTCCTGCACCAGCACATGGGGGTAGTGGAGCTTCCGCAGCGCCGTGACCCGGTTGGCTCCGTCCAGGACGATCCGCCGGTGGCCGTCGGAGCGCCCCACCACCGGGGGGTTCTTCAGCACTCCGTCGGCGCTGAAGCGGTCCACCAGGCGAGCCACCCGCTCCATGTCCGGGTCCTCGTGGAGAACCACCTCGTCCAGCGCCACGATGTGGAGCTCCGGAAGCTCCCCGATCTTCAGCGCGCCGTTGCCCTGGCCACCGGGGTCGGAGCCCGTGTCGAGCCGTTCCTCCTTCATCGCTGCCTTCCCTTTCCTCCCTGGGGCGTTCCCCAACGAAAAAGCCCACTGCACGTCGGTGCAGCGGGCGGGGGACCTGGGTTCTTTCGGGGTGTTCTAGGTGATGCCGAGGTCCGCACTCGTCCCACTGCTCCGGCAGGAGCACCACCACCACCAGTGGGAGACGCGGCGAACCATCGGGTTTCCTATTCTCTCGGTTTCCTGGGCCCGGCCGGGCCCGGTGGGCCGGACGGCATTGGGAATAAGGGTCCGGGAGCGTCCCGTCAAGAGGGGCCCCACCCGGCTTGACAGGGTGGCCCCGGGGCCTCGATCCTGCCTTGCCGTCGCAGATCCATTCCTACCAGGAGTTGCGGACCATGCACACCCGTCCCAGGCACCTCAGGGGAGCTCCCCTGCTCCTCTCCGTCGGGCTTCTCCTCCTCGTCGCGCTCGCGCCTCCCTCCCTCGGGGCCCAACAGGGGCGGCCCCGCCAGGTGGTTCCCATGGACTCGGCCCGGGCGGCCCAGCTCTACGTGAGCAACCGCTGGGCGGATCATCCCGAGTCCAACTACGAGTCGGCCATGGCCGGCAAGGCACGGACCGACAGCATCTTCGCCGCCGTGACCCGGGGCGTGGTGGACTATCAGAAGATCACCTACCGGAGCCGGGTGGGGGACATGGACATCCCGGCCTACGTCTATCAGCCTCTCCAGAAGCGGGGGCCCGGCGGCCATCCCGCCATGGTCTGGATCCACGGTGGCGTCCACGGGAACTGGGGCGAGACGATGTGGCCCTTCGTTCGGGAGGCGGTGGAACGGGGGTACGTGATCATCGCCCCCGAGTACCGGGGAAGCACCGGGTACGGCGCGGAGCACCACCGGGCCATCGACTACGGCGGCTACGAGGTGGACGACTGCATCAGCGCCTACGACTGGCTGGTCCAGAACCTCCCCCACGTGGATCCCGCCCGGGTGGGGATCATGGGATGGAGCCACGGAGGATACATCACCATCCATTCCATCGTGCGGGAGAACCACCCCTTCAAGGCCGGCGCCGCCATCGTCCCGGTGACGAACCTCGTGTTCCGGTTGTCCTGGAAGGGTCCAGGGTACCAGAGGAGCTTCTCCACGCAGGAGCGGATCCAGGGGCTTCCCTTCGAGCAGAACGATCTCTACAAGGATCGGTCCCCCTACTACATCGTGGATGACCTGAAGACTCCCCTCCTGGTGCACGTCGCCACGAATGACGAGGACGTGGACTTCGAGGAGGGTGAGCCGCTCATCCACAAGCTCCGGGACATGCACCCCCGGATCACCGAGACCCGGATCTACATCGATCCCGCGCCCTGGGGAGGGAGCGTGGGCCACTCCTTCAGCCGCCGGGTGGATCCCCAGACGCTGGAGCGGGTGGATTCCCCGGCCCAGATCGACTCCTGGAACCGGACCTGGACCTTCTTCGACTGGTATCTGAGGCCCTACGAGACGGTGCCTACGCCGCCGGCGCACAACGCCCGTTGACGGGAGGAGGGGGGAGGGGAAGGTCGGGCGGGCCGGGCCTCACCGCCCGGCTTCGAAGACCACCCTTCCCCCCACCACCGTGGCCAGGACCCGCCCCTCCAGGAGGCGGTCCGGATCGGTGCTCCCCACCACGAAGGGGTCCAGGCTCAGCACCGTGAAGTCCGCCCGCATCCCCTCCCGGATCACCCCCGTGACCTGGTCCAGGAACTCGGCCCAGGCTCCCCAGGTGGTATATCCGCGCACGGCCTCCTCGGCCCTGAGGCGCTGCTCGGGATACCAACCGCCTGGCGGCTCACCGCGCCGGTCCTGGCGGGTGACGGCGGAGTGGAGCCCGTAGAAGATGTCCCAGTCCGACCCGGGAAGGTCGGAGTTGAAGAGGAGCCGGACCCCGTTCCGCCGCATGGTGCGCCAGGCGTAGGCGCCCCGGATCCGCTCCGGCCCCACCCGCTCCTCGGCCCAGGTCATGTCCTCCACGGCGTGGGGGGGTTGCATGGAGGCGGCGATCCCCAGCCCAGCGAACCGGGCGAAGTCGTCGGGGTGGACCACCTGGGCGTGGACGATCTTGTGGCGCAGGCCCGAGGCCGGGGGGCTCGCCCGGAGGATGCCCTCGTAGAAGTCCAGCGACTCCCGGTTTCCCCCGTCGCCGATGGCGTGGATCTCGGCCTGGAACCCGGCCCGGATCATCCTGCTCACAATCTCCCGTGGGAAGCCGTACTCCTCGGCCCCCACCCCGCGCTGGTCCGGCATGTCCGAGTAGTCCTCCAGGAGGAGGGCTCCCCGGGAACCGAGGGCGGCGTCATAGAACGCCTTCACCGACCGGGTCCGGAGCATGGACTCGGTGTCGGTGTCGGGGCCCCGCGCCATCCACTCCTCGCACAGGTCGGGATCCCGGGCGGAGAGCATCGCATACACCCGGAGCGGCAGACGCCCCTCCGCCTCCAGGATCTCGAAGGCGGACATGCTCCTGCGGTCGGCGCCGGCTTCGTGGATGGAGGTGTACCCATGCTCGGCCATGACCTGGAGGGCGGCCAGGACGTGCTCCATGGTCTCCTCCACGGTGGGCGCGGGAATCGAGTCCTCCAGGAGGAGAATGGCCCGGTTCAGGAGGACCCCGGAGGGGTCGCCGTCCCGGTCCCGCACGAGCCGCCCTCCTTCCGGGTCCGGCGTGTCCGGCGTGATTCCGGCCCGCTCGAAGGCCAACCGGTTCCCCCACCCGGCGAAGCCGTGGAGGCCCCGGAGGTACACGGGGTGGTCCGGAACCCGTTCCGAGAGGAGCTCCAGCGTGGGGTAGCGGTTCGCCCACTCCCCCTCGTCCCACCCGGAGCCCAGGATCCAGGCACCGGGGGGAAGCCCCGCCGCCCTCTCCTCGGCGAGACGGACCGCCGCCTCCTCGGTCTCGATGCCGACGAGGTCGATCTGGGAGAGGAACGCTCCGAGCTGGACCAGGTGCACATGGGACTCGATGAGACCCGGGATGACCGTGGCGCCGTCCAGCTCCAGCACCCGGGTCTCGGGGCCACGAAGCCTCTCAGCCTCCTGCGCGCTTCCCACCAGGACGATCCGGCCCTCCCGGACGGCCACGGCCGAGGCGTCGGGGTGCCACCCCCCCATGGGGTCGAAGGGGGCCTGGGGGGAGGGGTTGCCCTCCCCGTCGGGGTCCGGCCAGTCCAGGGTGTAGACGGAGGCGCCGGTGAGGATGAGGTCCGCGGGGGTGGGCCCCCTCTCGCACCCTCCAGCCGCGAGGAGGGGGAGAAGGCTGAGGATGGGCAAGGAGGTGGGGAGTCTCATCTGAGCCGTCTCCGATGGGTCGATGCCCGGCCTCCCGGTGTCCGGGGAGCCGTCGGGGCCAGGGGAGAATTGAGGGGGGCCGACCCCGAATGGCAACCGACGGTATGGATGGAAGGGCAGGGTGATTCTGGACACTCGCGCCCTTCGTGGGGATCTTGTGAACATGGCAACACGACCCCTTTCGGTCTTCCTCCTTTCTTTCCTGCTGGCGGCGCCGGCCCTTTCCGGGAGGGCGGCGGCTCAAGCCGATGGGCCGGGGCGGTCGACTCTCTCCGCCCCGCCCATCGCGCTGCCCAGGTCCACGGGCCCCATCCAGGTGGACGGCGTTCTGGACGAGCCGGCGTGGCGTGAGGCGGTACGTGTGCTTCTCCCCTTCGAGTGGTTTCCCGGGGACAACACCCCGGCGCCGGTGGAGACCGAGGTATTCCTGGCCTACGACGAGGAGAACCTCTTCCTGGGCTTTCGGGCGCTCGATCCCGACCCCTCCCGCATCCGGGCGAACCTGGCCGACCGGGACACGCCTTTCCAGGACGACGCCGTGGGGTTCATGGTGGACCCCTTCAACGATGAGCGCAGGGGCTTCCAGTTCCGCATCAACCCCCTGGGCGTCCAGATGGACGCCATCTTCAGCGAGAACGAGGGATACGAGGACTTCTCCTGGGACGCCATCTGGGACTCGGAGGGGCGCATCACCGGGGAGGGGTACGTGGTGGAGGTGGCCGTTCCCTTCAAGAGCCTTCGCTTTCCTCGCTCCGCGAACCCCCAGACCTGGGGGATCGTGCTCCTGCGGGACTACCCCCGGGAGGTCCGCCACCGGATGCGGAGCCACCCCACGGACCGGAACAGGGCCTGCCTCCTCTGTCAGATGAACAAGATGACAGGAGTCCAGGGAGCCGACCCGGGGCGGAACGTGGAATTGACCCCGACCCTCACCGCCGTTCGAACCGACGGCCGGCCCCAGTGGCCTTCCGGCTCCTGGGACGCCGGGGAACCGGAGTATGAGCCCGGGGTGACGGCCCGGTGGAGCATGACCCCCAACCTGGTCTTCAACGGGGCCCTGAACCCCGATTTCTCCCAGGTGGAGGCCGACGTCGCGCAGCTGGACGTGAACACCCGCTTCGCCCTCTTCTACCCGGAGCGGCGGCCCTTCTTCCTGGAGGGCGCAGATTTCTTCCTCACCCCGCTGAACGTGATCTTCACCCGGACGGTGGCGGATCCCGAGGCCGGAGCCAAGCTCACCGGAAAGGAGGGACCCCACGCCCTGGGCTTCTTCCTCACCAAGGACCGGGTGAACACGGTGATCCTTCCGGCCAATCAGGGCTCCCGGACGGGGTTGTTGGAGGGGGAGGTGACAGGGGGGGTCTTCCGGTACCGCCGGGATGTGGGATCGGGATCCACCGTGGGGGCGCTGGTGACGGCCAGGGAGGGGGAGGGGTACAGCAACTGGGTCTACGGAGCCGACCTGTTCTGGCGCCTCTCCCCGACCTACGTCCTGCAGGCCCAGTACCTTCGGTCCTCCACCGACTACCCGGACGCCTTCGCCCTTCTGCACGGGCACCGGATCGAGGCGTTCGACGGGGACGCCCTCCTCCTGGAAGGCAGGCACCAGAGCCGGGATTGGTTCGCCTCGCTGACCCTGAACCGCACCGGGGACGATTTCCGGGCGGATGCCGGATACCTGCCCAGGGTCGACCTGGCCTCCTACCAGGGCACGCTGGCCAGGACCTTCTGGGGGGAGGCGCGGGACTGGTACTCCTTCCTCCACCTCGGGCTGAAGGCCGGGAGGATCGAGGACCTGGATGGGAGCCTCAGCGAGCAGGAGGCTGAGCTTTTCGCGGGGTACAGCGGTCCCCTGCAGTCCCAGGTGAACGCCTACCTCACCTTCCGGGACGAGGTCTTCGTGGAGGACCCCTTCGCCCAGGTGAAGGAGGGGGAGACCTTCCACCTGGTGGGAGCCGGGTTCGGCAGCGAGATCCGGCCTTCCGGCGTTGCGACCCTGAGCCTCTCCGGTTCGGTGGGGGAGGCCGTGGACTACGCCAATGCCCGCGAGGGGGTGCTCTACACCCTCCGGCCCCAGGCGGAGCTGAAGCTGGGCCGGCACCTGAACCTGCAGCTCCAGCATGCCTATCAGAGAATGCAGTACGAGGGGGCCTGGACCTACATCGCGAACCTGAGCCAGCTCCGCGCCGTCTACAACCTCAATGTCCGGAGCTTTGTCCGGGCCGTCGTCCAGTTCCAGGACGTGGACCGGCAGCTGGACGAGTACCTGTATCGGGTGAACCCGGAGAACCAGACCCTCTTCACCCAGCTTCTCTTCTCCTACAAGGTGAACCCCCAGACCGTCCTCTTCCTGGGCTACTCGGACAACAGCCTGGGGTATCTCGACGCGGAGCGCATCCGCACCGAGCTTACCCCCCGGAGCCGGACGTTCTTCCTGAAGCTGGGGTGGGCCTGGAGGCCCTGACGGGAGGTCGTCGGCGGGAGCCGCTGGCACCCCGGGCTGCCCCCGGGGCTTCCTTGCGAAGGGGGCTTCCCGGCAGGACATTGCAGGATGCTCCGGCGGAAGACGCCGGCTCCTCTCCGGGCCGGTCCAGAAGTCCGGGTCCTCCGGCCTGAGGGCTGTCACCCCTGGGAAGGCGGTCGTCGTATGCGCTCCACTCCCCGATGGACCCTGATCTCTCGCTCGCTGCTCACGGTGGTGGCCGCGCTCGCGGCTCTCGGGATGGGGGCGTGCGCCGACGCCCCGTCGCTGCCGTCGGAGGC
>JBFYZD010000002.1:0-10766 GCA_041309685.1 Gemmatimonadales bacterium | reverse complement strand
TCGGTCCTCGCTACCGCGAGGCCCGGCGGGTTCTCCTCCCGCCGGACACCAACCCGTTCTTTCCATACCATGGAGGCGGCGGGAGTTGAACCCGCGTCCACGATTGGGTCCTCAAGAGCCTCTACGTGCGTAGCTCACCGATCGGTTTCGTCCTCGGGGGCCGGTGAGCGACCGCTCCTTGGACTAGTTACCTGAGATCTTGCCCGCCCTGGGGTAACACCAGGGACGAGCCAGCCCGACTTATCGACGCCTCAAGTCCCGCCTCGGGCGGGCATGGTCAGGAGGCGGGCCGACGGTTGGTTACGCGGCCAGTGCCAGTTGAGTGTTGGCAGTTGTGTTTTTCCCGGGATGATTAACGAGGTTCCCAGGATCCTCGGCACGCTGCTCCGGATTCACCAAACGTGTCGAAGCCGTTACGCCCCCTCTTAGACTGGTGAACACCGAAAGACAACGGGAAATATACACCAGGAAGCCCCCGAATGCTCCGATCCTAGGGAGCGCTCTCGACCCGGGCCTCCAGGTACCCCGAAAGAAGAGTCTCCATCTCCTCCAGGGAAGTGACCCGAAAGAGCTCTCCCCGAAGCCGCTTCCCGCCGGGAATCCCCTTCGTGTACCAGCCGAGGTGCTTCCGGAATTCCACCGCCGCCCTGCGCGGCTCACCGCCGTGCTCGATGGCATTCCGGGCGTGCCGGAGGCACACCCGGAATCGCTCCTCCACGCCGGGATCGGAGGGCACGGGCTGCCCGTCCAGTGCCGCCCGAGCCTGCCGAAAGAGCCAGGGTGCGCCGTGGGTGCCCCGAGCCATCATGATGCCGTGGCACCCGGTCTCCTCCCTCATCCTAAGGGCATCCTCTCCCGTGCGGATGTCTCCATTCCCCACCACGGGAATCTCCAGAGCCTCGACACATGCCCGGATCTCGTCCCAACGGGCCTTACCCCCATACATGTCGGCCCTGGTCCGGGGGTGGAGGGTGATCATGCGGGCCCCGGCCTCCTCCATGCGCAGTGCGATTCCCACCGGATCCCTGGTGGCCTCGTCGAACCCGCTTCTCGTCTTTGCCGTCACCGGCTGGGTGGTGGCGCCGGCGACGGCTCGGATGATCTCCCCCACGAGGGAGAGGTCCCGAAGGCACCCGGACCCACCATTTCGCTTCACCACCTTCTTCACCGGGCATCCGAAATTGATGTCGATGAAATCCGGGAGGTAGGCCTCGGTGACCAGGGACGCGGCATCAGCCATCATGCCGGGGTCGGATCCGAAGATCTGGACTCCAATGGGTCTCTCCGCTTGGTCGAATCGGAGGTAACCGTGGGTCTTTTCGCTCCCCCTCACCAGCCCGTCGGCGCTGACGAATTCGCTCACCACCACGTCCGCACCGTAGTCCCGGCACAGGCGGCGGAACGGCGCTTCCGATACCCCCGCCTGGGGGGCGAGAAACAAAGGGGTCGGCCCCTTCCGGAAGACGTCGAGGAAGTCGGGAAGCATGGAACAAAGGTAAGAGAGGCCCCTCCCCGCCTGAACCCCCGCCTGGCCGGGGGCATCCTTGCCAGGGCCGCCGGGAGGGTCCGTCTGGAAAAGGAGAGAGCGACCGTTTACCATGTTAGGGATGGTACCGCTACATTCAAGCGTCGCGGGATTGGTTCCTGCCGGCGCCGATGACACGACTCTGGAGGCTACCGGATGAGACTGAGAGAGCTGTTCACGTCGGAAGTCGTGAACCTGGAGATACAATCCGAATCGAAAGACGAGATCCTCAAGGAGCTGATCGGCCTCCTCGGAATGGACGAGAAGTCCGAGGCGATCCTCTTCAAGACCCTGAAACGGCGTGAGAACCTGGGGTCAACCGGTATCGGGAAGGGCATCGCCATTCCCCACTGCCGTTCCCTGGTGGTGAACCGGCTCCGCCTGGCGTACGGAAGGAAACCCGGCGGGGTCGATTTCAAAGCCATCGACGGGAGTCCGGTCTACAATTTCTTCCTCATCGTGGCTCCTCCCCTTGAGGTTTCCAACCAGTATCTCCCCGTCCTGGGCAAGATCGCCCAGTTCGCGAAGGACCCTGAGGTACCGGCGAAGCTCGGTGAGATCCAGACCCCGGACGAATTCCTGCGGCTCCTGGAGGAGAAAGCCCAATAGCGCCAGAGGTGCCCATGCACCCGCAGTTGATGCTGTTGTTGGAGATCCAGGATCTTCATCTTCAGAAAGCCGCTCTCCTGGACGAACCCGGCCTGGAAAGGGTCGAGGTCGACGATTTCCACGTCGATCTGCAGGGTGCGATCGCGGCCCTGAACGAGAAGATCCGGGAGCTCCAGGGTCAGCTCGATCCGCCGATCCGGACCCGCTGCGAGCGGGGCCTTCCGGCCCTCGGTCGCATGGTGGTCCCTGTGATCGGGGGGATTTGCTACGGATGTTTCGTGTCCATCCCGACGGCCACGACGGAAGATGGGAATCACAGGGTCCAGATCTGCGAGAGCTGCGGGCGGTTCATCTACGTGTTGCCCTGAAGAGACCGCATCGCTGGGGAAACCAAGAGAAATGGGGGCGTCCGACGAGTGGACGCCCCCATCTTTCATCATGCCTTCGCGGGACCACGAGGCTGGCCGTAGAGGCCGGCTACTTGGTCACGAACATCTTTCTGACCTGGGATCTTCCGTTCACGTTGAGCTGAACAAAGTACACCCCCGAGGCCACCTGCCGTCCCTGCTGGTCCCGTCCGTCCCAGTACGCCTCAAAGCGGCCGGGATAGGGGTACTCCAGGTCCAGAAGGGGAACACCCTCCCCCCTGGGATGGTTCAGCGCGGTGGGGGCGGTAATCAACTGATGTAGAACGTTGAAGATCCGAACGGAAACCACCACGGGCTTCCCGTCGGAGAATAGCGCGTCGCCCAGAGTGAAGGGGATCTTCGTTTCCGGGTTGAACGGGTTCGGATAATTCTGCTCCAGGACAAACCCGGAGTCCTGCTTTCCAGTCGACCCCGCTTGCTGGGCGGAAGCCGGGAGAGCGAGGCCGACAATGGAGAGGAGGACGATGAGGACGCTGCAGGGGCGTCTCATTCAAACCTCCGCACAGTTCCGCTGTGCTGTAGCCGTGTAACGATGGCCCTCCAGAGAGAATGGGGGTCCGCGAGAACATCCCTCCTCTCCATTCTATCTCCTGCCCATTCCACGGTCAAGCAGGCTTTTCCCGGGCGGAACGAGGGGGCCACCCTCGGGTCAGAGCCCGGGAAGCGGATCGGCCCACCCCTTGGGTAGCTCGCGGGCCACGCTTCTGTTCTCGTCCCGGCGGGTGGTGATCCCGACCGTGTCGAAGTACCGCAGAAGGGGTAGAAGGTGTTTTCGTGTGAGGGGGAGGGCGTCCCGGAAGTCCGAGGGCCCGAGGTTGTCGGCACCCCCGAGGGAACCCACCAACCCCGTCCCGGCCTCGACCACCGCATCCCGCCGGAAAAAGAGCCCATCCTCCAGGGCCACGACCTCTCCGGAGCCCTCCATGACCCGGAGGAGCGCCTCGACCAGGCTCCCCTCCCCACCCAGCTCCGCCGTGAGCTCCCGAAGGCTCGGAGGGGCCAGGCCGGCCTCCTGGAGGGCCGAGCGGATTCTGCCCCGCAGCACCTCCTGGGCCGGCGAAAGCGTCGGGCAAAATCCTGCCAGGGCCGCAAAGCCTCGGCGGAGCTCGAGCGTTCCTTCCCCGGAGAGCCCCTGGATGATGGCCTCCGCCAGCCGGGGGCCCATGGATCCGGGCAGGACCTGGCGAAGCTCTTCGAGGGGGCGGCCGGGACGCAGGGGCTCCCGGCGGTGATACTCGTCCAGGGCCTCCAGGAGCCGTCTCCTCCCTTCCTCCCATCTTCCCCGGGAGAACAGGACTTCCTCCACTTCCCTTCCCCGACCCTCGGCGAGGATGCGGGCCACGGCCTCCTCCAACGCCCCGGGGGAAAGGCCAGTGCGCTGAGGGAGGGCGAGGCGGGGGACTCCATTCCACCCCTCCATTTCCAGAAGGGCCATGACCCCCTCTCCGGAGTCCCGGGACAGGCGAGCCCGGAGCAGGGCTCCCTCTCCGGGCGCCAGGGCCCTGCGTTTTCTGGGTAGGACCTCGGCCACCACACCCCCTCCCAGGGTGGTCACGGGGGAATAGGTGCGGAGCACGAGGCGATCCCGGACCCTCGCCAGGATGGGAGCTTCCAGACGGAGCTGCACCCATCCCTCCTCTCCACTCCCCAGGGACTCCTCTTCCATGAGGGCGGCTCTCGCCAGAACCTCCGAGGTGCCCAGGTGGACCCTCACCCTCTGGCCCTGTTCCAGATCCCATCGGGAGTCCTCCAGGACGGAAATCCGGCACGTGAGCATCGAGGAGACCTTCCACCCTCCTCCCTGAACCAGTGCCTGGCCCCGCTCGAGCTCCTGGTGGCTGATGCCGCTCCCCGAGAGGCCCACCGCCACCCGGCTCCCGGCCCTCGCGTCATCCACCTGCCTCCCGTGCACCTGGAGGGAGCGGACCCGAGCCTCCTTGTCTCCCGGGAGAATCCGGACCCGCTCCCCGAGACGAAGGGTTCCGCTCCAGAGGGTTCCCGTGACCACGGTGCCGGCCCCCCGGATGGTGAACACCCGATCCAAGGGGAGGCGGGCCACGTCCCCACTCGCCCTTTCCTGCGCATCCAGGGCGAGCTTCCCCAGGGCCGAGACCAGGTCGCCGAGACCCTCCCCGGTGCGGGCCGAGACCCTGAGGATGGGGGCACGGGAGTAGCGGGTGCCGGAGAGGATCTCCCGGATCTCCCCCTCCACCAGCTCCATCCATTCGGGCTCCACCAGGTCGATCTTGGTGAGGGCGACCGCCAGGGCGGGTACGTCCAGGAGCCGAACGATGGCCAGGTGTTCCCGGGTCTGGGGCATGACTCCTTCGTCTGCGGCGACCACGAGGAGAACCATGTCCATCCCGGTGGCACCGGCCAGCATGTTCCGGATGAAGCCCTCGTGCCCCGGCACGTCCACCACGCCGAAGTGGACCCCTTCCCCCGACGTGAACTCGGCAAACCCCAGGTCCACGGTGATTCCCCGCTCCTTCTCCTCCTTCAGCCGATCGGTGTCCACCCCGGTCAGCGCCTTGACCAGGGCGGTCTTGCCGTGATCGATATGGCCGGCGGTTCCCAGGATCAGTCTACGCATGGCCCTTGGGGATGAGAGTGGCTAGCACGTCCATGGAGCGGAGGGGGGTTCCGCCCGAGATATGGTAGGTGATGAAGTCGCCGGCGAGCCGAAGATGGGCCCGTGGCCTCATGAGGGTCTCCCGAAGATCCCCTTGGAGCAACCCGGCGAGTTGGAGCCGGGCCCGGGGGCCCAGCCGGGGGCCCTGCGCCCGCTCCTGGCAGTCCCGGCAACGAAGCCCGCCGGCGGGAAGGTCGAACCGGAACACCTCCCCTCCCTCCAGAGGTCGGCCGCACTCGACGCATCGATCCAGGATCGGCTCGTATCCCAGCTCCCGGACGAGGTTCCAGATCTCCATGAGGAGACGAGGCAGGAGGAGCTCCATGGGTTCCGATTCCACCCCGTCCAGCCCCCGGGACAGGTTCCAGAAGAGGGGGGGATTCCCCTCCCCCTCTGCGTGCTGGAGGACCAGCTCCGCCAGGACCGAGGCCCCGGCCAGGCGGAGGGGATGCTGGGCCAGCCCCCTACGGGGCTTGGAAGGAGCGAACTCCCGAAAGGTCTGGAGATCCCGGTTCTCCCTGTGGTGGAGACTCAGGGTTCCCTGGCAGAAGGTGGAGAGGTTCCCTCCCCTCCTCCCTCCGCTCTTGCGCACGCCCCGGGCCAGGACCCCGACCACACCGAGCTCCTCGGTATAGAAGCGGAGGATCCGGCTGCTTTCGCTGTAGGGGTAGGACCGGAGGAGTACGGCGGAAGTGCTGCGCAGAGACACGGAAAGGGACAGGGCTCAGGAGGACCGATTGATCTCGGCAAACAACTCCTCCCGGCGGATCCGGTAGCTCTCCCGTCCCGCGGGGGACGTGTCACCCGACCGTGCGAACTCTTCGTCCAGTCTGGCCACGGCCAGGAGGAGGTCCTGCCGGGAGCGGTGCGGACGGATCTCAAACGCCGGACGCGAAAGGCCGCCTTTTCGCCGGAATCCGTACACCCCCGCCCCCCCGAGAGCGGCCGCGAGAAACACGGCAATCCAATGGGCCGGGAGCCGCCAGGGCTCCGGGGCCACCAGAGCCCGAATCACGGTATCCGCAAGGGCCTCCCCAACGTACCGGCGGTACACGTTGCCGGGTTCCAACTCCACCGGGGGGGCCGGCAGGAGGGGGGGAAACTCGGCGGGGGGCGCAGGCTCCCTCACCATGATCTCAAGACGGTCGGTTCGGCCGGGAAGGGGGATCTCGAGCTCCTTCACCCCGAGGTCATAGCGAACCAGGAGAAAACGCTCCCCCGGTTGCAGCGGAGCCAGAACCTCCATGCGCCCATTCTGGAGCCGGAGGGCGTCGGGGGACAGGTCGGCTTGGCCCACCTCGAACCCACTCGCCGGCCCTGGGAGGGGGTAGCTCCAGATGACTCCCTCCTCCGGGGAATAGAGCGTCCGGTCCCCCTCATTGATGATCTGGAAGAGATCGGTGACAGCCCATCCGTCCTGGGTGCTCTCGAGAAAGAGGTTCCGGACCCTGACGGGGAGCGGGGCCCCCCCGGGGGGAACGGAAAGGGTGTCGTAAGCCTGGATGAGGTAAAGGCTATCGAGCTGAGACGCTTCGGTAACCGCCGGCCCGAAATACGCCAGGCCGCCGAAAAGGAAAGACGCGAAGAAGATCTCGGGGCGGGTCGCATGGTCCGGTACGTAGGGAAGCAGGAGCTCGAAGCTCCCATCCGCTCCCACCCGTACACTGTCGATCTCCCCCGACTCGGTGGCCGAGACCCTATGGAGGACCACCATCCCCTCGGCGGCGGGCCGGCTCCCGGCCAGGACCTGCCCCTGGAGGCGGGGGGGCACCTCTTCCTGGGCCCGCGCGGACCCGGGCAGGAAGGCTGGAAAGGCCAGGAAGAGGGCTTGGCCGAAGCGCCTGAGGGAGGGGACTGACATGGGTGCGGGCAAGCCCCCGTCAAGGGGTGAAACGGCCGAAATCCTCGGGGTTGAGCTTCCTCAGGTACTCTCTCAGGTCCTCCGTTGGACCCTCTGCCTGCTCGGAGGCCTGGAAAACCGAATCGCCGGATCCGGATACTGATTCCTCTTCGGAGATCTCCACCGAGGACCGCTCGAGAAGCTCATCGTGTGCGTAGATTCGAGCCTTCATCCGGAGCGCCACGGCGATGGAGTCCGAGGGACGGGCATCCACGGAGATCACCTCCCCGTTTCGCCTGAGGATCAACTCCGCAAAATAGGTGTTCCCTTCAACCCGATCGATCACCACCCGCTCCAGTGTTCCTCCGAGCCCCCCCACCACCGATACCAGGAGGTCGTGGGTGAGGGGGCGGGAGAAGCTCCAGTCGGCGAGCTGCATGGCAATGGCGCTCGCCTCCCCCGGTCCGATCCAGATGGGGAGGATGCGCTCCCCGTCCTGCTCCTGGAGGATGACCACCGGGGTGTTCGTGGCTCGATCCAACCCCAGGCTCTGGACTTTCACCTCCACCAGGTTCGCCACGTGCCTCCTTGTCGACCCTCGATTCCTCAGGTTCCCATGGTCCAGGAGGAGAGGTAGCGCACCTGCTCCGGGGTGAGCACGTCGATCTCCACCCCCATCGCCCTCAGCTTCAGCAAGGCGATGTCCCGGTCGATCTCCTCCGGGATCCGGTACACTCGCTTCTCCAGTTGGCCCCGTCTCATCCAGAGATACTCCGAAGCGAGGGCCTGGTTCGCAAAGCTCATGTCCATGACCGAAGCCGGATGCCCTTCCGCCGCCGCCAGGTTGATCAGGCGGCCCTCCCCAAGGACGAAAACGCTCTTCCCGTCCAACCTGTATTCCTGGACGAACTCCCTCATCTCCCGCGCCTCCCCCTGCGCCGCGGAGGCGAGACCGGGAAGGTCGAGCTCGACGTTGAAATGGCCCGAGTTCGCGACGATGGCTCCGTCCTTCATGATCCGGAAGTGCTCCGGACGAATGACGTTGATGTCCCCGGTAAGGGTCAGGAAGAGATCGCCCAGGGGCGCGGCCGCGAGCATGGGCATGACCCTGAACCCGTCCATGGCTGCTTCCAACGCCTTGATCGGGTCCACCTCGGTGACGATGACGTTGGCGCCTGCGCCCCGGGCTCTCATGGCCACTCCCCGGCCGCACCATCCGTACCCGGCAACCACCGTCGTGGACCCCGCCAGGAGGAGGTTGGTGGCCCGGAGCACGCCGTCGAGGGTGCTCTGCCCCGTGCCATACCGGTTGTCGAAGAGATACTTGGTCTGGGAGTCGTTCACCGCCACCACGGGAAACTGGAGGACGCCCTCGACGGCCATGGCCTTGAGCCGGATCACCCCAGTGGTCGTCTCCTCCGTGGACCCCAGGATCTCCTGCACGAGAGATCTTCGCTCCTCCGGCGCCATGGCTTCGGCCCAGCTCCGAACCGGGAGGGCCAGCGCCTCCAGGCGTTCCAGCGCGATCATGTGGAGGGATCCCACCAGGTCCGCCCCGTCGTCCATGGTGATGTGAGGCCGATGGGCCAAGGCCGCCCGAATGTGACGATAGTAGGACTCGTCACCCTCCCCCTTGATGGCGAACACGGGGATCCCCTGATGGGCCACCAGGTGGGCCGCCACGGCGTCCTGGGTGCTCAAGGGGTTGGAGGCACACAGGACCACGTCGGCCCCGCCGGCCTTCAGGGTCGCCATGAGATTGGCCGTCTCGGTGGTGACATGGAGGCAAGCCGAGAGACGAATCCCCTCCAGCGGCCGGTCCCTCCCGAACCTCTCCCTGATCTGCCGGAGGACGGGCATGGTCCGTTCGGCCCATTCCGTTCGGCGGCGCCCCTCGTCGGCCAACGCCAGGTCGCGAATATCGTAGTCCATGATGGTCGGTCCGTGGTTGAGTATGGACAAGCTGCCCCGGTCGGTAGTACGAACCGGTGCGCCCTTGCTCGGGGCCGCAACAGGCCCGAGGGGCGACGGGCCCCGCGGGGCCGAAGGACTCAGAGCCCCAGGCAATTCCGGATATCGGCCACCCTGTCTGTCTCTTCCCAGGTGAAGAGTGCGGCGTCCCTCCCCGCCTCTCCTCCGACCCGCACGGTCCGGGGCGGGCGTCCGAAATGCCCATAGGCGGACGTGGGGCGGAAGATGGGCTCCGCCAGCTTCAGCCGTTCCATGATCGCCCGGGGCTTGAGATCGAAGAGCTCGCCCACGGCCCGGGCCAACACCTCGTCGGGTCGGACGCCGGTGCCGAACGTGTCCACGTACAGGGCCACGGGCTCCGCTACCCCGATGGCGTAGGCCACCTGGAGCTCGAAACGCCGGGCAGCCCCCGCGGCCACCATGTTCTTGGCGACCCACCGGGCGGCGTAGGCACCGGAGCGGTCCACCTTGGTGGCGTCCTTTCCGCTGAAAGCGCCTCCACCATGACGTCCCACCCCCCCATACGTGTCCACCATGATCTTACGGCCGGTGAGGCCGGTATCCCCATGGGGCCCCCCCACCACGAACCGCCCGGTGGGGTTGATATGGAAGGTGCAGGCCTGGAGGTCCATGAACATCTCGGGAATGGCGGGAAGGATGACCTTCTCCAGGAGCTCGGCCTTCAGGGCCTCCTGCTCGATCTCCGGATCGTGCTGAGTGGAAAGGACCACCGTATGGACCCGGAGTGGGACGTCACCGTCGTACTCCATGGAAACCTGGGCCTTGCCGTCCGGCCTGATCCAGGGGATCTCTCCCGACTTCCGCATCGCCGACAGGCGGCTGGTAAGGCCGTGGGCCAGGGTGATGGGGGCCGGCATCAGGGACTCGGTCTCGTCGGTGGCGTAGCCATACATCATTCCCTGGTCCCCCGCGCCGCCCGAGTCCACACCCATGGCGATGTCCCACGCCTGCTGGTCGATCGTGGTCAGGACCGCACAGGTGTGCCCGTCGATCCCGAAATCGGACCGTACATAGCCGATGTCCAGAAGGGTCCGGCGCACGATGTCCGGGATCTCCACGTAGGCCTCCGTGGTGATCTCCCCCGCCACCAGCGCCATTCCGGTGGTGACCAGAACCTCAGCCGCCACCCGGGCCCTGGGATCTTGCAGGAGGATCTCGTCCAGGATCGCGTCGGAGACCTGGTCGGCGATCTTGTCCGGGTGCCCTTCCGTGACGGATTCCGAGGTGAAGAGTCGAAGGCTCAAGGGTAGTCCGTGGTTGAAGTCAGGTCGGCCAGGCGATTGGGCTACACCCCTGGATGGGGAACGTTCAGGCTCCACCGCCCTGAGAAGGCGGAAAGATCGATGCTGTCTCCCACGCCCTCCACCAGCCGGGCGGTGACCTCACGGCTGGTGGGGGCGGCCAGGGCCCGGGCCGCGGCCTTCCGGGCGTCCTCGATGCGGAGCTCCCGAATGACCTTCTTGATCTCTCCCAGGGAAGGCCATGCCACGGAAAGGGAGTGGATGTCCAATCCCAGAAGGAGAAAGGCCCCCAGGGGGTTTGCCGCCAGCTCCCCGCAAACGCTCACCTCGATTCCGGCCGCCCGGGCCACGCGGGAGACCTGGTGCAGCTGCCGCACCACGGCGGGATGAAATGGGTTCAATAGCCCCGCCAGCCGGGTGTTCGTCCTGTCCACCGCCAGGGTGTACTGCACGAGGTCATTGGTGCCAATGGAGAAGAAATCGGCGTGCCGGGCCAGCT
>JBFYZD010000001.1:0-6880 GCA_041309685.1 Gemmatimonadales bacterium | reverse complement strand
ATCGGTGAGCCCCAGGACCACCATGAGGATCGCGGCGATGAGGAGGGCGCTCAGGGTCAGGCCCGACACCGGGTTGTTGGAGGAGCCGATGAGGCCCACCAGGTACCCGGCCACGGCGGAGAAGAGGAAACCCAGCACGACCATCACCGCGGTGAGGGTCAGGGCGCCGGAGATGGAGTGGGAGAAGTGGTAGTAGAGGAAGAAGCAGGCCACCGCCGCCACACCGATGGCCGCCAGCACCTTCTTGAGGTCCAGGTCGACGTCGGTCCGGTCAACGGCCTCCCCGCTCCCCGCCACGGCCCCGATGTTCTTCAGGGCCCGGCCGATCCCGCTGATGAGGGAGTTCCTCAGGTTCCAGAGGGTGTAGAAGGCGGCCACGATCATGGTCCCCACCGCCAGGGGACGAACCTGCCGGAGCCACACGGCGGTGGCCAGGTCCGTGAAGCTCTCATCGGGGCCGATGAGAGTCGCCAGCCCCGGGTTCAGGAACACCGAAAGGGGGACCAGGAGGAGCCACCCCATGACGGCCCCGGCGAACAGGATCGCCGAGATCCGGGTCCCCACGATGAACCCAACCCCCATGAGCATGGGGGAGGCGCTGGGAGTCGCGGCCAGGAGCCCTCCCTGGTAGTCCACCCGCCCCTGGAGGATGTCGATGGAGGAGCGCCCGAAGGCGAAGAAACGATTGGCGCTCTCCTGGATGATATGGATCCCGTTGCTGTTCTTCAGGAACTCCCAGAGGCCCGCGATCCCCATGGCCGCGAAAAGATAGGAAGCCCCCGTCTGCCCCCCCTGGCCTGCCTTCACGATCTCCGCCGCCGCTACGCTCTCCGGGAAGGGGAGATCCGCCTCCACCACCAGCGTCCGCCTGAGGACGATGATGAAGAGGACCCCCAGCACCCCTCCCACCAGCATGATGGCCGTGCTCTCCAGGTAGTGGAGCTCGTCCCAGGCGCCACTGATGAGGAAGGCCGGGATGGTGAAGATGGCGCCCGCCACCAGCCCCTCCCCCACCGAGGCGGTCGTACGGGCGATGTTCTCCTCCAGGATCGTCCCCCGGAAGATCCGCAGGACGGCCATGGCCACCACCGCCGCCGGAAAGGTCGCCGCCACCGTGAGGCCGGCCCGCATCCCCACGTAGGCGTTGGCGGCCCCCAGGGTGATGGCCATGATGGCCCCCAGGAAGAGGGCTTTGAAGGTGAGCTCGTCCATGGAGCGGGAGGCTGGAACGAAGGGGGTGAACGGCTTCTTTTCCATAGCTCAGCTCGGAGATGAAGGGGGACCGACAGGGGAAGCCCGGGTGTCGGGCCTGGGTGGGACCCCCCGTGACGCCGGGGATGAGGGTAGCTCGGTGCGGGAGCCCCTGTCAATTCGCCCCTGGGCGGGTTACAGTATTCCCCCTGACCCGGCCAATCCCGGCCTCCAAAGGAGCGTGAGATCATGACCTTCGTTGCCGACCTCGAGCCGAGAGCCCTCTGGGCCCATTTCGATACGGTTCTCACCATCCCCAGGGGGTCGAAGGAGGAGGGGAAGATCCGGGAGTACGTGATTTCCGTTGCGGAGCGGAACGGCCTGGGGCACCAGGTGGACGCCACCGGCAACGTGGTGATCCGCAAGCCCGCCAGTCCCGGGAAGGAGAACGCCCCGGCCACCGTGCTCCAGAGCCACCTGGACATGGTGAACGAGAAGAACTCCGACGTCGAGCACGACTTCTCCAGAGACCCCATCAAGCCCCGCATGGACGGGGCCTACCTCACCGCCACCGGGACCACCCTGGGCTCGGACAATGGGATCGGCCTGGCGGCCATGCTGGCCATCCTGGAGTCCAAGGAGATGGTCCACGGCCCCCTGGAGTTCCTCTTCACCATCGACGAGGAAACGGGGCTCACGGGGGCCGGGGGGCTGGACGCCTCCATGTTCCTGGGGCGCCGTCTCCTCAACCTCGATTCCGAAGAGGAGGGAACGGTCACGGTGGGGTGCGCCGGGGGAGCCGACACCGAGATCCGCCTGGCGCTGGAGACCCTGCCCGCCCCCTCCAGGGCCACCGCCCACATGGTCAAGCTCTCGGGGCTGCACGGGGGCCACTCCGGAATCGACATCCACCTCCAGCGGGGCAACGCGGTCCAGCTCCTGGCCCGCATGCTCCACGCCATCGCACCGGGCACTCCGGGGTTCCTGGCGGAGATCCAGGGGGGAAACAAGCACAACGCCATCCCCCGGGAGGCCTGGGGGACCGTGGTGATCCCCGAGGAGCAGTCGGGGGAGTTTCTCCGGCAGTTCAGCCTCCAGTTCGAGATGCTGAAGGGGGAGTACGGGACCGTGGAGCCGGGGATGAGCCTGAGTCTCACCGAGGCTCCCCTCCCCGCCAAGGTCTGGTCCACCGACAGCACGTGGAAGGTTCTCCGCCTCCTGGTCGCGCTCCCCCACGGCGTCGTGGCCATGAGCAACGACATCCCGGGGCTGGTGGAGACCAGCACCAACCTGGCCGTGGTGAAGACCGAAGCGAAGGGGATCAGCATCCTTACCAGCTCTCGCTCCTCGGTGGCCTCGGCCCTGGGGTGGATCCGCCGGAAGATCCGGGCCACGGCCTTCCTGGCCGGCGCCCAGGTGGACGAGCACGACGGCTACCCCGGGTGGAAGCCGGACCTCGACTCCGAGGTCCTCAAGCTGGTGAAGCGTGTCCACGCCAGGGTCCTGGGCGCGGAGCCCCATGTGCAGGCCGTCCATGCCGGCCTGGAGTGCGGGATCATCGGGGAGATGGTGCCGGGGATGGACATGATCTCCTTCGGACCCCAGATCGAGTTCCCCCACTCCCCCGCCGAACGGGTGAAGGTGGACTCGGTGGGCCGCTTCTACGCTCTCCTCACAGCGGTCCTGGAGGAGATGGCGGCCTGAGGATTCCATGAAGGCCATGATCCTGGAAGCCTTGGGCCCCCTGGCTTCCCATCCCACGCCCCTGCGCCTCGTGGACCTCCCCGACCCCGAGCCGGGCCCGGGAGAGGTCCTGGTCCGGGTCCTCACGTCCGGGGTCTGCCACACCGAGCTGGACGAGATCGAGGGGCGCACCCCCCCACCCCGCCTCCCCGTCATCCTGGGCCACCAGGTGGTTGGGGTGGTGGAGGGGCTGGGCCCGGAGTGCTCCCGGCTCCGGATCGGCGACCGGGTGGGCGTGGCCTGGATCTTCGACGCCTGCGGGGCGTGCCCCCACTGCCTGGCGGGAGACGAGAACCTCTGCGCCCGCTTCCGCGCCACCGGGCGGGACGCCCATGGGGGCTACGCGGAACGCATGGTGGTCCCCGAGCCCTTCGCCTTCCCCGTTCCCCCGGTCTTCTCCGACGCCGAGGCGGCGCCCCTCCTGTGCGCCGGGGCCATCGGCTACCGTTCCCTGCGCCTGGCGCAGCTCTCCAACGGGGAGCCCCTGGGCCTCACCGGCTTTGGAGCCTCGGGGCACCTGGTGCTGAAGATGGTGCGCCACCGGATGCCCGACACCGAGGTGTTCGTCTTCGCCCGGAGCCCCTCGGAGCGGGCGTTCGCGCTGGAGCTGGGAGCCGCCTGGGCCGGGGACACCGCGGACCGGGCGCCCGTGGGGCTCGCGGCCGTCATCGACACCACCCCGGTCTGGACTCCCGTGGTGGAAGCGCTCCGCAACCTGCGGCCCGGAGGCCGCCTGGTGGTGAACGCCATCCGGAAGGAGGACTCGGACAAGGACGTCCTCCTCACCCTGGACTACGCTGAAGACCTCTGGATGGAGCGGGAGATCAAGAGCGTGGCCAACGTGGCCCGGCGGGACGTGGCGGAGTTCCTGGAGCTTGCGGCCGGCATCCCCATTCTGCCGGAGGTCCAGGAGTATCCCCTGGTGGAAGCCAACGCGGCCCTCCTGGAGCTGAAGAACCGGAAGATCCGGGGAGCGAAGGTGCTGCGGGTGGGGTAGGGAGCCCGGCGGAGCGGGCAACCCGGAAGCGGCCGTGGACCGGATCCAGGCCCCTTCCCGGGGTTGGGAGTCGATTCCGCCTCCTGCCCCTCGCCAGCTACCCCTCCCGGCAGTAGTCTTCCCCCCCTGTAGTCCGGCTCCGGCAAGCCGCTCCGCTTGTCCGGGCCGGACCGGTTCCCCCGGCCACCACGAGGAGCTCCCATGATCCCAGCCTGCTCACCGCGCAGGGCCACGCCAGCCGGCCCCTGCCCACGTTCCGCGTTCGTCCTCCCCGGAGTGCTCGCCCTGGCCCTGTCGGCCTTCGGATCCTCCCTCGCGGCCCAGTCCGCCCACCACCCGGCCCCGGAGGGCGACACCCGGGTCTGGGGAGCCAACTGGGAGCTGGCGGCCCGCTTCGCCCCCTACAAGATGAGCGGCCTCACCAAGAGCACCTCGGTCCGGCCCAATTGGATCGGGGAGACCGACCGTTTCTGGTACCAGTGGGAGAACGCCGACGGGGCCTTCTACTACATCGTGGATCCCGCCCGGGCCTCCAAGCAGCAGATCTTCGACAACGACCGCATCGCCGCCGAGCTCACCCGTATCACCGGGGACCCCTTCGACGGGCAGCACCTTCCCGTCCGCAGCATCTCCTTCATCGACGAGACCACCATCCAGTTCGAGGTCCAGTCCACGGTGGACGAGCCGATCCCCGACCAGGAGGCGGAGACGGGGGAGCAGCAGCAGGAGGAGCAGCAGAGGGCCCGGCGCCCCCGCACCCGCAAGAAGGTCTTCCACTTCGAGTACGACGTCGCCTCCCGGACGCTCCGGCAGCTGGAGGAGTATGAGGAACCCCGGGCCCATCCCGGTTGGGCCGGGGTCTCCCCCGACAGCTCCATGGTGGTCTACAGCAAGGAGTGCAACCTCTACACGATGGGCTGGGACGATTACCTGAAGATCGTCGAGGCCCGGCACAAGAAGACGGGTGAGGCGGCGGACTCGGCGGAGATGAAGGTGGAGGTCGCCGAGACCCAGCTCACCACCGACGGTGAGAAGGACTATTGCTACGGCTCCTCGGGGCGCGGGGAGAACGACGAGGAGGCCGCAAAGCAGTGG
This sequence comes from Gemmatimonadales bacterium, assembly GCA_041309685.1. Lineage (GTDB taxonomy): Bacteria > Gemmatimonadota > Gemmatimonadetes > Longimicrobiales > Gaopeijiaceae > JBFYZD01. The sequence continues at coordinate 1,854 of JBFYZD010000001.1, read as the reverse complement.
GGGAAGCGGCAGAGCGCAGGGGTCATCTGGTCCCACGACTCCCGCTGGTTCGCCATGACCCGCCGCGACCAGCGGGAGGTGGCGGACCTGTGGGTGGTCCACGTCACCGGGAGCGGACGCCCCAAGCTGGAGACCTACAAGTACGACATGCCCGGAGAGAAAAACGTCACCCAGACCGAGCTATGGGTCTACGACACCCAAGCCCGGGCGATGAAGAAGATCGACGACAAGCCCTGGAAGGATCAGACCATGGGCGTGTGGGCTGATCCGACCCCTTCCGGCGACCGCTACGCCGCCCGCAGTGGGGAAGACGAGGAGCTGCGCATCCGCAAGTGGCTCTCCCCCAATTCCAGCGAGCTCTATTTCTTCCGGGCCAGCAGGGACCTGCACCGCATCGACGTGATGGTGGCCGACCCCGCCACGGGGGAAGTGAAGGTCCTGATCGAGGAGCGGATGAACACCTACCAGGAGCAGCAGACGCCCCGGCGCATGAAGAACGGGGACCTGGTCTGGTGGTCGGAGCGGGACGGGTGGGCGCACCTCTACCGCTACGGCGCCGACGGCGCCCTGAAGGCCCGCCTCACCGAGGGCCCCTGGCACGTGAGCGGCGTCCAGGGCGTGGACGAGACACGGGGGCTAGTGTACTTCACCGCCAACGCCCGGGAGGAGGGGGAGGATCCCTACTACCGGCACCTCTACCGGGTGGCGCTGGACGGGAGCGGCCTGACCCTCCTGAACCCCGGGGACTATGACCACGGGCCGGCCGTGAGCGAGTCGAACCGGTTCTTCGTGGACAACTTCTCCCGGGTGAACACGGTCCCGACCGCCACCCTCCACGACGCCTCCGGCCGCAAGGTCCTGGACCTGGAGACGGCCGACTTCTCCGCGCTGGAGGCGGCGGGCTACCAGTTCCCCGAGCCCTTCAAGGTGGAGGCCGCCGACGGGAGCACGGACATCCACGGGGTGATGTACAAGCCCTTCGACTTCGACCCCGCCAGGAAGTACCCCATCGTCGCCTACGTCTACCCGGGCCCCCAGACCGAGTCCGTGGCCAAGGCCTGGTCCAGCGCCTCCAGCGAGGTGGCCCTGGCCCAGATGGGGTTCATCGTCATCACCATCGGAAACCGGGGGGGCCACCCCGACCGCTCCAAGTGGTACCACAACTACGGCTACGGAGACCTGAGGGATTACGGGCTGGACGACAAGAAGGCGGGGATCGAGCAGCTGGCCGACCGCCACGATTTCGTCGACCTCGAGCGGGTGGGCATCTACGGCCACTCCGGCGGCGGCTTCATGTCCACCGCGGCCATGCTGGTCTACCCCGACTTCTTCAAGGTGGCGGTGTCGTCCTCGGGGAACCACGACAACTCCATGTACAACCGGTGGTGGTCCGAGACCCACCACGGGGTGAAGGAGGTCACCAACAACGAGGGCGAGGTCTCCTTCGAGTACGCCATCGAGAAGAACCAGGATCTGGCCAAGAACCTGAAGGGCCACCTCCTCCTCACCACCGGGGACGTGGACAACAACGTCCACCATGGCGGGACGTTCAGGGTAGCCGAGGCCCTCATCCGGGCCAACAAACGCTTCGATTTCTTCGTCTTCCCGGGCCAACGCCACGGCTACGGGAACATGGGGGATTATTGGTTCTGGCTGCGGGCGGAGTACTTCGCCAAGCATCTGCTGGGCGAGGAGCGCACCGCCGCCGACATCACGGAGCTGAACAACCACCGGCCCCAGACGGGGGGCGCAGCCGCCCCGGCCGCCCGGGGTGGAGGGGAGTGAAGCGGGCCCTGCCCCGATAGGCCAAGGCCGACGGAGGGGGGCGGGCCGCCCCGCCCCCCCCCAAACCCG